>CAZUBB010000011.1:0-34801 GCA_964618485.1 uncultured Pirellulales bacterium
GCGAACTATGCGGTCAATCGTACATCCAGCGGTATTGCGGCGCGAACGCGGGCGAGGAATTCACTGCGGGGGATTTCCTTCGCGCCGAAGCGGGCCGTGTTGGGGTTCAACTGTTGTACGTCAAATAACGTGAAGCCGCAGGCCTGGAGACGCTCGACAAGGTACACGAGCGCGACTTTCGCGGCGTCGGGGACTTGGAAGAACATCGACTCCGCGGCGAACATACCTCCCAAGCCGACGCCGTAGAGTCCGCCCGCGAGTTCGCCTTCGTGCCAGGCCTCGACGCTATGCGCGTAGCCCGCGCGGTGAAAGGCTTCGTAGGTGGCGAGCATTTCCGGCGTGATCCACGTGCCTTCCGGCCGATAGGGGGCCGTGGAGCAGCCGCGAATGACCGCCGGGAAATCACGATCGATCGACAGTTGGAAGCGTCCCTGGCGATACGTGCGCGCGAGACGCCGCGCGACGTGGAACTCGTCGAATTCGATGATCGCGCGCGGTTCCGGCGACCACCAGGCGAGCAGCCCGTCCGAGCTGGGCCAGGGGAAAACGCCTTGGCGATAGGCGGCCAGGAGCGTGTCGACATCCAGCCAGCCGCCGACGCCGAGCAGGCCAGAGCCTTCGGGATCGGCTTCGTCCGGGTGGGGAAATCGAAGGCGGCCTGCCGGTCGTGGCATGAGCGAAGGCGGTTACCAAGTTCCGCACGTTGAACTGGGAAAACGACACAACCGCCAGTGTACGCGGCGGCGCGGCGCGCGGCGACCGATGCAGTTAGCTGCCCAGCGTTTCCCGGATGGCGTCGCTGTTGAGCGGCGCCCATTGGTTCGATAAGCGATTGCGGGTCGCCAGGTGACGGCAATGCAAAGTTTGGCGATCAAAGACCGCGAGGAGTCGCTGCCAGACGCCCTGTCCCTGCGCGATGAAGACGTCGGCGGTCTCGGCCAGTTTCCAGTGACGCCAACGGCTCAGGCCGGCGTGCGCGGCGAGGATTCTTGCCAGGCGTTCATCGGACGCGTCCACCGGCGCGAGGGCCCGGCAAGCTGCGCAGACGCCGTCCTCAAGCGCATGCGGGCTGACCAACTGACGGCACGTGGCGCATTCGACCAACGCCGATTGTTCCACCGTTTCGCCGGTCACGTGACAGGTCACAGCGTACTGCGGAAGCACGTACGCGCCGCTGCCGGCACAGCGGGCGAGTTCCTGGCGCAACAGCCTTCGCCCGGTGCGATGGCACGCGACGATCTCATCCGCCGCTGCGATGCGCCCGTCGTCGGTCGCGGCCAGGTGAAACGTCTCGACGCCCGTGTGCGGGCAAACGAATGGCGGCGGCGTGAAGCTGCCGGTCCAGCCCGCAAAGGGCAGTTCTCGAGTGACGTTGCCGATCGTGAAGCGGACTTTGCCGCTCGCATGGCGGCATTGCACCAGGGTGATGTGACGAGGAGCGCCCGAGGCGTCGGCCGATCGCGCGCAAAGCGACGCGATGGCACGGGCCGCCTCGGTGGAGCTGATATCGCCCAAACCCGGCTCGCGCTCCAGGTGATGCAGCCCGAGCGATTGGCTCATCTGCGCCGGCACGGCGTCGCCGGCGGCAGTGTGGTGACTCACGGCGCCATCCGACCATTCGACGACGCAGACGAGGTGCTCTTCGAGCTGGCAACCGGCCAGCAAGACATGCCCGCCGTCGACGCGGTAAGCAGCGAACAACTGCCCCGCGATCGGCTGCACGCTCAGCGGGTGTCCGGCCGGCGAGGCGAATTCCAAACAGCCGTCGCGCTCGCCATCGAGCAGCAGGGCTCGTAAGACGCGCCGCGAGGCCACCGGCAGGTCGCTTCCCGAGGGGGCTTCCTGGAACTGAAACGCCGCCTCGCCGCCACGGGTGACCCATTCAACGAAGGGGCGGAACCGCAACGGCAGCACCGCCGGAATGGTCGGAAATGGAGTCGGCTCGCTTGCCAAGGGAGGGCCGCCTAAGGCAAAGGTGGGATGGCCGCACAACAACCATGCATCGGCCGGATGGGCATCGAGGCATCATCTGTGCAGCCACATTACGCAGTTTAACACAGTTCGTGGTCGTGGAAAGCAATCGAATGAGGGGTAAGTACGGGAATCGCAGCGGCGTGGCGCTCGCCGCGCGACCCGGGAAGTCGATGCAACCGCTACGGTTTACGCAATTTCGCGCAGCGCGGGCCGAAAAGTCGGCGCAATCTTATTGCGACGCTTGCTCGGCCGGCCCGACGCGAGATAATTTTCCCGAATCGAACAACATTTGCTCAAGATCATCGATAAGCGCGCCGAGAGCCGTCCCGATTTGAACTATGTTTTCAGAAGGCCAGCTCCGCGAGGGCTGCCGATCGGGCCGGGTTGCCAAACGAAAAAGGATGAACTCCATGAAGATCTTCTCGCTGATTCTGGCCGCCAGCCTTTGCGTCGTGGGTTCGCGCAGCGTCGCCGGCCAGGAGCTTTACAGCCCGGTCGTTGAGTCAACCGTGACGACCATTCCCGAGCAAGAAGTGGTCACATATTCGCCGGTCGTTGGGGAAACGGTGACCGAGGTCGACACGTGGAAACCTGTCACGACCTACCGGCCGTTGATCGAAGAGGCGGCCTCGTACCAGACGACCTATCGCCCGACCGTGGAGTACGACACCGTTACCTCGTACAGCCCGGTCGTCAGCGAAGGGGCCGTGACCAATTACAGCTATTCCGTCCCGGTGACGTCTTACAGTCCTGTGACCGATTACAGTGAAGTGACTTCGTACAGTCCCGTGACCTCATATAGCCCGGTGACCAGCTACAGTCCGGTGGTGACGTACAGCCCCGTCACGACGTACAGCCCTGTCGTGACCTATAGCCCGGTGGTGAGCTACGCGACGCCGGTGAGCGCGTACTACGTCGCTCCCGTGAACGCTTATTACCCGTCGGCGGTCGTGAGGCCGAAGGTCTATTACCCTGGCCAGCCGGTCCGCAATTTCTTCCGCGCGATCACGCCGTAAGACGCCCGCCCAGCGACCGCGCAGTTACTTGTGCGCTCGCAGCGCCGCGATCGCCGCTTCCCGCGTCTCGACGAAATCCCAGACATCGTCCAGGTTCGTGATCGTCAGCACCTGGCGGCAGAACGGTTTCAGGCCAAAGAAGACCATGTGCCCGCCGCGGTTGCGCAGGCGCTGCCAGGTGCGGGCCAGGATTTCGATGAACGCGGAGCCGAAGTACTTGGTCTGCGAAAAATCGCAGGCCACGAGCGGCGAGAGATCCTGGGCCGCCGCCAACACGGCGTCACTGGTGGACTGCATCGCCGGTTCGTCGAGCGCGTCGTAGATGGGCCCGAATTGAATCCACGTGATGCCGTCTTCTTCGCGAATCGAGAGCATAGCCCGAGTGTAAGCCAGCGGTCTCGGCCCCGCAAGGTAGCATGGGCGGCTTGCCGCGACGCACGGCCTGCGGAGAATTGATGGGGGCCGGGTTGGGCCTTCAGAAAGCGAGGGCCGGACGGATGGCGACCAATTCCACCGAACGCGTCGAATTGCCGATTACCGGCATGAGCTGCGCCGCGTGCGCGCAACGAATCGAACGAGCGCTGGCGGCCGCTCCGGGAGTGCGCGAGGCGCGGGTCAATTTCGCCACGTCGCGGGCCACCGTGGAATTCGATCCCGGCCTCACCGGCGTGCCCGCGCTGCGACAGACGGTGCGCGACACCGGCTACGACGTTCCTGCTGCCACGCCGGAGGCCGATCCCATCGAGTCGGCGCGCGCGGCGGAGTACGCCGATCTGCGCCGCCGGTTGATCGTGGCCGCGGTCCTCTCGGCCCCGGTGCTGCTGATCGCCATGTCGCACGGCGCCATTCCATGGCTCGATTTCGCCGGGGTGAACTGGCTGCAGTTCGCGCTCACCACGCCGGTGGTGTTCTACTCGGGCGGTGGATTTTATCGCGCGGCGTGGAAATCGCTGCGGCACGGCGCCGCCGATATGAACACGCTCGTGGCGCTCGGCACCGGCGCGGCGTACGTGTACTCGGCGGCGGCGACCGTGGCGCCGCAGTGGTTCGCCCAGGCGGCGAGCGGCGCCATGCACGGTCCGCCCGTCTATTACGAAGCGGCCGCGGTGATTATCGCGCTCATTCTGTTAGGGCGACTGCTGGAATCGCGCGCGAAAGGACGTACCGGCGCGGCGATTCGCCGGCTATTGAATCTACAACCGGCCACCGCGCGGGTGGTGCGCGACTTGCGCGAAATCGACGTGCCCGTAGAGCAGGTCGTCGTCGGCGATGTCGTGCTGGTTCGCCCTGGCGAGAAATTGCCGGTCGACGGCGTGATCATCAGCGGCGCCTCGGCGGTCGATGAATCGATGCTGACCGGCGAGAGCCTGCCGGTGGCGAAGCATCGTGGCGATGAAGTCGTCGGCGGCACGATGAACGGCACGGGGAGTTTTCGCTACCAGGCGACGCGCGTGGGAAGCGACACGACGTTGCAGCAGATTGTGCGGCTGGTGGAGCAGGCGCAAGGCGCGCGAGCGCCGATCGCGCGTCTGGCCGACGTGGTGAGCGGCATCTTCACGCCAATCGTGCTCGCCGTGGCGCTCGTGACGTTCATTATTTGGTTCGCCGTCGCGCCGACTGAAACGCGATTGTCGTTGGCGCTCGTCAACGCCGTCGCGGTGCTGATTATCGCTTGCCCTTGCGCGCTGGGATTGGCGACGCCGACCGCGATTATGGTCGGCACCGGACGCGGCGCGGAGCTGGGCGTGCTGATCAAAGGGGGAGAGGCGCTCGAAAACGCCCAGCGGTTGAGCACCATCGTGCTCGATAAGACCGGCACGATCACCGCGGGGAAACCGGCGGTGACGGACATCGTGGCGCTGGCGGGCATCACGGAGGGAGAACTGTTGAGGCTGGCCGCGAGTGCCGAGCGAGGCAGCGAACACCCCCTCGGCGCGGCGATGATCCGCGCGTCGGAGGAGCGCGGATTGCGGCCCAATGCGCCGGATACGTTTATTGCGCTGGTGGGGCGCGGGATTCGCGCCGAAGTCGCCGGGCGCACGATCATCCTGGGGAACGCCGCGCTGCTCGGCGAGCAGAACATCGCGGTCGACGCGGCGCTTGATGCGACGGCGCAGCGCTTCGCGGAAGATGGCAAAACGGTGATGTTTGTCGCGATCGAAGGCGTTTGCCACGGGTTAATCGCCATCGCCGATCCGATCAAGCCGAGTTCCGCGCAGGGGATCACCGCGTTGAAAGACATGGGGATGCGCGTGTTGATGATGACCGGCGATCACCCGCGCACCGCGGCAGCCGTAGCACGGCAGGTCGGCATCGACGAAGTATTCGCCCAGGTGCTGCCGGGCGACAAGGCGAAAAAAGTCGCTGAGCTGCAACAAGTGGGCGAGCGCGTCGGCATGGTGGGAGACGGCGTCAACGATGCGCCGGCCCTCGCGCAGGCGGACGTGGGATTCGCGATCGGCGCTGGAGCCGATGTGGCGATCGAGGCGTCCGATATCACGTTGATCGGCGCGGACCTGCACGGCGTCGTCAACGCGCTCGCCCTCTCGCGCGCCACGATGCGGACGATCCGCCAAAACCTGTTTTGGGCGTTCGCCTACAACGTGGCCGCGATTCCGATCGCCGCGGGAGCGCTTTACCCGTTCACGGGCTGGCTGTTGTCGCCCATCCTGGCGAGCCTGACGATGAGTCTTTCGAGCGTTTCGGTGGTCACGAACAGCTTGCGATTGAGGAACTTTCGTGCGAGTGCGTGAGGCTTCTGCCGGTGCGATTTGGTGAGCTTGATTCACCACAGAGGCACAGAGGTCACTGAGTGGAGGAACGAGGGGAGTTGAGTGGATGTTCGATGTTGTGCGAGGAGATTGCGCCGGCTCTCCCTCGCTGGCGCGTCGGGCTAGTGTTGGGAGTTTGTGTGAATGCGTTCCGCGAGTTGGCGGCAGGCGTTGCTGTCGATGCCGTCGGTGCGGTGGCCGCCGCAGGCGAGGCCGCGGACGGCGAGGTAATCGGCGGGCGTGTCCATGGCCGTAGCGAGCGCGTCCCAGGTGAGGCCGCCGCCGAGGAGCGTGGTGAGACCGGTGTGCGCGGCTTCGCTGAGGAACACGTTGAGCGCGGCGGTAGGCCAATGGTCGAAAACATGGCCGTGGCGCTTGTCGAACGTGTCCACGAGCAGGGCCGTGCAACCGAGGCGCAAGGCATGCTTGAGCACTTGCGATGGGGCCGGCGCGGCGGCGGTTTGCCAGTCGGCGTAAACGACGGCCGCGGCAGCGCAGCCGGCGGGGCGCGTGGCGAGGAGTCTTGCCCAGCGGTCGCGCCAGTCATCGCTTGCCGCTGCTCGGGCGAGGCCGACTTTGATGAACGCCATTCCGTCCGGAACGTGTTCAGCGGCTTGCGCCGCGCTGGCGAGTTCGCCGAGGGCGCAACTCACCGGGACGCGGCCTTCGAGGCAGCCGAGCACTTCGCGCCACACGGAGGGATCGGCCGCGCCGAGCGCGCCTTGGTTCGGTTCCTTGATGTCGATCAGGTCGACGCCGCAATCGAGCACAATCCGCGCTTCGGCGGCGTCGCGAACGCTGACCAGGAGACGTTTCATCGCGCCGCGCGCTCCGGAACCGGCCGGGAAATCGCCGCCAGCCGTTCGTTGAGCCGCTTGACGACGGCGAGGTTGAGCGGTTCGGTCCAGGTGCCGCGGATCGTGATGTAGCTGTCGCACCAGCTCGCCAGCCGGGGATCGACCGCGACGTGAGACCACTCTTCGGCGCGGTCCGAGAGCTTGATGACGAGCGTCGCGGTTTCGGTCCGGGCGTGCTTCTCGCCGGGCAGGAGCGCCGGGCCTTGCCCCAGGAGGAAAGCTTCGACGATCTCGATCGGAATGCGAATCGGCCTGGGCCCCTGCAGGTAGGCGAGGAGCGAGCGGCCGTCGAACGCGAGCCGCGGTTGCCGCCACATCAGGGCGACGACGACAAGTTGCGCGGTCGCGGCAAGCAGCAGCAGCGCGGCGAGGATTCGGCCGATCGTCGGGTCAGCGACCGCTAAAATGGCGCCCGCGAGCGGGATTCCCGCCAGCGCGAGGGCGGTCCCGAGGATCAACATTCGACGATTGCTTTGCAGCCACACTTCGCGCATGCGAGGCAATCTAACATCCGGCGTCAGCGGAAGAAATGGAGCGCCGCGCGGCGCTGCGAGGTCCATCAGCCGCTATGATAAGGGCTCCCTACGAACGTCGACGAGAACCGCCTTATGTCATTTCGAGCCATCTGCGTTGCGGTTTCGATGCTCGTCGGCGCGATCGCCGCGGCGGGCGAGCATTCGGACTTATCGACGTATCAGGATGCGTCCGGGCAGGCGCAGCCGATTCGCACGGTAGCTGACTGGAATCGTCGCCGGGAGCAAGTGCTCGCCGCCGTGCAGGACGTGATGGGACCGTTGCCAGGGAAGGATCGGCGCTGCGCGCTCGACGTGCAAGTCCTGGAAACGGTCGAGACGCCGAATTACGTGCGGCGCAAAATCACCTACGCGCCGGAGCCGGGAGATCGCGTGCCGGCATACTTGCTGCTGCCGCGTGGCGACGCGAAACCACGTCCCGCCATGTTGTGCCTGCACCAGACGACGGCGATCGGCAAAGGGGAACCGGCCGGACTGGGGGGCCTCGATTCTCTCCACTATGCGCAGGAGTTGGCGGAGCGCGGTTACGTGTGCCTGGTTCCCGACTATCCGACGTTCGGCGACTACGCCTACGATTTCGACCGCGCCGGCGAGCCGTACGTGAGCGGTTCGATGAAGGCGATCTGGAATAACGTCCGCGGCGTCGATCTGCTCGCCTCGCTGGACGAAGTCGACGCGGAGCAGATGGGCGTCATTGGGCATTCGCTCGGCGGCCACAACGCAATCTTCACCGCGGTGTTCGAGCCGCGATTGAAAGCGGTCGTGACCAGCTGCGGGTTCACCGGGTTTCACCATTACTACGGCGGCAACTTGAAGGGCTGGACGAGCGCCGTATATATGCCGCGCATCCGCGAGAAGTACCAGAGTGATCCCGATCTGGTGCCTTTTGACTTCCACGAATTGATGGCGTCGCTTGCGCCGCGGGGGATCTTTGTGAATGCTCCGTTACATGACAGCAATTTTGAAGTCGCTGGCGTACGCGAAGTGATGGACAGCGCGGGAAGCATCTACGCCCTGCACGGCGCCGCATCGCGGATGAAGTTCGTCTTTCCCGACGCGCCGCATGAGTTTCCGGATGCGATTCGCGCGGAGGCGTATCAGTGGTTGGACGAGCAACTGCGTGGGACGCCGTAGGCCAGCGACGGAATGGCCGCGAAGAACGCGAAAAGGCGCAAAGAGGGAGGTTGGTCCACGGAATACGCGGAGGGACACGGAAAAGGGAGGAAGGCAGGACGGTGTGGCGAGACGACGTTCAATAGCCCGACGCGCAAGCGAGGGAGAGTGGATGTCGATTCATGTTCGACATGGAACATGGATTCAATATCAACTCTCCCTCGCTGGCGCCACGGGCTAGTGAGCCGCTGGGAAGCGTTGCTTGCGCCAGATCGGGAGGGTGGCGCTGAGGACGTACCAGGCGATCACGACGCCGAGCGCCGTGTTGAAAGGCACCGAATCAATGGCGGCGAAGCCTTCCGTGCGGGCAATTGCGGCCGTCAGTAAGAGCCAGGGGCACATCATCACGCGGCAGGCGCGGGTCCATTCGGCGCCGGTCGTGAGGTTGACGTTATTCCAATCGGTGCGCGGGCCGTGGACTTCGAAGGAGCGCAGAAACTTGCGCGGTCGAGGGAAGAATCGCGGCACTTTGCGGCAGTATTCTAGGAATGCCTCGCCAAAGAGTTTTGCGAGCGTCGCTTCTTCCGAGCGGATCGTGCGGTGGTAGACCCAGATCCAGGCCAGGAGCGCGGGAATCGCCACGTCCCAACGGCCGATTACGACGAGCAGCCCGCCGTCGATCAGCAGGTTCGCGACGTAAAACGGGTTGCGCGAGAAGCGGTACGGGCCGTCGGTCGAGAGTTGGCGATTCTGCCACAGGGACGCCTTGGCCCAGACATGGAGCGCGGTTCCGGCGGCGATCATCGCCAGGGCGAAGGTGAAACGCGCGGCGGAGATCTCAGCCAGGAAAAGCCCGGCCAACATGATCCACCACCGTAGCGGACCGCGCGAGAGCCGTAACTTGGATAGCGCCATTGCACCCTCCTTGGTGCATGAGTATCGGTGGCAATGTTGAGGCCCCGTTCACGGGGCCGCGGCGAACGGTTTTGATGTCAATACTTGCGATGTCCGGGGCAATGGCGCCACGGCATATCCACCCGAGCATTGTGATTTGAACTGGTCACACCACGTCAGGATATGCGCGTTGGTCTGGCCAGCCGGGGAAATCAGGTTTGCGCGGGAATGAATCAATGATGCCAGGTATTAATCGAATTCCATCCTCAGTCAGTCGGCAGGCGGTAAATGTCGGATAGGCAGGCAACTCGAAATCTCCGCCACCCTCGATCAGTTGCGGATACTCTCGAAGCAAATTGATCAAGTGCTGGTATCGCGACTCGATTTGCGGACGTAATTCGCCATCGTCATTGTAGAGGCCGCCGACGTATCCCCTATTTGCGAAGCGAGATTGGCATTCGAGCGATGTGATGTCGCCCGTGTAGAACAGGGACAAAGTGACGACTTGATCCGAACTAGATGTCCACACGCCTTGGTTGGGAGTGTTGCCGCGAAAGTAGGTCGCGAGAAGCAACGATTTGTCAATAACCGGCAGATTCATCATCGCAATTCGCGAACCCGATCGAATGTCTCCGCTGCGACCAGGCTGAGGCGGCGCGGAGGCGATGGCGTCTTACTCGGTGGAGCGGTCAGGAGACCGCTCCACAACAGGGAACTGCGCTTTCCTGCGACGACGCCGGCTGCTACGCCGCGCCTGCGACTTCTTTTCTCCTTTTCTCCTCTTCTTCTTTTCTCCTCTCGCGCTGCGGCACATCGTGCACGACGTTCCACGCGAGGCCGAGCTTTTCCATCACCACGATCGCGTAGTAGGTGACGTCGATTTCCCACCACTTGTGACCGTGGCGGGCCATGCGCTGGAAGGCGTGGTGGTTGTTGTGCCACCCTTCGCCGAAGGCCAGCATGCCGACCCACCAGAGATTCTTGCTGTCGTCCGTGGTCTTGTAGTTGGTGTAGCCCCACATGTGCGTGGCGGAATTGACGAGCCACGTAACGTGCAGGACGAAGCACATTCGGACGAACATCCCCCAGGCAACGAACGAGCAGCCGGTCTGGAAGTCCCAGCCGAGGTAGCCCCACAGAAACAGCGCCGTGCCCAGCAGCCAGTGCGACGGCAGGAAGGCGTAGTCGAGGAACCGCATCACCGGGTCTTTAAGCAAGTCCGGGGCGTAGCGGCGATGCATTTCGCGGTAATAATCGCTGCCATTGTTGGGCATCAGCCAGAGCATGTGGCTCCACCAGGCGCCGTCGTGCGGGGAGTGGGGATCGCCCGGCAGATCGCTATGCGCGTGGTGCTTGCGGTGGACCGCCACCCAGTTGAGGGCGGGGCCTTCGCCAGCGAGGCCGCCAATCAGCCCGAACAGCCAGCGGATTGGCTTGTAGGTGACAAAGCCGCCGTGCGTCAGGTAGCGGTGGAAGCCGAGGCAAATGCCTAGGCTGCCAGTGACCCAGTACAGGGCCACGGCGATCGCCACCCCCTTCCAGGTGAAAAAGTACGGGAGCAGCGCCACGAGGGCTCCGACGTGCACAAAGCCGAGCCAGATGGCGTTGACCCAGTCAATGCCTTTGGCCCAGCGGTTCTCCAACTGGTGGAATTTCGCGTCTTCGTCAGGCGTGGTCGCCGGGGGCGTGTAAACCAGCTCCTGTTCGGCCGGAATCGCCTCGACGTTCGAACGATCGCCCTTGGACTTGTGCTTTGGGCGAGGATTGATCACGGTGGACATGCAATCGGCTCCTAAGAATTCGCCTTTCCATCACGTCGCCGAATTCTAGAGATCGAGGACATCTGGCATGTCACCCGGCAGTCGGACGCGTGTAAAAGAATCGTCAATTTTCACCCCCCTTTTTGCCAGTCGCTCGGGCGGCGGCCGGAAGTGCAAGCGGAGCGGCAGTTTACCCGCTCGCCACGGCTGCGTCTTGGGCAATCTGGGAGGGAGAAAGGCTGAATGGAGATGTGGCGGGGATCGAATTTGGCGGCAGGCCCATAGGTTGCTCTGAACCGCCTTGATTCCGGACCTCTCTTCCCTATATTGGGAGGTTCTTCGCAGATGGTGGCTATAGCTCAGTTGGTTAGAGCGCTGGATTGTGGTTCCAGAGGTGACGGGTTCGAGCCCCGTTAGCCACCCCTTTTTGAGGGTTAGCGCCGATCCCAGGGAAGGCCGATTGGCGGTTGGGGATGGGATTTTGTCCGTGGTGGCCATCCCTGGGCTTGGGCGGCGGAGAGTCGCGCAAAGCTTGCGGGCGATCCGGTTTACGTCATCTTGTCCGGCTTCTCATGCGTTGGATTTGGATCGATCGCTTTATCGAGTTCGAGAGCGGCCGGCGGGCCGTGGCGATCAAGAATCTTTCGCTCGCCGAGGAGCACCTTCACGACCACTTTCCCGGGCACCCGGTGATGCCGGGGTCGCTGATCATCGAAGGGCTGGCCCAGACCGCGGGGCTCTTGGTCGGCGAGGCCCGATCGTTTGAGGAAAAGGTCGTTCTGGCTAAGATCCCAAAGTTCACGTTCCACGGTCCCGCGCGCCCTGGCGAGACGCTGACCTACACGGCGGTCATCGATTACATTCAGGACGACGGGGCGATGGCCACGGTCACGAGTCACGTCGGCGACCGGCTGCAGGCGGAAGGGGAGATCGTGTTCGCCCACCTCCGCGACGACGGCCGCCAGCGCCGGCAGTTCGAGCCCAAGAACTTCGTCTTCACGCTGAAACTGCTCGGCGTGTTCGACGTGAGTGACAAAACGCCGTACCCGCCGGGGCTGGAAAAGTTACGTAAGGCCGAGTGATGAGTGAAGAGTGATGAGTGATGAGTGGAGGAAGTGCAATTCTCCCCATTCATCACTCATCACTCCTCACTCCTCACTAGGAGCCCACGACAAGGCACCTAAACTCCCAAACGATCCTCCGGACCCCTTGCATGCGTCGCGTTGTCATCACTGGCGTTGGTTGCGTGACTCCGCTCGGGACGCGGGTTGAGGAGCTTTGGCAGAATCTGCTGAAGGGGGCGTCGGGGGTTTCTTACACGACGCTCTTCGACGCCAGTAATTTTCCCACCAAGATTTCCGCCGAGGTCCGCGATTGGTCGATCGCCGAGGCCGGTGAAGATCCCGAGCGGTGGCGTTATCAGGGGCGCCATACGCACTTTGCCGTCGGCGCGGCGAAGCAGGCGGTGGCCGACTCCGGCGTGCTCGATAAGGCGATCGATCCGACGCTATTCGGCGTCTACCTGGGCTGCGGCGAAGGGCAGCAGGACTTCGGCCGCTTCACGAAGATGATGCTGGCCGCGATGGGCGAAGGTGAACAGCTCGACATGGTGAAGTTCACCCAGGTCGGGCTGGAGACGATGCACCCCATCTCCGAGCTGGAGCAAGAGCCGAATATGCCGGCCGGGCATCTGGCGGCGCTCTTCGACGCTCAGGGGCCGAACTCGAATTGCCTCACCGCCTGCGCCGCGAGCAGCCAGGCGATCGGCGAGGCGACCGAGATCATCCGCCGCGGCGAGGCCGACGTGATGCTCTCCGGCGGCGCGCATAGCATGATTCATCCCTTCGGCGTGACGGGCTTCAACCTGCTCACGGCGCTCAGCACGAATAACGAGAATCCGACGAAGGCATCGCGTCCGTTTGATATGCACCGCGACGGGTTCGTGCTCGGCGAAGGGGCCTCGATGGTGGTGCTCGAAGAGTACGAACGCGCCAAGGCGCGCGGCGCAAAGATCTATGGCGAAGTGACCGGCTACGGTTCCACGGCCGACGCCTTTCGCATCACCGACACGCATCCCGAAGGGCGCGGCGCGATCAGTTGCATCAACATGGCGCTCGCCGACGCGAAGTTGAACAAGGACCAGATCCACTACATCAACGCCCACGGCACCAGCACCGCGGTGAACGATCGCGTGGAAACGCTGGCGATCAAGCAATCGTTCGGCGAGCAGGCCTATAAGATTCCGGTCTCCAGCACCAAGAGCATGACCGGCCACCTGATCGCCGCCGCCGGCGCAACGGAAGCGATCATCTGCCTGCTGGCCCTCCGCGACCAGGTGCTCCCGCCGACTACGAACTACGAAACCCCCGACCCAGATTGCGACCTGGACTACATCCCGAACGTCGCCCGGCCTGCAAAGTGCCAGCACGCCCTGTCGAACAGCTTCGGCTTCGGGGGGCAGAATATTACGTTGATTCTGTCGAAGGTGTGAGTGCGGTCGAACCGCGGGGTCGCAGAGACGCGAAGGGGAGATACATTCGTAGAAAACTTCCTTGGTGCGCGACGACGATGGCGAAGAGTGAGCCGGTTTCTGAAGACTTGATTAATACTGTCGTCGCAGTCATTGACGCGCTAGCGAAGGAAGGCAGTGCCGTTGCATGTGATTCATTGGAAACCGCTAAGTACGCGATTCGCCGTTGGCGTTCGTCCTCACGTCGAGGCGTTGACCAGAGAGACTTGGAGTGGAGAATTCGGGACCTCACGAATGGTCTCGGCAAGGAATTCGACGCAGTAAACTTCGGCAGTCGCGGACATGGATTGCACTCGGAGTTCGTTGAGTTGGCAGAGCGGATTGCGAACGCACTCTCCGGCGACGATAATGCGACAGCTTAGTCAATCGAATACGCGACTGACGATTGCATAGTCGCGCGAAGGTGGCTAGCCCGAGAATCACTCAAACGATTGGATTCGGGTGTTGTCCACGGAACACACGGAAGGACACGGAAAGTAAGTCGAACGACTCCCACACATTCGACCGCCTTCCTCCCCCTTCTTTCCTCCTTTTCTTCTATTCTCCTTTTCTCCTCCCCCACACCATGCCCACCAACGGCGCCCTCAATCGTAAACTTCGTATGGCTTTGGTCGGTGGCGGCCAAGGTGCTTTCATTGGACGCGTGCATTGCACCGCGGCCGTGCTCGATAATCGCGCGGCGCTCGTCGCCGGCGCGCTGTCGAGCAATCCCGAGAAGGCCAAGGCTTCCGCCGCCGATTACGACATCCCCGCGGACCGGGCCTACGGCTCGTACCAGGAGTTGATCGAGAAGGAAAAGGCGCTGCCGGCCGACGTGCGGATCGACTTCGTCTCGGTCGCCACGCCGAACCACACGCACTTCGAGATCGCGAAGGCTGCGGTCGAGGCTGGCTTCAACGTAATGTGCGATAAGCCGATGACGTTCGACCTCGCGCAGGCCGAGGAGTTGGCCAAGATCGTCGACAAATCGAACGTCGTCTTCGCCGTCACGCACAACTACACCGGCAATCCGCTGGTGCGCCAGGCGCGTGAGATGATCCTGGCCGGCGATCTCGGCGAGATCAACGCGTTTCGCTCGAACTACATCCAAGGCTGGCTGCGCACGCGGCTGGAAACCTCCGATCAGAAACAAGCCGCCTGGCGGACCGACCCCACGAAAAGCGGCGCCGCGGGCTGCTTCGGCGACATCGCCACGCATGCCTACAACCTGGCGCGGTTCATGACGGGATTGCTGCCCAAGGACGTCAGTTGCCACCTGAAGACGTTCGAGCAAGGGCGGAAGCTCGACGACTACGGCCACGCGGTGATTCGCATGGAGAACGGGGCGCTCGGCACCGTAACCGCCTCACAAATCACTCACGGTCGCGAGAATGATATCTTCATTGAAATCGACGGCACGAAGGGTTCGCTCGCCTGGTATCAGGAGAATCCGAACCAACTGTTCTTCCGCCGCAATGGCCAACCGCACGCGATCTACACGCGCGACCCCAATGCGCCGTTCATCGTCGACGCGGCCAAGGCTTCCTGCCGTATCCCGAGCGGGCATCCAGAAGGTTACCTGGAAGCATTCGGCAACGTCTACCGCGCCGCCTACGACGCGATGACCGCCCGCGCGACGGGAGATAAGTTTGAGAAGACGAACACGCTCTACCCGAACGTCAACGACGGCGTGGAAGGGATGTACTTCATCCAGCAATGTGTGGAAAGCAGCAAGCAGGACGGGGCCTGGCTGCCGCTGAAGCACGCCCGGGCGCGGCGGTAAGTGCGCTGATTGGAGCCGGAAGCGTCAGCGCCGGGAGTAGGACGTCGACTAACGCATGGGCAACTGCTCGCCAAGGCGCGTCGCGTAAGTATCCCAAGCCAAGAGCATCCCGGCCACGAGTCCGTACGCGAGCGCAACGCGGGTTGGCGCGAGCGCCGCGGCGCTGGCGGGGAGGTCTTCCGGCAGCGCCCAGGGAAGCGCCAGAGGGCTGTTGGGAAATGGCGAGTGAATCACGCCGAAGAGACTGGCGACCGCTGCGACTGCAAAGAATGCCGCGGCCACGCGGAGTTTATTGTCGATCATCGCCGCCAGCGCCGCGGCCCAGAGTAGGCTGGTAACGATGAATCCGGCGGACAACACGCGGAGCGTGATTAGCTTCAGCGTCAAGTGCGAGGGCAATGCATTGATGTCTTGGCCCGTCGCGCCGAGGAGTTCGCCGACGTTCAACATGACGAGCGTCGCCATCGCCGGGAGGCAGCAGAGGGCGACCGCGGGGTAGTGCCGATCGGGCGTGGCGTGGAAGCTTTGCGCTGTGATCTCGATGCCGACAAAGATGAGAATCGGAAACAGCGCGACCGGCGGGAGCCAGGCGAAGAGATAGCCGAAGTAGCCGAACACGCCGGCGCTGCCGACGAAGAGGGCGGTCGCTAGCGTGTAGCCGGCGCGGCCGCCCATCGCTTTGTACGCTGGGTGGCCGATGTACGGGGTGGTTTGCACGACGCCGCCGCAGAGCGCCGCGACGATCGCCGCCACCGCCTCGATGCCGATCACCGTGCCGGTGTGGTATTCGTCGCCGACCGCTTTGGCGCTCTCCGTGCAGTCGATGCCACCGACGACCGTCGCCAAGGCGAAGGGAATCACGATCGGCAGGTAACGGGTACTCGCCGCCATGGCGCCCCACCACTCGAAACGAAAGGCGGTCAGCCACTCGGTCGGCCAGAGGGCCGAGGCGGGATCGAACGGCGTGGCCGAGGCGTGATTCCAGCCGATCGCCAGCAGGAAATAATGGATCCCGCCGCCGACCAGCAACGCCGCCAACGCGCCCGGCAATTTGAAGGGGAACTTCTTCCGCGCGACGAGCGTACAGAGAATCACGGCCAGCGCTGGGAGCCCGACGAGGGGCTCATGCCAGATTTCCACCAAGGGAATGAAGGCGATCAGCACCAGGGCGATGGCCGCCAGCGAGCCGAGCAGGCCCGCGCGCGGAATGAGGCGGTGAACCCAACCGCTGACGGGCGCGCAGGCGAGCTTAAAGAGGCCGCTCCAGAGGATCGACCAGATGCCGATGTGCCACGCCAGGCGTGCCGCTTCGGTCTCGTCCAGCCCGCCGGCCTTGGCATCCAGAAAGGCCGGCCCCAACACGAAAAACACCATGCCGAAGGTGCTCGGAGTATCGATCCCCAGGGGCATCGCGGTTACGTCGTCGCGCCCAGTGCGCCGCGCGACCCAGAACGCCAGGATGGTAAAGGCAACGTCGCCTACGAGAACCCCCAGCATCGTGCCGGGGATCATGTAACGCAGTGCAAAAGTTGCCGGGAAGCCGAACGTGCCGGCCAGCGTGCCGACGGCCAGCACGAGGACGCCGATGTTGTCTAACATCAAGCCAAAGAAGGCGTTTACGTCGCCTGGCGCGACCCATGCGTAACGTTTGTACACGAGATTTTCACTCTTGGGCATGGCACTTGCGAAACGGTGGAAGCGGCTCGCCGGGTTGGGGGAATGGCCGCGAAGAACACGAATAGGCGTAACTTAGGTGCGAGCGCATCACATTTGCTGATGCACAGATTCAGCGATTGCGATTCGACGCACTTCGTTGTTGCGCGGAACGTCAACGTCGCTCGTCGATCGACGGCTATCGCGACGCTACCACTCCTTTTTCCTGCCTTTTCGCGTTCTTCGCGGCCAATCCTGACTCCTCGGCAGCCAGTTGGGAATTGCTCCATCCACTCCGTTCGGATACGGTGAAACATGGTTGCCCTGCGCAGACGAACAATGGATTTTCTCAGCGTCTCGGTGAACTCCCCGGCAACTGTTGCGTATCAGAGAAAGTGCAGTCCGATTAGCCCACCCGGCACCCCGAACGCCGCTCCCCCCCTGGCCGAACTCTCGGATGAAGAGTTGCTGCTGAAATACCGCGCCCAGGAGGACCGCCGCGCGTTCGGAGAGTTGGTGAAACGGTACGAAAGGGAGCTTTACAGCTACCTGCAACGGTACTTGGGCGACGCGATTCTGGCTGAAGATGTCTTCCAGGCGACGTTCCTGCAAGTCCATCTGAAGTGCCAGCAATTCGAATCGGACCGCAAGGTGCGCCCGTGGCTTTACACCATTGCCACCCACCAGGCGATCGACTGCCAGCGCCGCAACAAGCGGCACAAGCTGGTCAGCCTCGACCGCCGGCATGGGGAAGATGGCGATAGCGAGCCGGGGGCGTTGTTGGACCTGCTGGAGGCCCGTGATCCCTCGCCGGACGACAATCTGGAATCGGTCGAACGGCGCGATTGGGCGCGCGAGGCCGTCGCGAATCTGCCGGAAACCCTGCGCGTGGCGGTGAACCTCATCTACCACCAAGGGCTGAAATATCGGGAAGCCGCGGAAGTACTGAATGTGCCGGTCGGAACAGTGAAGAGCCGGCTGCACACCGCGATGTTGCGACTCAACGAAGCTTGGAACAACTCTGATCACAGTCGACCATGAACGCTCACGAGAACGAATACGAGTTGCTCGGCTACCTGCTCGACGCCCTGGATGGCAATGAGCGGGAAGCGTTGGAAGCCCGGCTGGCGAACGATCCACAACTACAACGCACGGCCCAATTGCTGCGGCAGGCGTTGGTTCCCGTGAAGGCGGATGCCGACCACCTGGCGCCGCCGCTGGGGCTGGCCGATCGCACGTTGCGTTATGTCGAGAAACGGCGGCCGATCGAGGTCAATCGCTACGAGCCGCCGTCGGGGCGGACGACGTGGCGCTGGATCGATTTGGCGGTCGCCGCGACGGTACTGTTCGTGGCCTCGTTGCTCTTCTTTCCGTCGGTGATGAAGAGCCGATTTGATCAGCAAGTGGCTTACTGCAGCGAGAATCTCCGCCAGCTCGGCACTGGGCTGTGGCAGTACAGCGAGAATCACAACGGGTACTTCCCGTATGTGCCGGCGCAGGGGCAGTACGCTGCGGCCGGGATTTTTGCCCCGACGTTGCATAAAGCGGGTTTGCTCCCCAACGCGCAGACGTTGGTGTGCCCTTCGTCGCCGCAGGCGCAGGCCGACATGGCGCTGGTGTCGCTCGAGAAGCTCGATCAAGCGAAGGGCGGGCCGAAGTTCACGGAATTGGTCAATCAGATGGGGGGCAGCTACGGCTACGCCCTCGGTTATGAGAAGGACGGCCGCTACTACGGCAACAAGAATCGCAGCCGCGCCCGGTTCGCGCTCGTGGCTGATTCGCCGAATGCTCAACGGGGCGGGCGCGAAAGCGCGAACCACGGCGGCCGCGGTCAAAACGTGTTGTACGAAGACGGCCACGTGCAGTTTCAGCGCACCAATGTGGCGGCCGGCTGCCAGGACGATATCTACCACAACGACCTTGGAATCATCGGCGCCGGGCAGCATGTGAATGACGCCGTCGTCGCTCCCAGCGCCGCCCGTCCGGTGTTGCTCGTTCACCTGCGGCTCTATTACGTCCTCCCGCCGGGCGCCAAAGTCCAGCTCCATCCGAAGGCGGGGCAGAATCCGATTGTGCTGCCGGAGTTGCTGGAAATCGTGGAAACAAAGAAGTAGGGGCGTCCGTCGACTTCACTCTCCCTCGCTGGCGCGTCTGGCTAGCGTTGGCGGCGCATGGCTCGCCGATCGAAACTTCTCTCTTTGTGAAGTACAATAAACCCATGCTGGGCTCCGACGCAGGGATGCGCATTCCTCCTATTGCGTATCAACCATGCGATCGTCGTTACTGTCGCTCCTGGCCCTTTTTTTACTGACTCCTCTCGCCGGTGCGGTCGATCCGCCTGCGGATGCGGACCACGGGCCCAAGCTCGGCGAAGAGTCGATTCAGTTCATTCAGCTCGGGCTGACCGTGGAATCGCAGGGCGGGGAGTGCCGCGGGATTCACGCCACGACGCCGATGCCGATCGAGTGGCCCGAGCAGTCGATCCGCGTCGCTTCTGAGGACATCACGCCGAACGTCGCGCAGGTCGACTATCGGATGGTCGGCGGCACGGTGCAGCAGATGGTCATCGACGTCCCGTTCGTCGCGCCGAATGAAAAGGTTAATGCGCTCGTGACTCTCGAGGTTACGAAACGCGTCATTGCCGCTCCGGAGGATACGACGCGATACGTGCTGCCTGACAAGAAGCGATTGCCCCCGGACGTGCGGATTTACCTGGGGCCGAGCCCGAAGATCGAGAGCCGGCACGCGCAAATTCGCAACCTGGCAAAGGATCTGCTCAAGGAGAAAGAGGACGCGTCGGCCTGGGAGAAAGTGGAAGCGCTTTACGACGGCGTTCGCGCCAAGGTGGAATACAAGAACGGGCCGATTAAAGGTGCGCTCGCAGCGTTACGCGACGGCGACGGGGACTGCGAGGAGCTGACGTCGCTCTTCATCGCGGTTTGCCGTGCCGAGAACATTCCGGCGCGTACCGTTTGGGTGCCGGGACATTGTTACCCCGAGTTCTATCTGTGGGACGAAACGGAAACCGGCTACTGGTTTCCTTGCCAGGCGGCGGGCGATCGTGCGTTTGGCGGGATCGATGAGAAGCGGCCCATCCTGCAAAAAGGAGACAACTTCCGCGATCCGGATCGCCCCAAGCAGCAGCTTCGTTACCTGTCGGAGTATCTCACCGGCAAGGGCGGCAAGCCGAAGGTGAAGTTCTTCCGCGAGACCGTGGATGGGCCGGGGTAGGGGCGGGGCAGGGAGAATGGAGTACGGAGCAAGGAGTACGGAGTAAGCGAGGGGGTGCTCCGAGATTCTACCGTCGTCCGTACGAATCCATCATTCTCCATTCCTGCGTCTTGCGCCGCGGGCGGGTTTTTCTTCTTCCGCTTTGACTTGCGTCATGATCAGCTTTTGCTGGTCGGAGTCGATTTTGTAGCCGAATTTCTCCAGAAACGTTTGGCCCAGGAGCGGCGCCGCGTTCGGGAGTTCGGCCGGCATCACGACGCATTCCACGTCTTTGGCGATGAACTTGCCCACGCGCAGCTCCGCGGCGAAGACCTTGCGCGCGGGGACGATGCTACCGTCGGCCATTTCCATCCGCAGGACTTCGCTCTTCTCGTCCGGTTCCAGACCGACCGACTTCGCCAAGGCGAAGGGGAGCGAGACAATACTGGCGCCGGTGTCGATGGCCATTTCATGGGTGTTCGCGGCGTCGCCGTTGAACACGACGTCGACGAAGAAGAGCCGGCCTTCGCGGCGGAGCGGAATCTCCTCGCTGAGAACTTTCTCCTCGAGCTTGACGAGCGCTTTGACGCCGGCCACGAACGAACGCGACGGTCCCAGCGTGCTTGGACGCGTCGCACCGTCGTTAAATTCTTCAATGAGCGCAACGACCTGTTCGTCCGCCGCGAGTTCGGCGTACTTCGCTTCAGCGCCGCTGACTAACTTCCGGGCGTCGAGCAGGCCTTGCATGTATTTCTCGCGTTCGCCGCTGGCCGCGGCGCGGGCGTCTTCGAGGGCCTTCTTCATCGCCTCGCTGTCTTGCAGCGTGACAATCTCCGCCTCGATTTCGTTGATCGTGGCGACGATCTGATTGTGCTGTTTGACGTTTCTCGTTTGAGTCAATTGCCGCGTCAGTTCGGCGCGCCGCTGGAAGCATTGCTGGAGGTAAAGCTTGGCATTGGACTCCTGCGCTTCGGCCTCGACGAGGGCCTTTTCGGCGAGCGAGAGCTGCCTTTCGCCGGCGCGGACGTCCTTGAGGAGTTTGGCGAGCTCCTGCTCTTCCGGGACGCAGAAGTTCGCGCCGAAACGCTTGAGTCCCTTAACCTTGAGCCCCGCCTCGGCCGACTTCTGATCGGCCCAGGCGCTCGCAGGCGACCAGCTGGCAACCGCCGCAACGATCAGCACTGGCAGGATAAAACGTTGCATCTTCTGCTCCGCGGATCGAGATCGTGTCCGTTCGATCCACTATCAAGGTCGCCCGCGGCAATGTCAAGCGAATCGCGATGAGCGCCGCCCCGAGCGGTGCATTCCGACGTCCCATAACTGCGGCTCCGCGCTTGCGTTCCGGCCGGCGGCTTGAAAGAGCAGGTCGGTCGCCCGTTCGTAGGCCATCGCCGGCGTCCGTTGCGGGCCGCTCGAGCCCGGAGTGGTCAGCGGCGCTGGTCCATCGAAAACCAGGTTGCAGGGAAAATCGTCCGGGGTCGGCTGCGTCGACGCCCCAGGGGTCAGCGTGTTGTGATGCCAGTTGCGCAATCTCCCGCAGGCGAGGTCGGGATGCGGCGAGTCGACCACGAGGGCATAGGCCGGCGGTCCCCCGGCAACCGGCTTCGCCTGAAAATCGCTGTAGGAAATCGAGATGGCGGCGGAAAGCGGTTCGCCGGCCGGCGCCCGGGGAATCGACCAGCGAATCGCCGCAGTGGAGAATCCATCGAAGGTGAGGTGATCGCCGAAGAAACTGCCCCACACGCGGAGGCCATCGATGGAATACTCCCGGTCATCGGCGGGCCTGTTTCTGAAGTCCCCGCCGATCATGACATGAGACATTGCCAGGCTTTTTGCCGCCGGCTCAGACGGTTCGAAAAACAGATTTCGCGACAGTTCGGAATGGCGGATTTCAATCGTACCGTTTCCTTCGGCGATGCGCATGGAATCGAGCCGCGGGTTGCTGTGCCGGAATGTGCTGTCTTCGATGAGCACCGCATCGACAGCGGCGAATTTCAGCAGCGCGCCTTGGCCCGACTCCGGATCGATGTTATTCGGGCCGGTGATGTCGACGTTGAGCAATTCCAAGCGAGCAATGTGCTGGTCGCTGTCCTGGTCGTCCGCGGGGACGGGATCGATCAGGATCGCCGCGGGCGCGTAAGGCTTAGTGCTCGACGGTTCGCGACATTGCGTGCCGTCGGACTCGGTGGAAAAATCCGCCACTCCACCATCCGCCGCGCCGTGGATAAAGATGGCGCCTCCCTGCAGCACGGAGTCATCCAGTTGAGCGCGGAAACCGCGGCAGCCGAAATCGTGTGCGGCGATGTCGACGTAGTAGTTGTCGTCGCCTACGTTGCGAAAGCCGGTATGGCCGGCGAAGTTGGAGTCGACGCGATAAAAGTAGTTATCATTCCCTTGAACGAGGACGTTGATGCCTTTCGGCAGATCATCGCGACCAAAGGAGTTCGGGTCCAACTCCGCTCGGCGGACCAGCAAGTTGCTCACGAGTACCGAGTCGCCCTGGACGAACAGGCCCATCGAGAGGCCGCGATGAGTCGCCGCGGGATTCCCGTCGATCGTGAGGCCATCGATCCAGTTCGACGGCGCGAAGCCGGCGTGGGTGGGGATATTCCTGGTGACCGCTGCAGGGACTTCGATTCCCCGAGGGTCCGTTTCGCCAGACACCGTTAACACCGCGTTGGAGTTCGAGCCGGCAGTCAAGAAGAGTTCGCCTGAGCCGATCAGTCCCAGCGCGTGCCCTCGCATGATGAGTCCCGTGGCATCGAAACGCCCCGCCGGCACATCGACCTGGGTTTCGCCGCGCCGACGCGCCTCGTTGAGCGCATATTGAATCGCGAACGTGTCGTCGCCCGGTTGGTTCGCCACGGCGCAATAGCGTGGATCGTCCTCGCAGCGATTGAGCTGCGTGACGTCGATGCGTTCTACGGTCGATTCGCGCCGCTCGCCGAAGTGATTGCGGACGCTGTTGAGGTCGTTCAGATCGACCACGCTATCGAACGGGCCAGCATCGCCCACGACGCATGGGCCGCGTTCGCCGAAGTGATTGCGGACGTTGTTGAGGTCTTCCAGGTCGACGCGACCGTCGCGATTCGTATCTCCCGGCATTCCGTCGACGAACGCTTTGTATTCCACGGCGCCGATGTCGACGCCGCCGCAACGCACGGCGCCGGTTTGATCCGTGGCGGGCGTGGTGGGAACCTGCGCGCCAGCGTCGATCGCGGCGCTGTCAAAGAGCGGCGCATGCGTCGGCGTCTTGCCGCCATACATTCCAAGTGGAGCGAGCCGTGGGTTGCGATAGACGAGATCGCTTTCGCTGATGTCCGGCACGATGAGATCGCGTGAATCAACGAGCGTATCGCCGAACAAGTTGTGTCCGCCGCTCACCACGTGGCCGCGAATGTTCATCCCTCCCTCGAGCAGTGTGTTTTCGCGGCTCAAGTGCCAAACGGCGTTGCCGGCGACGATCGAGTTCTCCAGCGTCACCGTATCATCGATCGTTTCCGCGTCGATGCCGCCGCCCGCGGTCGTGCCGCGGGACGTGTTTTCGTAAACGGTCACGTTAATTAAGATAGCGTCGCTTTTTCCAGTGACGCTCAGGCCGCCGCCGGAGCGTTGCGACGCGTTCCCCGCGATGGTCACGCTCGTCAACGCAGCGGTTCCGCCCGAAACGCTCACTCCACCGCCGCGCAGTCCCGACGCGTTGTTCGCGATCGTGGAGTTGAGCAGCTTGAGTCTACCGCTTTCGTGCGTGATGCCGCCGCCGTGGCCCAGCGCTTCGTTGTCGTGAATGTACGTGTCGGTGATTTCGGCGATCACCTCATCGTCGCCGGCCGCGGTTTCGATGGAGAGGGCGCCGCCCCAGAGACCCTGGTTGCCGGTCAGCTCGCTGTCGAACAACGTGAGCTTTCCTTGACTCCGGATGGCGCCGCCGCGCCGGGGGGGATCTTCATCCACGCCGTCGCCGGTGGAGTTGCCGCCGCGAAGCGTGACGTTGTCGATCGAGACGATCGCCGAGCGATTGATTTCGATCAGGCGGTCCGCCGGTTTCCCAGCCGGCCAGGCGCCCTCGATGATCGATTGTCCGACGCCTGAGCCGCGGATATCGAGCCCTGACGAGAAACTGATGTCGAGATCGCCCACTTCGGCGTCGTCCTGGTTCGGGTTTCCCAGGTCGCGCGGGAGACTGAGGCGATAGGTTTTCGCATCGAGCTCGATGACGTTGCAACGGGGATCATCGTTGGCCGCGATGATCGCCTCGCGGAGACTGGTCTCTCCATCCTGAGGGTCGAGAATATCGGCTTCGATCGTGACCGGAATTCGCCGCGCGTTCGGCCCGCAGGCCAGCAAACGGCGCGATTCGAGCGCTTCCACTTGCAAAGTACGACGCGACCCGCGACTGCCGCGCGGCTTACGAGAACTCATTTTGCACCCCACATCGTGCCTGCCTACGATGTGCCCAGAACGAGGGCAGCCTAATCACTGAAGCGACGAAACGCCACGCCGCGGACGCGCCGGAGGAGGATTTTTCGACGATTTATCGAAAGAATCAGTCGCCGCCTTGGGAAGCCGCGACCAACGCGAAAAACAGCCCGGCGAAGACCTTGGGGTCAATCAGACTTCCGTTTTCTTCGAACCGCTCCAGCCACTGGGGCGCTTCGCTGAGCGGAACTTCGTGGACAGTAATCTGTTCGTCCTCGTCGCCGCCGCCGGCGGAGACCTTGGTCAGTCGCTCGGCAAGAAACAGTGCGACGCATTCATCGCTCATGCCAGCCGACGGGGGCCCGTACGCGAGGAGCGTCCACTTGTCGGCCCGAAAGCCCGTTTCTTCCTGCAGCTCCCGCTCCGCGGCGGTGAGGGCTACTTCGCTCTCATCGCCGGGAGTATCCCCTGCCAGCCCGGCTGGGAGTTCGACCACGGGGCACTGCACCGCCGCGCGGTATTGTTCGGTCAGGACGATGCTCCCGTCGTCGGTCAACGCGACAATCGCCACCACGCCCGTAGTGTTCGTGCGCTGCACGAATTCCCAGCGTCCATCGCGCACCAGGCGGAGGAACTTACCGCAGCCGAGCGTTTCCAGGGGTCGATCCAAGTCGTCGCTTTCGCGCGCGTCGTCGTTGGGCATCATTGCTTTCCCGAAACCCGGCTTTGCACCACTACCCCTTCCGCGCCTTCAATGCCGGCGGCCCAGTAGACGCCGTTCACCAGCAGGCGGCGGAACTCGGGATTGGCGAAATCGTCAGGGTGGCCGAGCGAGGTGTAGAAAACGCGATTCCCCGTCGCAGGGCGGTAGGTCCAAGCGACTGGTTCCGGCGGTTCGCGTCCCTCGACCCAGCCGGTGAGCAATAGCTCGGCGCCGGTCGCCAAAGGCGAGGTCTTGTAGAGCCACGATGGCGTCATTTGTGGCATTGGCTTCAAGCCGCGCGTGATCGGGTGCCTTCTGGCATTCGGCACGACTTGGACGAGCGTCCGCGGATCGTTCGGCGGATGATTCCCATGATGCCCGACGTAGTGGCCGCCGAGAACCTCCGCGTCAAACTCGGGCCAGGCATCGTGCCCGGGGGGCGGAGCGCCTTCGCGCGGGGCGAACGCGTGGCTGGCAGTGCGGATGCCGACGATCGGTTTCCCCGATTGCACGAACTGCCGCACCCAAGCGAGTTGCTCCGACGGAAGCAATCGGCGGCGGACGCTCACGAGCAGTAGATCGGCGTCCATGATGGAGACGATGCCGGGAAAAACATTGAGGTCGGTGTTCGACGCGAATACGAATTGCGTTCGAAAACCTTGGCCAAGGTACTTAACGGCGAATTCCGGCAGCGTCCGCTCGGTTTGATATTCGTCCTCGCCGATCAGCATTGCGAGCGTGGGACGGTGATCGGCCGCGAAGCGAAACTCCGAGCCGCCAATCAGATCGCTGCTCACGGCGGTCGGGCATCAGTGCCGCTCGATGTGCGAAATCACCAGATCGGTGCCGGTGAAGTGATTCACGTAGGGCGCGCTGCGTGAGCAATACATCGTGTCGGTAAGGTCGCGCATGAGGACGACGTTCTTGCCGAGCGTGACGAGTTGCCGGATCGAGAACGGCCGGCCGAGCACGCACATATTGGTGTGAACGCCCATCACGATCACGTTGTCGATGCCGCGTTCCTCGAGCAGGTAGTACGCCTCGGCGCTATCGGTGATGGCGTCCTGCGGAAGGATTTCGAGCGCGTCGATCTGCCGTGACCAGGGATTGCCGTGCGTGCAACGTGGATCGCAATCGCAGCCGCCGTCGGAATCGTCAATCGGCAGCGCCGGCTCGCGATCTGGATTGAGCGACCGCCAGGCCTCGAGCTTTTCCTTCGTTTCCACTTGCTTCGCCGCCTGCGCGACGTGACGTTGCGGGAAGTCCTTGTAGAAGTCCATCGTGTCACTGGGGCAGTGGATGATGAGCACGCCCAACTCGCGCGCCGCGCGGACGACCGCGTTCATGCGCGGGGCCATTTCACCGACGCGCTCGGTCGCGCCGCGGCACCAGTGGCGGTCCCACATATCGCAGATAACGATCGCGGTTTTGCGCGGGTCCCAGGAGACGTCCCGCGTCAGCGTGTGATACCGGCCGCTGCCGGGCGAGGTTTCCTGTTGCGATCGCGCTTGAAGCACGAGGTTCCCGATGTTGGGTAACGGCTCGGACTGCGCGCGCACGAGCTCGGCGTTGCCGCCGAACCAAGCCAGCAGGGCCAGCGCACACGTGCGGAAAGCATTCGTCGATAACATCCACGGCCCTCCGGCGACGGTTTCGCAATAGGAGCGTCGTGGTTTGTTATAGGGGACGGCGAGTCAGAAAGCACGTGCCGCCCCGGAAGCGAGTTACTGCTCGATCTGCAAGCCGGCGGCTTCCGTGAAGCGGTCGAAGGCGGCGCGGAAGGTGGTGTAGTTGATCGTCTGCACCACGTCGCGCGGGCCGGCCAGCTTGACCGCTTCCGCGGCTTGTTCGTCGGTCAATACGACTGGCGACGCGGCGAGATTCTTTGCGAACGTGAGCAACGCGCGGTCTTTCGCGTCGAGGTCCTTCCAGTCGCCGTCGAGCGCGGCGATTTGCTCGTCGGTCTGGCCGAGGCCCTTCAAGCGGCGGTGAGCGTCGCCGAGGGCGTACCAGGCACGGTCCTGGCGGGCGATGACCCAGGCGATTTGCGCCTTGAGTAGCGGCGTGAGATCGCCCTTCTCCTCGGCGTTGCGAATCGCGGTCACCGTCCGCTTGCCCGCCAAGGGGAAGTTCGCCAGCAGACGCATCCACTGCGGGATGCTCCCTTCCGGGGCGGCCTCGGCGAGGACTTCCCGGGCCTTGGCTTCGTCCACCAGCGGCAGCCGTGGTTCGCGCGATTTAGCCTTCGCCAGCTTCTCGTCGACGACGCTCATCGGCTCGAGCGCGGGGCGATCGCATACCGTGCGGCCGAAGGACGAATCGGCCAGGTCTCCGAGGACGATCGGCGCCACGACCGTCTTGGCGGCGCGGAACTTTTCGGCGGTATCGGTCAGGTAGCTGTGCTCTTCCGCGGATGGGGCCTGCGACGATTCGTTGCGACGCCCGAAGTTGCCGCCGTTGGTGGATTGCGGGACGCCGGTGCCTTCTTTCCAGCGGTTGATGGAATTGTTGCCCGACACCGACATGATCATTTCGATGATCTGCGGGCCGGTGTAGAACTCGCGGCAGCGGTCGATGTCCGCGTCCGACAGCAGGTGCGGTTCTAAGGTTAAACGGCGGGCCAGCGCGAAGGCCGCCTGTTCCGCAGGTTTGAACGCCGACCAATCGGTATCGAGCGCCGCGATTTCATCTTCCGTCATACCGGCGGCAAGCAGCTTCGATTCCTGGTGCCCGAGGCAGTATTGGCAGTTGTTGGCGCGGGAGGCGATCCAGAACAGCCGCGTCTTGAAAGGGTAATCCAGCGTCAGAGCCGGATCAGTCTCCATCACGAAACGATTGTTGCCGGAGCCATACCCGCCGCGCGGACTGCCGGCGAAGTAGAGGTATCCTCGGATGTCGCTCTCCGGTAGATAGAGCGAACGGAGCCGGCCCTCGTAGCCGAACGCGCGGGGATCGGCCGCCTCCTTGGCGCGTTCTTCCTCGGTCAGTTCCGGCACGGGGATGCGCGGCGTGCGCTGCTTCATGTCCTCGAGCATCTGCTTCATTTCGGGACGCGTCAGGGGGACCGCGCGGGGTTCGCTTTTCGCGGCGTCGTCGGCCCGAGTCATCCCGGGGGCCAAGGCCAGCGACCAACCCAACGCCAGTGCGGTGAAGATTTTCCGACGCATGAAGCACCTCGCAGGAATATGACAGGGCGCGGCCTTGTGGCTGCGCGAATGAAGTTGGTTTACTGACGGAAGACCGTAATGACAGGACTGGTGCCAACGACGAACATTGCCGATTGCTTCTGTGCGCGGTTTTGCTTGTCGACGAGCGAGAGCTCGACCGGGCAATGCAGGTTGGCGCCGTCGCTTCGTTCGCCGCCGAGGAGGCGATACTCTTTCAGCTTGTAACCTTGATCCCAGGCCCAATCGTTGGTGGTGATCGCCGGTTCCTGAGTCTTTAGCACATCCGACTTCTGGCCGGCCTTCCAGGCGTCAAGCGTCTTAGTGAGGCTGGCCTTGGCCAGGGCTTCGTCGAGCGTCAATGACTTGGCGCTCGAATCGTTACAACCGCAGCAGGCGACCATTGCGGCACAAAACAGAGTTCCCAACAGCACGCGTAACATCGAAGACACACTCAACCAGGGTTGGAAAAAGATCGGCGCGCATCTGCGCAAAGCCGCCAGACGGAATCCGTTCCGTGATGCGGAGCATTGAACGTGTCTCGCCGCGGGCGTGGTTCCTATGTTCCGACATTGCCACGCCGCGCGGCAAGACGTCTCCCATCGTTGCAGCAAGCAGGATGGATGATCCTTCTAATAGTCTTTCATCACTTCCTTGTTGTCGCGCGTCCCTAAGGCGCGCCACGTCAGCAGATCGACGTTGTCCGCGACGCTGCGGACCGAGCCGTCGCAGAGGCACATATTCACCGAACCATTGTGCCGGCTGCCGGCCGTGGTCGCGATGCGGCCAGGCGGATACATGCAGGAACGGCTGTTCGGCGGCGAGATATGCCAATAGAGCGTCGTGGAGTGATAGCCGTAGAGCCACGGGGCGCCGACGAGCGACACGCGCTGCTTGGCGAGGTCGTTGACGTCGATCGCCATGCAATCGCGGTAGGCCTCGTCGGCATTATTTGGATAGGTGCCGGGCTGGAACGTGTCGGATTCGGGGGAGGAAATCCCGTTCGAGCCGTCGCCGCTGATTTTCTCCGAGAACGCCGCAGTGTTGCTGGCTCCGTCTTTGATGCGGGCTAGCTTCAGGAAGCTGTCGCGGAAGAACACGCCGTTCGGCGGCGGCATCGAGGCGTTGGGATCGCTGGGATTATTCTTCGGCGGCAGGGCGAAGATGACGCTCGTTCCTTGGTTGGCGTAGTAATTGTTGCGGGCGCCCAGGTCGGGCGTCTGCCGGTCGAAATCGGTGGGGCACATGAACGTCGGCAGCGGCATCAGACGCACCAACTGGTTGTTGGCGTGGTCGTAACTCTTGGTAAAGTCGATCATCTTGTGTACCGCTTGCTGCTCGATGAACGGCAGCAGCCGGGCATGCAACGAGATGCCGTTGAACGCTTCCGCCGAAGTATTCGACGACGGGAAGCAGCCGAATGTCGTGTGGTAAGTATGGATGCCCAGGCCCATCTGCTTGAGGTTGTTCGTGCAACTCATTTTGCGGGCCGCTTCGCGGGCGACCTGCAATGCGGGCAACAACAAGGCAATCAAGATGCCAATGATGGCGATGACCACCAACAGTTCCACCAACGTAAAACCACGCCGAGACCTGGCCATGAGGCAAGCTCCAAGAAACGAGCCATCAACGATGAGGAGATAAGATGAGCGCGCACCGACATGGAAACAAAAAAACCCCCGGCAAGCCGCGATAGCGGCTGGCCGAGGGCATTTCATGACCCGTCGATGGAAGTCGTGATTTCGGACCGGTAGTCCGTCTCGAACGACTTCATGGCTCAGTAAACCATACCTTTGGGCGGTTGTCAACGATTTTTCAGTTTCGTGTACAATTTCGCGCACACGCTACCCAGGCGGCGGCGACGTGGAGAATCGGCCTGACCTGCGACCATAAGTCAAGAACCACCAGCGCATTGCTTTCGAGTTGGATACGCGTCATGGGCCGGGCATTCGCCTACCGAGAAAAACTGGCGGTCGTGACGGGCGCCGCCTCGGGGATTGGGGCCGCCCTGTGCCGCGAACTGGCGGGGCGCGGTGCGGAGGTCGTGGCGATCGACCGTGACGCGCTCGGGACCGAAACACTGGTCGCGCAAATAGACGCAGGTGGCGAGAAGGCTGGGGCGGTGACCCTTGATGTTCGCGATGGAGGCGCCATCGAGAAGGCGCTCCAAGAAATTGCCTCGCGGCACGGACGGCTCGACCTGGTGTTCAATAACGCCGGCTTGGGCTGTTGGGGAGACGCCCGTGAGTTTTCGGCCGACGCGTGGCGGGAAATCATTGACGTCAATTTCTGGGGATGCGTCCACGGTTCGCTCGCGGCTTACCGTTGGATGGCCGAGCACCGGGGGGGATGCATTGTCAACACCGCGTCGCTCGCGGGGTTGATCCCCGTGCCGGGGGCGGCGCCGTATTCGGCCGCCAAGCACGCGGTGGTTGGGTTTTCGCTCGCGCTTCGCGCGGAGGCCGAGACACTTGGCGTGCAGGTGAATGTGGCGTGTCCTGGTCCCGTGGCGTCGCAGTTTCATACGTCGTTGCTCCGTTCCGGCGATGCCATGCCTGGTCGCGCGCCCCCAGGCGAGATGATCGACACCGAACAAGCGGCGCAAGAAATTCTGCGCGGCGTGGAACGCAACGACGCGTTGATCGTTTTTCCAGCACGCGCCCGTCGCACCTGGTGGAAGTGGAGGACTTCGCCCGGCTGGCTGCAGGGAGCGCAACGTGCGATCGTGGCGAACTTACGCCGCGAATCGCGATGACGCCACTTGCCTTGGCGCGGCGTGCAGGGTCAAAATGCAGCGGGGCCGTTTACTTTCCCATGACAGGACATTTTTTCCATGACACGATATCTCACCGCGTTGTTGTTGAGCTGTCTGGCCGTGGTCGCGGTACGCGCGGCCGAGGAACCGGCCCCGGACGCGCAGGCGGAACTCGACGCGAAGTTCGCCGCCACGATGTCCAACGCGGTCCTCAAGGGGGCGTTCACGGCCGGTCCGCTCAAACCGGGCGAGCCGCTCAAAGAGGACAAGTACACGCTCGGCGAGGTCAAGAAACTCGACGGCGGCAAGTGGCTTTTCAGCACGAGGATTCAATACGGCGAGCACGACGTGACGTTGCCTTTGGTGCTCGACGTCGTTTGGGCAGGTGATACGCCGGTCATCACGCTGACCAAATTGCCGGTGCCGGGACTCGGAACGTTTACCGCGCGGGTGCTCGTGTATGGCGATCACTATGCTGGCACCTGGGACGGCGGCGACCATGGCGGGCATCTCTTCGGCGTGATCGAGCATCCGGAGGAAGAGAAGACGTCCAAGCAGGAGGAGAGCAAGTGAGGCACTATCTGGCGTGTGTAGCGCTAGCGACGTGTTTCGTGACGCCCGCTTTCGCCGCGGAATTGTCAGGCGTGCACGATTACAAGGCGATGTGCGACGCCTCGGCCATCGCCGATGCTGGGAATGGGTACATTCTCGTCGCCTGTGATGAAGACAACAAACTGCGACTTTACGAACGCGACGCGGGTGGCGCGCCGGTCGGCGAGTTTGAGCTCGACGATTTCCTCCAAGTCACGGCCAAGCAGAACGAAGTCGACATGGAGGGTTCCGCCCGGATCGGCGACATCGTCTATTGGATTGGCTCGTACGGCAACAATAAGGATGGCGAGCCACGGCCCAACCGCCGCCGTTTTTTTGCCACGCGTCTCGAAGCTTCCGGCGCCGGCGTGCGCGTTGTTCCGGTGGGGAAGCCGCTAAAGGATGGTCTCTTAGCGGCGATTGCGTCGGACTCACGACTTCAAGATGTGCATTGGAATCAACTCACGCAACTCGCGCCGGAGCAGCCAGGCGCAGTGAACATCGAAGGACTGGCCGCCACGCCGGAGGGGACGTTGTGGATCGCCTTCCGCAACCCGGTACCGGCCGGAAAGGCGCTGCTCGTGGAGTTGAAGAACCCGCGAGAAGTGATCGAAGACACGGCTTCCCCGGCGATCGGACGCGTGGCGCGGCTGGATCTCGATGCTTCGGGCATTCGCAGCATCGAGTATTCGCCGGCGCAGAACGCCTTCCTCATCGCGTCAGGGCCGTTCGACGATGATGGCGAATTTCGGCTCTGGCGCTGGAGCGGCAATGTTGAGGATTCGCCCACGCCGTTGGCTGGCGGGTCGCTCGAGAATTGCACGCCGGAAGGAATGACGATCTTCGCCGATCGCCCCGGCGAACTTTTTGTGCTCAGCGACGATGGTTCGCGCAAAGTCGATGGCGAGCCGTGTAAGGAGGCTCCCAAGAAAAAGCGATCATTCCGCGCCGGTTGGATGAAACTCCCGGCCGCCGCACCGTAAATTCCCGGCGTGCGGAATGTCCTCCCGCGAGGTAGAATATCCGGCGGCGCAACGGCGGCGTTCTACACACCGTGACGAGGCTTCGATGATGCACCGTGGGGCGAGTTTTCGGCGGCCGGGCGAGTGGTTGGGCCGCGTGTTGTTGGCGTCGATCATCGCGGCGGCCTGCGCCGGTCAATGTGGGGCGCAGACGTTTGCGGAAGCAGCCGCGAAGTTGATGGCCGAGCCGGAATTCCCGCAGGCGAGTTGGGGAATTCTGATCGTCGACTTGGATTCCGGGGCAACACTCTATGAGTTGAACCCGGACAAGCTTTTTGTGCCGGCGTCGACCACGAAACTCTTCACCGTCGCCGCGGCGCTTGACGTGCTTGGCCCCGACTACCGTTTTCGGACGCCGACTGTTGCGCGCGGCGAGATTGACGCCGACGGCAAATTGAAGGGCGATCTGATCCTCGTCGCCAGCGGCGACTTGACGATGGGCGGACGTACCGACGTCGCCGGACGCATCGAGTTCGCCAACGCGGATCACACGTATGCGGGGTTTTCGCCCGGCGCGGCACTGACTGCCGCCGATCCGCTGGCAGGATTGAAAGAAATCGCCCGCCAGATCAAAGCGTCCGGCATCAAGCAGATCGACGGCGACGTGCTCATCGATGATCGGCTCTTCGAGGCCGCAGACAGCTCCGGCAGCGGACCTGAGCATTGCTCGCCGATCGTGGTGAATGACAATCTGATTGACGTCACTATCAAGCCGACCGAACCTGGCAAGCTCGCGGAAGTGACCTGGCGGCCGGAATGCACCGCGCTGATCGTTGATGCCCGCGTGATGACCGTCGACGCCGGCGCGAAGGCCGAAATCAAGATCGAAACGCCCGACGAGCGAGCGCTGCTGATTCGCGGGCGCATCGCGGCCGGTGATGAACCGGCGCTGCGGCCGATTGAAGTCCGGTCGGCGGTGAACTTCGCGCGACGACTGTTGATCGACGCGTTGCAGGCCGAAGGGATCGCTGTCGAGGCCTCGATCGTGACGGAGAATCGTGCGGCGGCGCTGCCGCCCAGCGCCGACGTCGCGCAACTGAAGCAGGTGGCGGCGCTGGAATCGCCGCCGTTCTCGGAGAATGCCCGGCTGATTCTCAAGGTGAGCCATAACCTGCATGCCAGCACGTTGCCGCTCTTGATGGCCGCCAAGAACGGCGAGCGGACGTTGGCGGCGGGGCTGAAACTCGAGCGGGAATCGCTGGCCCGCACCGGCGTCGAAGTCGGCACGATCTCTTTCGGAGGCGGCGCCGGCGGGACGCGCGGCGATTTCGTTACGCCGCGCGCGGCGGTGAATTTGCTGATCGCGATGTCGAAACGCGGCGACGCCGGCATTTACCGCGACGCCCTGCCGATTCTCGGCGTCGACGGAACGCTCGTCTCCGCCGTCGAGAAAGACAGCCCCGCGCGCGGCAAGATCGTTGGCAAGACCGGCACGTTCGTGTGGGAGAATGGGCTCAACGAGGGACTGCTACTGACCAGTAAGGCCCTCGCCGGATACGGCGAGACCGCGTCCGGCAAACGCGTGGTGTTCGCCTTTTTCGTGAACAACGTCCATCTCTCGGAGAAGATCACGCCGACGTACGTGGGCAAGAAGCTGGGAAAGTTGAGCGAATTGATGTATGGGGGATTTTAGGGAAGAGAAAAGAAGAAGAGGAGAAAAGGAGAAAAGAAGGGGGCGGCCGGTGGGCACTCGACAAGGAATGGGCTGGCGACTCGAATCACCTTTGTCTCCTGAAACGTTCCGTTGAATCCTCCGGCCTCCAGCCTCCGGCCTATCGCCTGCCCCATGCCTGCCTGGCTCTATTTCCTTTGGGTCGCGCTCTTGGCTCTTTCTGCGTCTTGGCTGGCGACTTTTTTCACGCTCCCGGGCAATTGGATCATGGTGGCGTTGTGCGCCGCTTTTGCGTTCTTTATTCCCGAAGCGGAGTACGGGCGTGGATTCGGTTGGGGCGTGGTCGGTGGATTGGCGGTGCTGGCGCTGATCGGAGAATTGCTGGAACTCGCAGCGTCGGCGCTCGGCGCCACGAAGGCCGGCGGCAGCAAACGGGGCGCGGCCCTGGCGCTCGTGGGGTCG
>CAZUBB010000011.1:34811-41984 GCA_964618485.1 uncultured Pirellulales bacterium
GTCGATGATCGGGAGCCTGATCGGCGCGGCGATCGGTTTTCCGGTGCCGATTATTGGGCCGCTGATCGGCGTGCTGCTGGGCGGCGGAGCCGGGGCGGCGGCCGGCGCCCTGCTCGGCGAAAGGTGGAAAGGACGCGAATTCGACGATTCACTTCCCGTCGGCGCGGCGGCTTTCTGGGGCCGGATCCTCGGCACCGTGGCGAAAAGTGCTGTGGGGATGGGGATGATCGTCGTGGCGCTTGTTTTCGCGATCTTCTGACGGCGCCCGATCGGCAAGAAACACAGAAAGCCCGATTGGTCGGTCTCCCTTACGCGACCAATCGAGCCTTCGCTCCCGTGAAAAACTGGCCATAGCCCGTCATGTTGGGCTGTTCGAGGCCGCCCCAAGTCGGCGGCTGGCAACTAAGATTCACGGTCCCCCAGCTCAAACGCCCCATATCGACTTGGTCCACGGGGCCTGCGGGAAGGCCCCCCGGACCAACTGGGTCGCACTTGAGCGACAGCAAGTAATGCACGCCGCGTGCCGGGAATCGACCCAAAGCCATAAGAATAACACAACTCGATACGCCACAACGCATTGCGACTTGGCAGCCAGCTACGCCCCCATACCCGCGCGTTGGTAATTCTTACAATTCCCGCCAAGGTTCGAGGGTGCGGTAGAGTTGCAGGCCGTAGGCCATAGGCCGTAGTCTGAAGGCTTCCGCTCTCCGGCTCAACTCCTGACTCCTGACTCCTGACTCCTGACTCCTGACTGCCCATGTCCCGACTTCGCACCATCGCTGTCCTGCCGGCCATGTTCACCTTGGCCAACCTGTTTTGCGGGTTTTTTGCGATCGTGGCGGCGTCGCGGATCGATAAGCCGCTTTCGCCGGACGTGCCGCGGACCGCGGCGATTGGCTCACGCTCCCCCGTGCGCATTATCGAGGCGTTCAACGTCGAGGATCCGACGCACAACGTGATCCTCTGCGGCTCGTTGATCTTCCTGGCGATGGTCTTCGATGCGCTCGACGGGCATGTGGCGCGGCTGGCGCGGTCGACCAGCGACTTCGGGGCGCAGCTCGACAGCCTCTGCGACGTGGTCACGTTCGGCGTCGCGCCGGCGTTCTTGCTGGTGAAGATGTGTCCGTCCGTGGCGTCGTGGAACCCGCACATCGTGTGGCTGATCCCGGCGCTCTTCGTGGCGTGCGCGGCGATGCGGCTGGCGCGGTTCAACGTCGAGACCGACGATGACGACGACCACCTCAATTTCAGCGGGCTCCCTTCGCCGGCGGCCGCAGCGGTGATTGCCAGTTCCGCGCTGTTGTTCTACAGCCTTCGCAAGGACACAAACACGCTGGCGAACGCCCAACAGATCGACCAGGCGCTGCAGGGGGCGCTCGTGATTTTCGCGGCGATCGTGGCGCTGTTAATGGTGTCGCGGATTCCGTATCCGCACGTGGTCAATCAGATGCTGCACGGACGCCGCAGCTTCGGCCACCTCGTGGGACTCGTGTTCGCCGTGGTCGCCATCTTCGTGGTTCCCTTCTACACGCTTCCGGTCCTGGCCTACGGCTTCGCACTCTCCGGCCCCGTGCGATTCTTCTATCAGTTCGCCGTGCAGCGGCAGCACCGCGAAGAACCGTGGTTCTGAAAGGGGAGGAGAAAAGAAGAAAAGAAGAAAAGAAGCGAGGAAGTGTTCGGTTTTCAGTGTTCAGTTTTCAGTGAGGACTTTGTAGATCGAATGTAGCGGCATTCCTCCTCCCTCCTTTTCTCCTCTTCTTCTTTTCTCCTCCCGCCCATGTTTACCGGACTTGTTGAAGCGTTCGTTTCTGTTGCGGAGGTGATCAATGCACCGCCGGGGAAGCGATTGGTCCTTGCTTGGCCTTATGTGGCGGGTGAGGCGGTGCTGGGGGAGAGCATCGCCGTGAATGGTTGTTGCTTGACCGTCGTGGCGATCGATGGGGGGCGGCTGGCGTTCGAGGCGGGGCCGGAGACGTTGGCGAAGACGAATCTTGGCGGTCTAACGGCGGATTCGCGCGTGAACGTGGAACGCTCGCTGCGCTTAGGCGATCGCCTCGGCGGGCATCTGGTGACAGGGCATGTCGACGCCGTCGGAACGCTGGACGAACGCAGCGACGAGGGGGATTGGTCCACCTATTGGTTTCGCTTTCCCGCGCAGTTGCGAGGGCAACTCGTGCCCAAGGGTTCGATCGCCGTCGATGGCGTGAGCCTGACGGTCGTGGACGTGACGGCGGACCGCTTCAGCGTCGCGCTGATTCCGCATACGCTCGCCGTGACGACGCTGGGCCAGCTTCGTCCGGGAGATCGCGTGAATCTCGAGACCGATCTGATCGGCAAGTATGTGGAAAAGCAACTCGCCGGCCGCATCGGTTGAACGGCCCGGCGAGTTCGATGCCGTTTACTTGCCGGCTGCGATGGCCGCGTCGGCTTCTTCTAAGACTTTCGCGAGTCGCTCTGCGCTCGGCGTCTCCGAAGGAACTCCTTCTTCGGGGATCTCCAGGTTCGACACCCAAGCGACGCCGTTGAGCAGTACCTTGCGAAAGTTGTCGTTCGCCAGGTTTTGATGCAGGTGCATGCCGGTGAAGCCGAAACCGCGCCCGCCATCCGGGCGATCATAGGCCCAGGCGACCGTTTGCGGTTCGCCCTTTTCGACGGCGGCGTGCACCTCGGGGTTGCCGCCGTGCGAGCTGGATTCCTCTTTTGCAGTTTCCAGCGGCGGCACATCGCTGAGAATCGGCGTCACGCCTTTCATGTCATCGGCGAAGCGCATGTGGTAATACCATTCATCGTTCACCTCGAACGGCTTGACGCCCCGCGCCGCGGGATGGTCCGGGAACTTGCTGAACTTCGGCGTCCACCAGGGATTCACCGACCAGAAGGTTTCAAAGTACCCGCCCATCCAGTCGAGATAATGATCGCCCGCGGGTCCCTTGTTGACTTCCACGCCGTAGTGAATCGCCATGAAGCCTGCGCCTTTGCGCACGGCGCTGAAAATCTCTGGATCGGTGGCGGCCGGTTGGGCGTGATTCAAGAGGACGATGATGGCATCGGCGTGGCTGAGATCGGTGGGCCAGGCCTTGTTCGAGTGAACCACGGCATGGACGTTCGGATAGGCGTCGTGCAGCGCCTCGGCCATCAGGAGGGACCCCCCCACGAATTCGTGATTCCCGCGCGGGCCGTGCGTGCCGGCGTCGGCGATGAAGACGATTTTCGTCACGTCGTCGCCGGCCTGTTTCTGCCCTTCGTAGTCAAATGGATCGCGCTCCGCGGCGCGGAGCGATGGCACGGCGGCCAGACAGAGAAGGATCGCGAGGCAAGCGCCAAAGCCGATGGATTTCATGTTGGAGTACCGAATAGGTGGGGCGGAGCGGGCGGAAGTGCGGCGAACCACCCGTTAGGATAACCCGTAGTGGGAGCAGGGAACAGCGTCCGGCGCACGGTTTTGACGGGCAAAACGGCTCCCGACGGCGACGATTCCAGTCGCCGTCGAAAAAGCCTCTGTCCACCGCCGCCGAAGCGATTGAGGCCTTTTCTCACGGCGCGGATTGCGCGGCGATTGCTTGCCGCACCCCCATTCTCGCGGGCGGGCCTGCGCGGTCTTTGGAGGGCGTTGGCGCTCGCTCCCTACCTCGACGAAACTCAAGTCATACGTCTAGAATGCCGGTTTCCGGTCCGTCGGCGGGATGGCGCCGGAGCCTGGGGTGGGAGGAGTCGGAAGTGACACTAAGTTCGGCCCGGCGGATTGTCATCACCGGGGTAGGGGTGATTTCGCCTCTCGGCATCACCCTCGAATCGTTCTGGGAGGCGCTCCTCGCTGGAAAAAGCGGCGTCGTTGCCATGCCGGAGCTTCCCGCCGGCGCGACACCGATGTCGTTTGGAGCCCCGATTCGCGAATTCACCGGCGCGATCGACGACTTCGGCGGGCTGTCGCCGGATCAGAAGAAGGCGATTCGCAAGGCGATCAAGATGATGTGCCGCGAGTCGCAATTGGGCGTCGCGGCGGCGCAGCGGGCACTCCATCACTCGGGACTCAAACCCGGCGAGCTGAACCCCGAACGTTCCGGCGTGTCGTTCGGCTCCGACTACATGATCACCGAGCCGGACGATTTCACCGCCGGTATTCAACGCTGCCTGCCGAACGGCTCGTTCGATTTTTCGCGGTGGGCCGTCGACGGCATGACGCAGATGACGCCGCTGTGGCTGCTCAAGTATCTGCCGAACATGCCGGCCAGCCACATTGCAATCTACAACGATCTCCGCGGGCCGAATAACTCCATCACGCAGCGTGAGGCCTCGGCGAATCTTGCCGTGGGCGAAGCGATGCGGATCATCCAGCGCGGTCATGCGGACATGATGCTCGCCGGCGCGACAGGCACACGCATCCATGCGATGAAACTCGTCCACGCCGTGCAGCAGGAACCGCTGGCCACCGACGGCGTCGCGCCGGAAAAGGCGAGCCGCCCGTTTGATATGCATCGCACCGGGCAGGTGCTCGGCGAAGGGGCCGGCGCGGTCATCTTGGAAGAATTGGAACACGCCCGCCAACGCGGCGCGACGATTTACGCCGAGGTCGTCGGCAGTTCCTCTTCGAGCGCCAGCGGGCGCAATTTCGTCGCGCGGCGCGAGCTTTCACTCACCAACGCGATGCGCGGAGCTCTACGTGACGCCGGCGCCACGCCAGCCGAGGTTGGACACGTGCAAGCGCACGGACTCAGCACGATCGGCTGCGATCATGACGAAGCGAAGGCGCTGCAAAACATCTTTGGCGCCGCACTGGAAAACGTCCCCGTTACCGCTGCAAAAAGTTACTTCGGTCACGTCGGCGCGGGGAGCGGACGACTCGGTTTCCCCCGGGGATTCGTTCTTGAATCCGAGCGTCACGCCGCAAGGCCAGGCTAGTTGCGTGTACGTCCGCCGCTTCGTGGAGTAGGCCTGACGGTCGTCTTTCGCCATGTCACGCTCCTCCGCCACGTGCGATGTGCTCATTCTGGGGGGCGGCGCGATCGGCCTTGCTTTGGCCTATGAACTTGCGCGCGATGGCGTGACGGTGCAGGTGCTCGATCGCGCTGCGCCGGGGCGCGCCTCCTCGTGGGCCGGTGCGGGCATGATTCCGCCGCCGCCGTCGCGTCCCGCTACGGCCATTCAGCAACTCGCGAAGTTGTCGGGGGAACTCCATCTGCAGTGGGCGCCGCGATTGCTTGAGGAAACCGGCATCGACGGCGAATACCGCCGCACCGGGGCGATCTACCTGGCGACGAAGGACGCGGAAGTGAAGTGGCTCGCGGCAGAAATGCAACTGTGGCAGGAAACGGGGATCGAACACGCCTCCTTTCCGCCGGCTGCGCTTCCGGACCGCGAAGGGGAGGCGATCCCGAGCACGGCGGCGCTCGCGACAGTTGAAGTCCCTGGCGAAGCACAATTGCGTAATCCGCGCTACGTCCGCGCGCTGCTGGCGGCCGCGGCGCGTCACGGCGTCACCATTCGATCCGGCACGGAACCGACGGAATTCATCACCTCTGGTGCGCGCGTCCGTTGCGTTCGATTCGTCGATGGCGAAGTGTCGGCCGATCGCGTCGTCCTGGCGGCGGGGGCTTGGACCGCGGCATTGGCGAGTCGGCTCGGTGTGTCGTTATCGGTGTCTCCGGTGCGCGGGCAGATTGCGCTCTTGAATCCCGGCCGTCCGGTGTTGCGGCAGATTATCAATTGCGGCCCTCGCTATCTGGTGCCGCGCGTTGACGGTCGCGTGCTGGTCGGCTCGACGATGGAACATGTCGGCTTCGACACGCGCACCACCGCGGATGGAATCGGCGGGCTGCTCGCCATGTGCCGTGAATTAGCGCCGGGGCTCGCGACCGCGGAAGTGGAGCGCTGCTGGGCGGGACTCCGCCCCGGCACGCCGGACGGCCTCCCGTACCTGGGGAAACTTCCCGGCTGGGACAACGCGTTCGTCGCCGCGGGTCACTACCGCAGCGGCCTGCAACTCTCGCCCGGCACGGCGGTGGTGATGAGCCAACTGGTCCGCGGCGAAACGCCGGAGATCCCGCTGGATGACTTCCGCGCGGATCGCGGCGTGAAGAGCTGAATTGCCCGCGAAACGCGCGAAACACACGAAAGAGGAGGGGCAGAGAGTTTTTTCCACGGAACACACGGAATACACGGAAAAAGGAGGAAGTTCGTGTCGCAGGGAATGCGATTTCATTGACTCGCCCGGCAGTACTAAGGCGAGTGCAGCTACTTCGTATTCCCTCCTGTTTCCGTGTATTCCGTGTGTCCCGTGGAAAAGAATCCTCCCTCTTCCCCTCACCTTTCGCGTGTTTCGCGGGCAACCTCGCATTCCGCCGAATAAGCTAGAATTGACTTATCGCATCCTTCCGTCGGGTTGTTCGTTGCCATGCATATTGTCGTTACCGCCGTGGGGCCGGATCATCGCGGGTTGGCCGATCCGATCATTCATCATGTGACCGGCCAGGGCGCGAATATCGCCGAGATCCAGATGTACGACCATGACGAACGAAGCCTGTTCGCCATGCTGTTGCGCTTCGATCTGCCGGCGGCGAGTTTTCCGCCGCTGCGTCCGGCTTTGGAAGAAATCGGTCGGCTCAAGGGACTTTCCGTCCGCGTCTGGAGCGCGGAGGAGCGCGCCGCCCGGCCGCGGCTGGCGATCTGCGTCACGCAGCGCCACGAACCGCCGCTGGCCGTTTTGCGCGCCATTCGCGATGGACGGATTCGCGCCGAGGCGGCGGTGATGATCGGCAACCGGCCGAATTGCCGCTCCTTGGCCGAGCAGTTCGGCGTCGATTGGCATCAAGTCGCGGACGCCGACGGCAACCCGGACGACAACCGGTTGATCGCGATCTGCGACGAGTACCAGGTCGACTACATCATCCTCGCCCGTTACATGCGCATCCTTCCCGCGGAGAGTTGCTGGAAGTACGCCGGCGGGCGGATCATCAACTTGCATCACGGATTACTGCCGAGCTTCCGCGGCATGCGCCCGTATCACGACGCCTACGCCAGCCGGATGCTTACGTTCGGCGCAACGTGCCATTTCATCGTGCCGGAGCTCGACGCGGGCAATCAAATTATCTATCAATCGACATTCTCGGTGCCGCCTGGGACGTCGATCACGGAGGTCGTCCGTCTCGGTCAGGAAGACAACGAGCCACACTGCCT
>CAZUBB010000012.1:0-4807 GCA_964618485.1 uncultured Pirellulales bacterium
CACGGCGGTCTGGTAGCCGCTGCCGGTGCCGATTTCCAGCACACTGTCAGCGCCGCTGAGCTCGAGCGCGGCGGACATCATGGCCACGATCGTCGGCTGGCTGATCGTTTGTTCGCAGTCGATGGCCAGCGCCTGATCTACGTAGGCCCAATCGCGCTCGTCCTCCGGAATGAAGAGCTCGCGCGGCACGTGCTCGATCGCAGTCAGCACGCGATCGTCGGCAATCCCCTGCCGTCGCAAGTGGCGCACGAGATCGCGCCGCCGCAGTACGTTTTCGGCGCTGGAAAGGTATTCCGCCATGTAGGCGATTCTACCGCCTGCGCTACAGCCGGAATACCGTCGAGCCCCAAGTCAATCCGCCGCCGAAGGCGATCGTGATCACGTGATCGCCGGCGTGAATGCGGCCAGCATGCCGTGCCTCGTCGAGGGCGATTGGCACGCTGGCGGCCGAGGTGTTGCCGTAGCGTTCCAGATTGACAAAAAACTTGTCCAGCGGCATCTCCAATTTCTTCACCGCCGCTTCGATGATCCGCTGATTCACCTGGTGCGGAATCACCATCGCCACGTCCTCGCGACGCAACTGGCAGGCCTGGAGCGCGTCTTCCACGAGGTCGATGAAAATCTTCGTGGCGAACTTGAACACCCGCCGGCCGTCCATGTGCAAGGTGTGCAGCTTGTTCGTGACCGTTTGGCAACTGGCCGGCGCGTGCGATCCGCCGGCGGGGATCAGCATCGAGTGCGTTTCCTCCCCTTCGGCCCGCATCGAAGTGTGCAGCACGCCTGAGCCATTTTCGCGCGGCACGAGCACCGCGGCGCCGGCGCCGTCGCCGAACAGAATGCAGGTCGAGCGATCCTCGTAATTCACCAGCCGCGACAAGGTCTCCGCGCCAATCACCAGCACGTTCTTGTACATCCCCGAGGCGATCAGCCCCGAGGCGACATTCATCCCGTAGACAAACCCGCTGCACGCCGCCTCGAGATCGAACCCGGCAGCATGCTTCGCGCCGATCGCCCGCTGCACCTGGCAGGCCGTGGCGGGAAAAACATAGTCGGGCGTGATCGTCGCCACGATGATCAGATCGATATCCGCCGGGTTGATGCCGGCGTCCTCACAAGCCCGCCGCGCGGCGATGATCGCCATCGTGCTCGTCGATTCCTCGGCCGAAGCGATCCGCCGTTCGCGAATGCCGGTCCGCTCGACGATCCACGCATCGGTGGTGTCGACCATTCGCTCCAGTTCGGCGTTCGACAGCACACGCTCGGGCACGTAAGAACCGGTGCCCGCGATCGCCGCCCTGCGCATAGATGACATAGGCCCTGCCTGGCTCCTCGCGCCACGAACGATTCCTACGGCCCCCGTATGGCCGGGCCGATTGTGACGCTTGACTGTCCTGCCCGGTCTATCGCGATTTTACAGCTTATCCCGATTTTTCGACGTTTCCCTAGGCCGATCTTAACTCAGAACGCGATTCGGGAACAGGACAGTCGCACAATCCGGGAAATCTGGGGGAAGTTGGAGCCGCATTCCGCGCCTCTCCTCCCGCTACTCGCCTGCAGCCGGCCCCTTGTGTGCTAACTTTCCCTAGATGGAGCGCGCGAACGCGCAGCCGCCCGGCAGGCGGCCTTCCATGAAGTGGGGGCCCAGAATGAGGGGAAAACAGGCAATGGCAACCGTCTTGGAGCAGCCGCAGAGCGACCTGAACCAGGGGATCGAACGCCGCCAGCGCGAGCTGTCGGGTGCTTACGCCGGGATGGAGCGCCGGCAATTCTGCGACAGCCGCGAAGAACTCTCCCCCGACGCCGGCGAACTGGCCCGCGCGATCGACGAGTACAAACTCAGCCACCGCCGCCGGTTCATCAACTTCGAAGAAATGCTCCACGTCATCAAGTCGCTCGGCTACAGCAAGTAAGCCGCGCGAGCCATGTTGTGGAACGGTCTCCGGACCGTTCGCACTCGGTTCGCCGAGCTACGCCCCCATCGTCTAGTGGCCTAGGACTCCGGGTTCTCAGTCCGGCAACACGGGTTCGACTCCCGTTGGGGGTAGCTGGGATAGTTATGCAGGCCTCAAGTGCATAGCTTTTGGCTTGCAATTACTGCCTCTCTGTTCGTAAGGCATATTCTGCGGCGCAATGAAGTGCGCCGCGACCAAGGAAGGAGCTTCACAATGCCGACCATCACTGTTTCGCTGTTACGGAGATCCGGAAGTGATCGTGCAAGTCCTTGTGCTCGGCGGAGATATCGACACACAGGTCGTTAAGGATGGCCCGCTCGTCGCAATCACAGTCAGGCCCGCGAGCCCAGTTGTGATTGAGCAAGCGGGCCGCGCAGTGGAGCCGAACAGGGAGAAGCCTCGGTTTCACCCAGGCCAAGAAAACCCGTTCGGCTATCAACCGGACTGAGACCACCCATTGAAGGGCGGATAGCGGGGCAACTGGATGCCCGGACGTTCGCGATACGCGCTTCCATTGCGAATCTCGGCTGGTGTGACTTTTTTTCGCGGCGTTAGTTCACTTTTTCTTGCGCGTCGCGGGCATGTCGCTCCCCTCTTGGTCCGCGCAATTTCGCCGTCGCAAGGAAATCGCCGCTCGCTTCGGCGGTATTTTTGACCTGCCCATCAAGCGGCGCGTTCGCGAGGTGCTCGTCGAATCGGTCGCGGACGGCGACACAGTCCTGGAAATCGGCGCCGGGGACCGTTCCATGTCGGAAACGCTGCGGCGCGACCGCCCTCGGCTGAGCTACGAGTCCCTCGATATCGATCCCGATGGCCGCCACGACTACCGAGGCTTCGAGGAAGTGCATCGCCGGTACGACTGCGTCTTCGCGCTGGAGGTGATTGAGCACCTGCCCGTGGAAGCGATTGGCCCGTGGCTCGAACAGATCAAGGCGGTGCTGAAGCCCGGCGGCGTCTTGGTGCTGAGCACGCCGAACACGTTTTTCCCGATGGCCTACTTGCGCGACGTCACCCATTGCACGCCGCTCTGCTACGACGAACTGGGGGGACTGGTCGAAGGCGCCGGCCTGCGCGTCGAGCGGATCGTCCGCATCTACCACGACCCCGTCCACCGCAAGCTGCTGCGGCGCTACCTGTTCGGCTGGCTGTTCCGCATGATCTCCATCGACTTCTCGAAACAGATCGTGCTCGTCGCCCGCCGCGAAGAATAATCCCAAGCCCAGGGATGGCCCCCGCGGTCTCCTTACGCTCGAACGACCCAGTGCGGCCTTCCCTGGGATCAGCAACAACTCCATCCCAGGGAAGGCCGCTTGCGGCTTCGGGGATGAGAAGTTCGTCCGTGGCGGCCATCCCTGGGCTTGGGGGCTTGTTCATTCCGTTTGAGATTCAGTTCGCTACACCGTTTGTCGCTTTGCCGCCGGTCGCGTCCCCACGGAGTTGCCCCCACAGCCACCGGCATTCCGGCCAGGCGAGCGCCACGTAACTCACCACGCCGGCGGCGACCTGCAGCGCCAGAAACCCGAATTGCGCGGCCGGCTCTGTTTGCAAGTAGCGAAAGAGCGAACGTGGCAGCGCGAACGTCGCAAACATCTGTAACGCGGCGACGAGCACGCCCATCAGCAGCGACGCCACGAGCGCTCGCCGAATGGTGCGGAACCAGTCGGCCAAGGGGATTCCGAGCGTCCGCAGGCAAAAAGCCTGGTACGGGATGAAGACGGCAATCGAAGCCGCCGAGTACCAACAGGCCAGTCGCACGGCAAGCTCGGGATCGTGGCGCAGCGAGAAAATCACCAAAAAGGCCGTCGCGCTCATGGCCGCCGCGATCAGCACCGACGCATAGAACAACTTATCCGCCCGCCCGACCGCGGCGAACGCGCTCGACGCCGTGTTAATAAAGCCCTGCACGAAGATCGTCATCGCCAGCACACTGAGAACGAAGCCGGCGCCGCGCCAATCGGGGCCGCCCAGCAGGTTCATCACCAGCCAACCGGTCAGCGTGAGCCCCACACTGACCGGAAACAGCACTGCGGCGATCAACCGCTGAAAACTGAGGTAAACCTCGCGAAACGTCGTGTTATCGCCGCGCGCCCGGGCCAGTGCCGGGAGCATAAGACTGTTGAGCGGAGACGTGAGGATCGCCACCGGGCGCATCATAAAGCCAAACGCCTGCGTGTAATACGCCGCGGCCTGGCTGGGGGCCTTCAGCATCGCGCCGAGCAGCAGTTTGTCAATGTTGCCGGCGATGAAGAACATCAACCCTGCGCCGGCAAAATGACCGCCAAAACCCAATAGTTGCCGCGAATCGGGATGGCGACTCGGCCACGATGGACGCCATGGTTCGTACCACCAGAAGAGCGCTCCTGTGACGAGCAGTTCGAGATACTGCTGAGCGGCGAGGCTCCAGATCCCATGTCCGCGCAGTGCCAATTGCACGGCGACGAAGCCGGCCACCGCCTGTCCGCCGAGCCGGCCCACGGCCAGCGCATTCCAGGCCAGGCCTCGCTCCAGGAGCGCCTGGTGTTGCGTGGCCAGCGAGGCTACGAAGGCCGTGCCCGCCAGCGCCGCGGTGAACCACCCCGCCTCCGCTGAGCCATACGCCCACGCCACGACCGGCGCTGCCAACGCGGTCAGCGCCATGGACGCCCCGCCGATCCGTACATTCCACCAGAAGAGGGCGTTCGACACCTCCGGCGTCATCTCCTCCCGTTGCACGGCCGCCGCGCCCAGGCCGAGCGTCGCCAGGTTACGCACGAGCATCACCACGGGCACGACGACGCCGAACAGTCCGTAGTCATCAAGCGACAGCAGCCGGTAGAGCGTCGCCAGAACCAAGAGTGAAATCAACTGCGAAAGTA
>CAZUBB010000012.1:4817-5072 GCA_964618485.1 uncultured Pirellulales bacterium
GGACTGGTACAACGCCCAGAGCGCCACGCGCGCACCCCGCCGGACGGAGCGCTTCAGGTGCGCCCCGCTGGAGGTTGCATCGGCCGTGGCCTCGAAGACCGACATGCGTACTACCCTATCTCCCCGCACGTCCGAGGGGGAGAGCAGTCCTCAATCGCTCCCCGCCTGCAGAACGAATAAAAAGGGTGACATACGATGGCCGATCTCCTACAATACGGGGACGGCAAACCGTCTTCCCACGTTCCTTCAGTTTCC
>CAZUBB010000012.1:5122-7137 GCA_964618485.1 uncultured Pirellulales bacterium
GCCGGTTGCGTTTTTGTGGCGGCAGGAGAGGTAACCGCAATGAAGCGTCGACGTCGCCCCACCGTCCCGCGTCGCGGCCGCGCCGTGGTGCTGCTGCTCGTGGCGATCGCGCTCCTCGCAGCGCCGGCCGGAGGGTACTACTGGTACACCCGCCAGGAAACGAAGCGCTCCTCGGCCCTGGACCGGGTGATCGCCCAACCGGTGAAGCGCGAACTGTTCCTGCACCGGATTTCGCAGCGCGGCGAAGTCGAAAGCGCCAGCAACGTCGACGTCTACTGCCAGGTCAAATCGTCCGGCCAGGGCAATGCCGGGGTCGCCATCCTGGACGTGATCCCCGAGGGGACCCAGGTCAAGAAGGGCGATAAGCTCGCCACGCTCGACGCGTCCGCCTTGGAAAAAGAGCGGATCGCCCAGCAGATCCTCTGCAACACCAGCGAGGCGCTATTGATTCAATCGACCAACCTGCACGAGACGGCCAAAATCGCCTTGCAGGAGTACCGCGACGGCACGTTCGTGCAGACCGAACAGACCATTCTCGGCGAGATTTTCGTCGCCGAGGAAAACCTCCGCCGCGCCGAAGGGTTTTTGAGGTACAGCGAAGAACTGGCCGCCAAGAACTTCTACACCACGCAACAACTCGAAGCCGACCGATTTGCCGTCGACAAGGCGAAGAACGACCTTGACACCGCCAAGACCAAGCTGCGCGTGTTGCGCGACTACACGAAGCTCAAAACGATCAATCAACTGGAGGCGGACATCAAAACGACCGCCGCCAAGATGCGGACCGATCAAAGCACGTTTGAGCTCGATCAGCAAAAGCTCGCCGAGATCGACGCCCAGATCGCCAAATGTACGATCTACGCCCCGACGGACGGGCAACTCGTGTACAACAACGACGACGATGAGTGGGACGACACGCCTACGATCATCCAACCCGGCGCGTTAGTGCGCGAGCGGCAGATCGTGTTCAAGCTGCCCGACCCGATGCAAATGCAGGTCAAGGCGAAAGTGAACGAGGCGAACGTCAATCGCGTGCGGATCGGCATGCCGGCCACGATTAAGGTCGACGCCTTCCCGGACGTGCAACTGCAAGGCATCGTCACCAAGATGAACGACTATCCCGAACCGAGCGGCTGGCGCGGGTCGAACGTCAAGGAGTACGCGGCGTTCGTGAAGATTCTCGAACCGCCCCCCGGCATGCGTCCCGGCATGACCGCCGATGTCAGCATCCTTGTCGAAGAATTGCCCGACGCCCTGCAGGTGCCGGTGCAAGCCGTAATTGAACAAGACGGCCGGCACTATTGCCTGATGAAAGGCGCAAACCGCCTCGAAGCCCGCGAAGTGCTCCTCGGCTCCACGAATGATAAGTTCCTCGTTGTCCAGGACGGCCTCACCGAAGGCGACAGCGTGCTTCTCAATCCGCGCGTGTATCTGAAAGAGGTCGAGTTGCCTGCGTCGCCTCCGGCAGAGGCAACCGCTGGCCTGAATCGCCCCACCGCGAAAAAAGCGAGCTCTCCCGAGGAAAAAATGGAACAGACTTCAGGCGGCACGGCGGTCGGTGGCGGAGGCGGCGAATGAAGCTGGCGGCGCGGATCGAGAACCTTCGAAAAGACTACGTCCTCAGCGGTGAAGTCGTCCACGCTTTGCGTGGCGTCTCGCTCGACGTCCCCGAAGGGGATTACGTCGCCATCATGGGACCGTCCGGTTCCGGCAAGTCGACCATGCTCAACTTGCTCGGCTGCCTCGATCGGCCGACCGGCGGTAGCTATTGGCTCGGCGGCGCCGACGTCGCGCAAATGAACGACGATCAGTTGTCCGAAGCCCGCGCGTCGCACATCGGATTCGTCTTTCAATCGTATAACCTGATCCCGCAATTGACGGTGCTCGAGAACATCGAGGTGCCGTTGCACTACCGCGGGCGCGTCACCGCGGCCGACCGCGCACGTTGCCGCGAATTAGCCATTCTCGTCGGACTCGGCGAGCGGTTGCTCCACCGACCGATGCAGCTCTCCGGC
>CAZUBB010000012.1:7147-10421 GCA_964618485.1 uncultured Pirellulales bacterium
CGATCGCCCGCAGCCTAGCCAACGACCCTTATTTCATGCTGGCCGACGAACCGACGGGCAACCTCGATTCAGTCACCACGGCGGAGATCCTGGCGCTTTTGGAGCGGCTGAACGACGCCGGCAAGACGATCATCATCGTCACGCACGAAGACGACGTCTCGCGCCACGCCAAACGTATCATCCGGCTCAAGGACGGCCTGCTGCAATCGGACGAAACCCTCGACGATTCGCAACGCACCCGTATCACCAACGGCGCCGCGCTCGCCGCCCTTTAGCAACGGCCTCTCAAGCCCAGGGGTGGCCACCACGGACTCCCTCCGCTCGAACGACCCGGCGCGGCCTCCCCTGGGATCGTCATCGACGTCGATCCCAGGGAAGGCCGCTTGCCGCTTGGTGGACAAGTACTTCACCCGTGGCGGCCATCCCTGGGCTTAAGCGCGATAGAATACATCCGTCCTCTCACCTCCAGCCTCCCACCTCCAGCCTGCCCATGCTTTCCGCCTTCGCCACCACCTGGATGCTCGGCGTCAAGAGCTTGCTCTTGCATCCGTTGCGTTCATTGTTGACGGTGCTGGGCATCTTCATCGGCGTGGCCAGCGTCATCTGGCTGCTGGCGATCGGGGAAGGCATCAGCCGCAAGGCGCAGGAGCAAATCGCGGGGCTTGGGGCGGAGAACATCATCATCCGCTCCATCAAGCCGCCCAGCGAGGCCACGGCCGGCGAACGCGGGTTGGTCCCGTACGGCATCACGCGGCTCGACTACGAAACGATGACCGAGACGATTCCTACGGTCAGCCGCGCGTTGCCGATTCGCGAGATCACGCGGCAATTCCGCTACGGGCCCCGATTCCTCGACGGCCGGCTCGTCGGCTGCACGCCGGAATACGCCGAGGTGACGCAACTCGAAGTCGAGTGCGGGCACTTCATCACCGCGGCCGACATCACACAAAAAAAGAACCATTGCGTGCTCGCCGCGGCGACCAAAGAGCGGTTGTTCCCCTACGAGGATCCGCTCGGCCGCACGATTCGCATCGAGCGCGAGCCGTACATCGTGGTCGGCGTGTTAAAGCCCCGCGCGGCGACGGCCGGCATCGGCGGTTCGTTCGCGGCGCAGGATTTTTCTAAAGACGTCTACATCCCGATCACCACGCTCTGGAGCCGCATCGGCGACCGCGTGCTGACGTTCGGCTCCGGCACGTTTAACGGAGAAATCGTCGAGCTCAGCCAGGTCACGCTCCGCGTCAACGACGTCGGCAACGTCCTCGACACGGCCGAGATCGTCAAGAACACGCTCCGGGAAAAGCACGAGCTGGAAGATTACGCCGTCACGGTGCCGCTCGAATTGCTCGAACAGGCCGAAAACACGCGGATGATGTTCATCCTATTCCTCGGCATGATCGCCGCGATTTCACTGGTCGTCGGCGGGATCGGCATCATGAACATCATGCTCGCCACAGTCACGGAGCGCACACGCGAAATCGGGATCCGCCGCGCCCTCGGCGCCCGCCGCGCCGACATCACGCGTCAGTTCCTGGCGGAAACGATCGTCCTCTCGGTCCTGGGCGGACTCACCGGCATCGCCGGCGGACTGGTCTGCGCGCCGCTGATCGAACTCGGGCGTTCCGCGCTGACGGCGCTCCTGCCGGAGATGATGGCCGACGTGCCGGACGTGATCCGCACGATGACGCCCAGCGTCGTGCCGGCCTCAATCCCGCTGGCGTTCTGCATCTCGGTGCTGGTCGGTGTCGTCTTCGGGCTCTATCCTGCCCGCCGCGCCGCGCGGATGAACCCCATCGAAGCGCTCCGGCACACGTAAGCCAATCGCCGACCCAAGCGTTCTAAATTCACCCGTCTGTAGCTGGCCTCTGTCTGTAGCTGGCGCTCGTCTGTAGCTGGCCTCTGTGAGGCCGGCGCGTTGGACGTGATCCCGTCAACTCCCCGAGGTCACAGACCTCGGCGACAGACGAGCCAGCGCCTAGACCACCGCCGGCAGCATGAACGGCGTACGGTACTCGCGCGTCAGCAGCGCATCGGCTGCCGAGTTATTCACGAACGCCTCGCCGTCGATCTCCAACGCCGCGCCAAGCGTCAGCGGCGTCGCGGCCAGGTCGACGCCGCGCTCCGCCAGGTGTGATTGCATCCGCGCGAACGCGTCCGTCGTCTCGGGGCGCGACTTCAGCGCCTCGAGTTGCTCGCGAACCTCGTCCGGCGCGGCCGTATGGCCGAGGCGATAGGAAATATTCCCCACGTGGCACAGCGACGTCGATTGATGCCCTTCCAGGATGTCGGCGTGGAGCTCCGTTTGCTTCCGCTCGCGCACCGCGCGGATGAAGTTGGCGAAGTGGCTTTCCCCTTGTCCCTTGAAGGTCTCGATGGGCTTCCCTTCCAGGTCGAACGCCGTCGTGCCGGCGACATAACCCTGTTCGCACTGAATCAGCCACCCTTCGGTGAACTGGGGCGTGAACGGCGCGGTCTTCAGATTCCGGGTTTCCTGCAGGATCGCGAAATCGCCGAACTCGTGCGCGGTGATTTGGGTGTTCGCGGTCTCGCCGGAATCGCCCCAGTTGAACCGCCCGCCCACGGTCAGCACCGATTTGCCAAGCCCGGTCGCGCCGGTGAGCATCCGGCAGACGTCGACCATGTGAATGTTGTTGTTCGCCAGCTCGCCGTTGCCGGTGTTCCAAAACCAGTGCCAATCGTAGTGCAGATTCGGCCGCGTGAGCGGCTGGTCCTGCGCGGGGCCGAGCCAGAGGTCGTAATCGACCTGCTTCGGCGGCTGATACACGCCCGGCTTGCCGATCGTCTCGCGCTGGCGATAGACGATGCTCCGCGCCAGCAGCACTTTGCCGAGCTTACCGGACTGAATGTACTCCGCCGCGGCCATCAGGTCGCCGTCGGAGCGCCGTTGCGTGCCGGTTTGGCAAAGCCGCTCGTGGTGGCGCGCCGCCTCGACCATCCGCCGCCCTTCGACGACGTTGTGGCAAACCGGCTTCTCGCAATACACGTCCTTGCCGGCCTGAATCGCCCAGATCGTCGCCAGCGCGTGCCAGTGATTCGGCGCGGCGACCGACACCGTGTCGATCGACTTATCGTCCAGCATGCGGCGCAGATCGGCGACCGCTTCCGGCGCGCGACCTTGTTTCTCCGCCACGCGCTGCTTGGTTTTTTCGAGGATCTCGCTGTCCGGATCGCAAAGGTATGCGATCTCCACGCCAGGGCATTTCAAGAATTCGTCAATGTGATCCTGCCCGCGGTTGCGGAGGCCGATCACGGC
>CAZUBB010000012.1:10431-13206 GCA_964618485.1 uncultured Pirellulales bacterium
TTGCGCCCGCAACGGGAAAGGAGAGAGCCCGGCCATCGCGGCCGCGGCGGCGGCCAGCATCGACTCTTCAAGAAACTGCCGACGCGAAGCCCTCGACCCAGACGCCTTGGACATGATCCCGCCCTCCGGAGCTCAATGCGAAGAGATTTTCGGCGCTGCCGCCATCCAGCCAGCGTCGTGCATTGAGTATCCGCCATCGGCGGGCTATTGGCAACCAGCGCCGACCTTAGCAACCTGTGGGAGGCGAATCCGTCGCCGATCGAAAACTACTTGCCCTCGATCTTCCACAGATGACCGTCGGTGCGGACGTAGAGCGCGTTATCGGCAATGGCCGGCGTGCCGAGGACCGGCTCGCCAAACGTATTCTCTGCGACGACCTTGCCTTCATTCGCGAGATCGGCCACCTGCGCCAGACCTTCCTGGTTAATGCAGTACAGATACTGCCCGCCCAGCACCGGCGTCGCCCAGAAGGATCCCTTCAAGCGGCCGCGCCACAGCACGGCGCCATCGGCGGCGTTGCCGCAGGTGATCGCGCCGGCGCTATTGAGCACGTAGAGCTTTCCGTCGTGCAGTAGCGCACTGGCCGAGCCGGCGCCGAGCTTGGCCTCTTGCCACGCGACTTCCGGCTTGTCGATCTCGGGGAACTTGAGCGCCGTCATCCCGCCGGCCGGCACGTACACGGTATCGTCCAGCGCCAGCGGCGAGGCGATCCCCGCGCAACCGGCCAGGTATTCCCAAACCTGGGCGCCGGTAAGCGGATCGTGCGCGGTCAGGCGATCGCCCGATTGCAGCAGCACAAGGTCTTGCCCCTGGTTGGCGCCGCGCCACACCACGGGCGACGTCCAATTGGCCGACTTCGGCCGCGGCAATTGCCAGCGCGTCTCGCCGGTTTGGGCGTTGATCCCCGCGGCGAACGAATCGCCTTCGTTCTCCACTTGCACAATCACCGTCTCGCCCGACACCACCGGCGACGACGCCATGCCGACGTCATTGGCCGCCGTGGGGAAGTCATACGTCAGCCCGCGGACCCAGAGCACATTCCCTTCCAGATCGAGGGCCACCAGATCGTTCGACGAGTAGAAGGCGAAGATGCGCTTGCCATCACTGCACGGAGTCGGCGCGGCGTTCGCGCTCGTGGGATGGCACAGCGTGCGCCCAGTCGCCCAGAACTCGCGCTGCCACTGCGGCTTGCCGGTCTTGGCGTCATAGCTGTTGACGTACAGCCGATCCTGTTTGAAGCCGCTCGACGACGTGACGATTACCGAATCGCCCACAATGATCGGGCTCGAAACCCCGCGCGCCGGCAGTGCCGTCTTCCAGGCGACGTTTTCTGTCTCGCTCCAAGTCGTCGGCAGCTTTGCATCGCCCGCGACGCTGTTGCTGTCGGTCCCACGAAACTGCCGCCAATCCGCACCACAACACAGCAGCGCCGCCGCAGCAAAGCCCATCAAGCCCAATCGCCCACGATGGAAACCCATATCAAAAACTCTCGTTTGAAGTTCAAGCAAAACCGGCCGCGTCGCAACTCCTCCCGCCTACCGCCTCCAACCGCCCACCTGCCTCAAAGCTTCGCCCCGCCACTCGTCGGACTCTTCGCCGGCCGATCGGTCGACAGAATCGCGGTTCCCGTCGCGTCGCAGACGCGCACGGCTACCTTCCACGAGTCGGCCCAGTTCTCGGTTTGCTCGTTCTGGCAGACCTTGAGCAGCACCACGTTCTTGCCCGGCTTCAGACGACCCTTGGCAATGTATTGATCGAGGTCCTCGCCCGTGTGGTAGGCCTCGTGCTCGCCCAGCAATTCACCGTTAAGCCAGAGCTTCGTGGCGTTCATCGTCCCCCAGCGGAATTCGACGTCCTGCTCCTTGTCGCTGACGAACTCGGAAGCGATATACGCCGCGACGCCCTTTTCTTTGGCAAGGATCGTATTCAGATCGACCGCGCCCATCTCGTCGCCGCTCGTGAACCGTTGCCACTTCACGAGGCCGGTCTTTCCCGGGTATTCCGCTTCGAAATTGATCTCCGCCTCGGGCGGATAGGCGACGTTGAATCCCTTTTCACCGGCGTTATCGAACGGGCCGATCACCTGCCAGGCATAGAGAAACCCGAAGTGCCGCGAGAGATCGACCTCGTCCCCCAACTCCTTGAGCTTGCCGGCGATCGCCTGCACTTGATCGAGATCGCGCGCTCCGCCGAGCGCCGTGCGATAGATGGACTTCAACTCATCACCGCTCTTGCCCGCTTCCGCGAGCTTCTGCGCCTGGTTGAGTAAGCGCGCCACGGCGTCGCGGCGGAACTCCACGCTGGGGTCGTTCAACATGCCGGGAATCAACCGATCGCCCGCCGTCGCGTCGGACTTCGCCAGCCATTCATACGCCAGACGGCGCGCACGCGGCGTGTGCTCGGTATCGAGCATGAACTTTTCGAGCGCCGCGTTCGGCAGTTTCTGTCCCTCGGCGAGAGTCCGTTCGCACACCGCGTCGACCGCCGAGCGTAACAGGTTCGCCGCCAGCGGATTGCTGTCGTCCAGCGCCTCGAGGATCACCGGTACTTCGTCCGGCTCGGCCGCGGCCAGTACCGGCCACGCCTGTTGCGCGGCCGCGTTGCCGGCGCCGAGACCGCCGACCTGTTTCACCGTGTCGATTGCCGCGCTCAAGTCCGGCGCGGCGGCGCTCAGCGTCAAGGCGCTCAGCGAAGCAAACAAAGCGGCAGGCAGAACCAACCAGCGCATAGCGATGAGTCCAAGATTCCGATGGAGTCCGAAACGCAAACCTCGGT
>CAZUBB010000012.1:13216-23231 GCA_964618485.1 uncultured Pirellulales bacterium
TTCTAGTGACCCGGCTAGCGGAAGCAAACCTAGCGGCCCGAAAAAAGGCCAAAAATTTAGCCGGACGGGGAGTGGCAGCGAAGAACACGTAAATGGCGAGAAGAAGGCAATAAGGTCGTGCAAATGGAGACGGTCGTCGACACGCGAAAACCGGTCTTGGGCGAAAGCGACTACTGCCGCTAGAATCCGCGCCGCTTCGAGTGGCATGCGCGCCGGCTGCGCGCTGACGGTTGTTCGCTACTCGCAGCAGATTTCACGCTGCCACGCATGGAGGCGGGCAATGAACGCTGCACGAATCCGATCGCTAGGGTTAGTTCTCGCCTTGGGGACCTTGTGGACCCATCATGCCTGGGCGCAACAGAGGCCCGGCGTTCGCGTGCAGCCTGGTCAGCGGCGAACGTCGCCGCCGCCCGTCGCGCGCACGGCGCAAGCCCCCGCCGGCCAGCGCCCCGCGGTGGCGGCACCTGTGCAGCCGCCTGCGCCTCCCCCCGGTTACGACCTCACGCCGCAGCAGGAAGCGGAACTTGACGCGTTGCTCGATGCCTGGGAAAAGGCCGGCAAGGCGGTTGAACGCTTTCAGGTGCAATTCCGCCGCAAGGAATACAACGATCCGCCCCCCAACCAGCCGAACGCTAAGCCGCAGCCTCCGGTCGAATCAGTCGGCGAGATCAAATTCCACGCGCCGGACAAGGGCTTCTACATCGCCCGGAAGGATGACAAGTCGGGCATCGTGACCGACCAGTGGATCACGGACGGCAAAACGATCTTCGAATTCCGCGCGGCCGACAAGCTCGTCGTCGCGCATCATCTGCCGAAGGAACTCCAAGGCAAAGGCATTGTCGACGGCCCATTGCCGTTCCTGTTCGGCACCGAAAAGGACAAACTCAAGGCCCGTTATTGGCTGCGCATCGTCCCGGCCGCCGAGAACACCCCCACCGATCAGATCATGCTGGAAGCCCGCCCGCGATTCCGCGAGGATGCCCAGAACTACGTCCGCGCCCAGGTTATCCTGCGGAAAACGGATCTCGCGATGCTCGGCCTGCAAGTCTTCTATCCCGGCGGCCGGCTGAGAAAAGTACATGCCTTTGGCGAGCCGCAGGTGAACCAGTCGGGCCCGCTGAACATCTTCGAAAAAGACTTCAGCAAGCCGACCATCCCAGCCGGCTGGAAGATCCTCGAAGACCCGGCCCCCGGGGCAACGCCCCCTGCCGCCCCGCCCGCCGCTACTGCAACGAAAACGCGGCCCGTTCGGACAACCAAGTAACGCGAGCCGTCGCTTCGCGCATGGCTGCTGGCGGTGAATCGAAACTCGATTCCGGCGCGAGCGCCGGCGACCAGAACGGCGCGCGGCGCTCGTCGAGTAAGAGATGCTCTTCACGGAATGCGTACCCGCCGTCCGCAGAGCGGCAACACACTACGCGCGCCGTACCGTCGGCGCGATACACGATCCACTCGAGACCGAATCGGTTCCGTTCTTCCGTATCAAGCACCTCTTTAGAAACCACGACGCAGCGGCGGCAAATCAACGCCTGGCCCCACCCCTGAACCAAAGGGAAATCGTGGTTCCAGCGAATGCCACAAAAGCTGCAACTCGCCGGCGTTGGCGGCAGTCCTAATCGCTGGCGAAGCCAACTGAAAAAGCCGCGATCCGCATAAGGATCGAGCTGCGGCGCTCGGTACGGGTTTTCGCTCATTTACCTTGCCGTCCTCACAGCCACACGCGGCAAGCCGCTCCCCGCGGGCCAATTGTTCCGAATCGTTCGATGGCTTAGCATAGCGTCGGTGCGGCTGTCGCGCCGCCACGAGCCGTGGAATCACTTCGGCGCTTGGCCGGGTTCATGTCGGAATATCGATTCGGATTTCTGGGTGCGGGACGCATGGCCACGGCGCTGGCCGTGGGGCTGGCGCGCGCGGGGCTCACCAAGCCGTCGGCGCTATTGGCCAGCGACCCCCTCCCCGCGGCCCGTGAGGCCTTCGCCCAAGCCACCGGCGGAAGAGCGGTCGAAAGAGGCATCGAAGTCGCCGCCCAGTCCGACGTGCTGGTCCTCGCGGTCAAGCCGCAGCACATGGCTGAGGCCCTCGGCCCGCTACGGGATGCCGTCACCGATAAGCACCTCGTGATTTCCGTCGCCGCCGGGATCAAGCTGGCGAAGATCGCGGAGCTGCTGCCCCACGGCCGCCTCGTCCGGGTCATGCCGAACACTCCCTGCCTGATCGGTGAAGGCGCCAGCGCCTTCTGCCTCGGTCGCGGGGCTACTCCGCAGGATGCCGCGCTCGTCGAACAAGCCCTCGCCGCCGTAGGCCGTGCCGTCGCCGTCGAAGAAAAACTCCTCGACGCTGTGACGGGGCTCTCCGGCTCCGGGCCGGCCTATGCGTTCGTGATGATCGAGGCCCTCAGCGACGGCGGCGTCCGCATGGGCCTGCCGCGCAACGTGGCCACGTTGCTGGCGGCCCAAACGCTGCAAGGCGCCGCCGCCATGCTCCTGGCAAGCGGCGAGCACCCCGGAGTCCTGAAAGATCAAGTCGCCAGCCCCGGCGGGACGACCATTGCTGGCCTGCAAGCGCTCGAAGCCGGCGGGTTACGCGCGGCGTTGATGGCCGCGGTCGAGGCCGCCACGCGGCGCAGCACGGAATTGGGAGGAGGCTAACTTCGCGATGTCCATCTTTTGCCTGGTCGACGACAAACACGTTCCGCTCTACCGCATCATCTGGGTATCGGCCGTGCCGCACTTCTGCGGCTCGCCCCAGTGCGAGCAAGAGGGAGACTACGAAGTCCGCCTCGAACAGGGGGAATCGGTTTGGGCGACCCGCGAAGAACGCGATGCCGTCCTCGTTGCGCTCGAAGCCTGGCAAAACGCCATCGACCCCGACCCCGGCCCGGATCAGGAAGATGAGTGGAACTGAAAGTAAAGGCAGAACGATGAAGTAGGAACGATGAACTGACGCGTCAGTTCGCACTTCGGTTCATACTTCATCATTCATCGTTCATACTTCGCTCGAGGAACTGCGCCCCATGTCTCTGTTCGAGAATCACGAATACCGTTGGCGCGAAACCTACTTCGTGCTCTTCGAACAAACCAAGCGCCCCACGCTGGCGGCATTCAAGAAAATGCTCGGCAAGCTGCCTGGTCACTTTGAGATCTCGGCCGCGTCGGTTGAAGAGGACGATCGCATCGAATCGGTGACGGTTCTCGCGCCGGAAGACAACGCCGCGCTCGACATCAGCTACGTCGACGGCGAGGAAGTCATCGACCAGGCCGCGGAATTGCAAGACCAGATCAAGCCCGCCGATGACGCAGAGCGCCAAAAGCTCCGCCATCTCAATCGCGCCAACGCTCGGCTCGATATCATGCACTTCGAGCACGTCACGTCGTTCGACAGCGCCGACGAAGATGACGAAATGCTCGACCCGAGCGCGCTCTTGGTGATCCTCGATCACCTCGTCGACATGACCGCCGGAATAGCGGTCGATCCGCAATCGGGAACGTTGTTGTGAAAGGGAGGAGAAAAGAAGAAGAGGAGAAAAGGAGAAAAGAAGGGGAAGAGAAGAAGTGTTCGGTTTTCAGTGTTCAGTTAGCTCCGCCCCTCCTAACTCCGTACTCCGAACTCCATACTCCGAACTCCAGCCTCCTCCCTCCAGCCTCCCGCCTGCCCCATGCTCGCCAAAGAAATCAAACCCGGCCTCGTGATGAACTTCGAAGGCGCGCCTTGCCTCATCGAGACGTTGACGGTGCAATCGCCGTCGGCCCGTGGCGGCGCGACCTACTACAAGTACCGCGCGCGGAATCTGATCACGCGGCAGAAGGTCGACATCACGCTCAAAGGCGGCGACTCGCTCGACGAGGCCGACTTCCAGCGCCGCCCGATCAAGCTCATGTACTCCGACGGCACGCACGTCCATTTCCTCGATCAAGAGGACTACAACCAGCATTCGTTGCCGGCCGAAGATCTGACCGAGGAGATGAAGTACCTCACCGAAGACCTGGAAGGCGTCCAGGCGCTGATTCACAACGACAAGTGCATCGGTGTCCAACTGCCGACGGCGGTTGAACTGAAAATCACGCAAACGGACTCGGCGGTCCGCGGCAATTCCGCCACCAGCCGCACCAAGGCCGCCACGCTCCAAACCGGCGCAGTCATCCAAGTCCCGGAATACATGGCCGAAGGGGCGATGGTGAAGGTCGACACCCGCACCGGCGATTTTCTGGGTCGGGTGTAAGGACGCTGCAAGTTGCGCGAAGGCCGGCGTTAGCGCGCTCCCGGTTGACTCGCTTCCGCCGCCAGCGCCAGCGCCCCGTACACCACCATCTCCTCCCCCAGTTCCGCGGGGACAAACCGATACCGATCCAGAAACGGCGGGAAGACGTATCGCGCCACTTGTTCGCGGACCGGGCGGAGCATCTCCTCGCCCAGGAGCGCCACGCCGCCGCCGATGACCACCGCTTCCGGCGCCGTGATCGTGATCACCTGCGCGATCGCCCACCCGAGCGCTTGCCAGGCGCTCTGCAAAATATCGGCCGCTAGTGCGTTGCCGTCGCGCGCGGCGTCGGCGACGAGTTTGCCGGTCACCAGATCGATCTGCCCTTCGGCCCGGACGAGCAAGTCGGCCTCGAATTCCTCGCTGGCCGCGACCGCTGCCGAAAGCCGGCGCTCGCGCTCTTCCCGGCTCGTCACCCCAGCACCCTGCAGCGCGGGATCGATGCGCCGCGCGACCGCCCCGGAGAGAATCGACTGCGCCTGCGCCGCGATCCCCCAGCCCGACGCGAGCGACTCGACGGTCAACTCCGCATGATCGGCGTGCAAACCGGGACGCAAATGCCCGATCTCCGCCGCGCCGCGCCCCGCGCCGCGATAGATTTTCCCATCCACCACAAGCCCGCCGCCGATGCCGCTGCCGACCGTGACATAAAACACGGGGTTCGCCCCGCGACCAGCGCCGAAACGTGCCTCGGCCAGCGCCGCGGTGTCGGCGTCGTTCTGCAAGGTCGTCGGCGCGCCGAGCGTCTGCGCGCACCAATCGGCCAGCGGAAAATCCTCCCACCCGGCGATCTGGTGACTTTTGATCGTCCGCCCCGCCGCGGCATCGACCGGGCCGCCGAAACCGATGCCAATTCCCGCCGGCGCGCACCCGGCCAGCAGACGATCGGCCGCGGCCGCGATCTGCTGTCGAATACCGGCCGCACCGCGCGCGGGATCGACCGTCAGACGCTCCAGCGCGACGGCCGTCGCACCGCGGCCATCGCCAACCCCCAACTGCAACTTCGTCCCGCCGATTTCAATGCCCAAGTACATGCGTCCCATTTCTCCGGGCAGAAGTCGCGACATATCAGCCGCGTATAGATTGTCGCCACGCTCCGTTATACTTTCCCCTGTGTCAACGCCGTGCGGATTCGAGATTATCTACGAGCAGGGGCCCGTGCTGGGAGTGGTGAAGCCCGCGGGCATCGCTACGCAGGCCCCCGCGCCGTTTGAAAGCCTGGAGACGCGGATTCGCGACTACCTGCGTGAACGCGAGGCGAAATCCGGCAACTTCTACCTGGCGATTCCGCATCGGCTGGACCGCCCCGTCTCCGGCGCGATGGTCTTCGCCCGGCACGTCCGCGCCGCGCGCAAAATTTCCACGCAGTTCGAAGAACGCCGCGTACGCAAAGTCTACTGGGCACTCGTGGCCGGTGAAGTCACGCCGCCCCAAGGAACCTGGCGCGATCACCTCCGCAAAGTCTACGGCCATCCGCAAACGGAAGTGGTCGCCGCGGACCATCCCGAAGGGCGCGAAGCGGTGCTGCACTACGAGACCCTCGGCGTCGGCCGCACTGCGTCCGGCGAGACCGTCACCTGGCTCGGCATTCAGCTCGAAACCGGCCGCACGCACCAGATCCGAATGCAAGCCGCCTCGCGCGGATGGCCAGTGCTGGGAGACTCGCTCTACGGCGCCACGATCAAGTTCGGCCCCGACGTGACGGAAGAACGCGAACGCGCCATCGCGCTCCATGCCCGCAGCCTGTCCCTTCTGCACCCCATGACGCGCGAGCCGATCGAGCTCATCGCGCCGGTTCCAGACTATTGGCTTCGCGTCGTAAACGCCGATGGTTCGCCGCAATTCTCAACGCAAGCCGATTGATCGTGCGCGAAACCCTCCGGACCGCCCTCACTCCCCCGTGACTGGGATTGAGCTTCCTTCCCCCCTCGGCGAGAATCAAGGCGGATTTCGCCCGCCATTGACGAGGATTGCCATGCATCTGCCCGACGGTTCGCTCGACAACGTAACTTGCACGGTGACGACGCTCCTGGCGGCCGGCGCGGTCGGCTATGCCTGTCGCCGGGCGTTACGTGAATCGCAGCCCCGCGGCGCGAGTACATTCGCCGCCACAGCGGCCTTCATCTTTGCCGTGCAGATGGTCAACTTCCCCGTGACAGAAGGCGTCTCCGGCCACATGGTCGGTGGCACACTGGCCGGGGCGATCCTCGGCCCCTGGCTCGGTCTGTTGGCGATGGCGCTCGTGCTCGTGGCGCAATGCCTCCTCGCCGGCGACGGCGGCCTCACCACGCTGGGGGCGAACATCCTCACGATGGGCGTCGTCGCCACTTGGGGCGGCTACGCGCTGAAGCACGCGCTGTCGTCGCGTTCGAAAACCGTTGTCCGCCACCTGGCCGCGACCACCTTTGCCGCTTGGGGATCGATCGTCGCCGCCGGCGCGATGTGCGCAGTGATCTGGGCGGCAGGCAGCTCCGCGCCGCTCGAAAGCGTGCTCGGGTCGATGCTAACCATCCACGCACGCATTGGCCTCGGTGAAGCCCTCGTCACCGCCGCGTCCCTCGGTGCGCTGGCCGTTTGGAACGCCCGATCGTCTGCTGCCGCGCGCAAGCTCGGCGCGATCACGGCATTTGCGATCGCCATCACCGTGGCGGCGCTGCTCGCACCGTGGGCCTCGCCATCGCCCGACGGCCTGGAACACGTCGCGTCCCAATGGACCGCCTGGCAACCAAGCGGTCTTACATTCGCACCGCTGCCAGATTATCTGCTCCCCGGTGTCGGGAGCGAATCGCTCGCCACGGCGTTGGCAGGCGCACTGGGTACGCTGGCGGTGTTCGGCGTCGCTCGGACCGTGGCATTTGCGCGGGAGCTTCAAACGGCTACAGCGAAATCAAAATGAGGTAGTTGCGGACCGTGAACGCAACGACGCCGATGATATAGACGACCGCGAATAACGTATGCAGCCGGAATTTGGGCAATCTCTTCGGCCACGTCCCTTCCGCGAAGAGTTCGATTCCGAACCCAATCACCGCGCCGATGCACACGGCGTGAATTAAGTCCAGCGCTTCGGAGCGGACGTGCCCAAAATAGTTCGCGCTATAAGCCTTTGCGTGAAAGGCGCCTCCGGCGAAAAAACCGGCAAGCGTCCCGATCAGCCCGCACCAGATCGGGCGTCGGCACCGCGGTGGTCGAAGCGGCATCCAGTACTCGAGCTGCCAGCACTGAAGATCGGACTCGTTCGACTCGCCCGCGTCGGTCATCACGGCGTTCGAGTCTTCCGAAGTCATCGCCGGCGCATCGCCCGTTCGATATCGCGCTGCACGTCCTTCTTCTTCATCACGTCGCGCTTGTCGTGCAGTTTCCGGCCCCGGGCGACGCCCAACAGCACCTTGGCCCGGCCGTCTTTGAAGTAGATCTTCAACGGCACCAGCGTGAGCCCCTTCTCCGTCGCTTTGGCGGCGAACTTGAGGATCTCGCGGCGGTGCAGCAGCAACTTGCGGGGACGGCGCGGCTGGTGGTTCAGCCGATTCGCCTGCACGTACTCGGCGATCTCGCACCCCTGCAGCCAGACCTCGTAGTTCTTCAGCCGGGCGTAAGCCTCTTCAAGCGACACGGTCCCGGCGCGGAGGCTCTTCACCTCGCTCCCCACGAGCACAATGCCGCACTCCAGCGTTTCCAGAATGTCGTACTCGTGGCGCGCACGGCGATTGTTCGCGACCAGACGCTCATTGTCATGCTCGCGATCGACCGGCTCCGCTTTTTTCTTGCTCGATTTCGCCGTGGTACACGCCCTTTCGCCTTGGAACGGACTCGCGTTCAGCGGCCCGCCATCCCCTCATTCCTTGTAGTTGGACGCATCGTGCCGCACAAGCCGTCCTGACATTCAGCGGAAACGTTGTCACCTCCTCGCATTGTACCGAATCCGCTCACCGCACGCCGTTTCCGCACGCCAGGTCGAGAAATTGCCATCGCTCCCGCCGTGCCGCACACGCCGAGGTGCTGCTCTCCATTCAACTTACGGCGATGTGTCGGCTGCGACCAATTTGGCACAGTTAATGCCCAATGATCTAGCGCCCAACAGCGATGAACCTTTTGAGACCCCCAACGAAGGGTCGGGAGCGATCATCATGACACTTGCCAATCGCGCACATGTCCGCCGGCTCCTGGAAAATCAGGCTACTCCCTGCGTCTCGATTTACCTCCCGACGAAGCGCGGGTTCCCCGGCAATCGCGAGGGAGCGGTGCGCTATCGCAACTTGCTCCGCCAGGCGGAAAACCTCTTGGCTGAGAAATACCCCGCGAGCGATCACGCCGCATTGCTGAAACCACTGCGGGCTCTGGCCGCGGACGAGAAGTTCTGGGAGCACTCCCTGGACGGCGTGGCAGTGTTTGCAGCGCCGGGGCTTTGCGAGATCCTGCAACTGCAGCGTTCGCCCGACGAACTGGCGGCGGTCGAAGATCGTTTTCGCCTCAAGTGGCTGCTGCGGTTCGTGCAGTCGTCCGACCGGTTCGAAGTGCTCGGGCTGACCGCGGAACGGGCGATGATGTTCGAGGGGGACCGCTACGTCCTCGATCCGGTGGAGTTGCCCGAGGGATTTCCGGCCCGCATCGAAGACGCGCTGGGAGACGAAGTGACGGAACCTTACGTCACGGCCGCCGGTCAGCGTCACGGGCAAGGTTCACGGAAGGACGAAGTGGGGAAGGACACGCCGCGCTACTTCCGCGCCGTGGATCGTGCGGTGATCGAGCACTTCTCGCGCCGTTCCACGCTGCCGCTGGTGCTGATCGCGCTGGCGGAGAATCAATCGGAGTTCCGCGCGGTCTCGAAGTCGCCGTTCCTGGTCGATGCGCCGGTCCTCGCCGATCCGGCGTCGCTCGACGTCGATCAGGTTCGCGAACTCGCCTGGAAGACCCTGGAACTGGGCTATCTCTCGAAGCTGGAGCAATTCAAATCCCGCTTCAACGAGGCCCGCGCCAAGGGGCTCGGCACGGACGATCTCTCCGACGCCGCGCGGGCCGCCGTCGCAGGCAGGATCGACACGCTGCTGCTGGCCCAGGAGTCGAAGCGCCTCGGCACGATCGACCACACCACCGGCGCGATCGCCCCGACCGACGATGAAGCCGCCGGCGATATGCTCGACGAGCTCGCCGAACTGGCCCTGGCGTCGAACGCGGACGTCGTGGTCACGCCGCGCGGCAACATGCCGACGGCCGGCGGTCTCGCGGCGGTTTACCGCTACTAAGTGCGTGTTGGAGCCGGAAGCGGCAGCGCCCGGAGTGCGCCGCCGTGCGCATTCTTACCGCTTAACGCTTCCGGCAGCGCAACGTAAGTTGTACTCCGCCGAGCGGCGCCGGTTGCCGCTCGCGCACCGTTCCGCCGCTCCGACGGAGTACTTCTTGTGCCGACATCTGTGATCGACTGCGCGGCGTCTCACGCGGGACGCGTTTTCTCTCTCGCGCTGCTGGCCGCGACGCTGCTCGCGCCGGCGGCCCTCGCACAACAGTCCGCCACGCCTGCCCTCGCGCTCCCCGAACGCCCGCCGCTGGAACTCAAACTCGTGCGGAAGCTCGGCCCCGGCCCGGGTAAGGAAAACTCCGGCATCGTGAAGAGCCGCAACCACGACGACGTTTTCTGGATGCATAACGATTCCGGCGACGAGCCGCGCGTCTACGCGATTCATCGCGACGGCACGAGCTACGACGACGAACGCTATCCCGAAGAGCAAGGCGCGCTCATCGGCGGCGCGATCAACGTCGATT
>CAZUBB010000012.1:23268-41583 GCA_964618485.1 uncultured Pirellulales bacterium
CGCCGACGTCGGCAACAACGGCAACGATCGCCGCGACCTGGTCCTCTATTACCTCGACGAACCGAGCCCCGTCGCAGGGCGGACCAGCTTCAAGAAGAAACTCTTCGTGAAGTATCCCGATCAGCGCACCTTCCCGGCCGGCAAAGAAGAGTTCAACTTCGATTGCGAGGCGATCTACACGATCGGCGACACGGTGCACTTCTTAAGCAAGCACCGCAGCGACAGCCGCCTGACGCACTACCGTCTGGACGATCCCAAGTCGGAAGAGACCAACGTCCTCACCCGGCTCGAAGAATTCGACCTGCAAGGACAAGCGGTCGGCGCGGACTGCACGGCCGACGGCAAACGCCTCGTGGTCATCTCCTACACCGCGGTCTGGCTCTTCGAGCGCGAAAACGACGAACAATCCTTCTTCGATGGCAAGATCTCCTGGGCCCCCTACGGCCAAGAACGCGAAATCGAATCCGTCTGCTTTGCTGACGACGAAACGATCTTGCTTGCCGACGAAGGCCTCGGAGAACTCTACGAGGTCCCACTCAAGGACCTGGTCGAAGTGCAGCCCGCCAAGTAATTTCGGCGCTCACGTGCCGAGAATATCCCGCAGGGCGCCGTCGAGCGTTGGGAAGCGATACTCAAAGCCGTGCCGCTGCGCCACGCGCGGCAGCACGCGCTGCGATCCCAACAGCACATCGGCCACTTCGCCAAACGCCAGCCGGACTGCGAACTTCGGTACCGGAAAAATCGCCGGCCGATGCAGCGTGGCGGCCAGCGTCTTGGTGAATTCGCGATTCGTCACGGGCGTCGGCGAAACGCCGTTGACGGGGCCTTCCAGCTCGTTGCGCGTCGCCGCGAAGAGCAGCAGGCTCACCAGGTCTTCCAGGTGAATCCACGACATCCACTGGCTGCCGTCCCCCAGCACGCCGCCGGCCCCCATCTTGAACGGCGTGAGCATTTTCTTGAGCGCCCCGCCGTCGCGCCCCAGCACCACTCCGATGCGCACCGTTGCCACGCGCATCCCCGCGTCGCGCCCCCGCGCAGCTTCGGCCTCCCACCGCCGGCACACGTCCGCCAGGAAGTCGCTCCCGGCGGACGACTGCTCGTCCAGCGCTTCATCGCCGCGCGAGCCGTAGTATCCGATCGCCGAGGCCGACACCAGCGTGTGCGGGCGCAGGCCGGCTGCGGCGATGCCATCGATCAAGTTCCGCGTTGGAAACACGCGGCTGTCGCGCAAACGCTGCTTCTTGGCCGCGTTCCAACGTCCCTCGGCGACCGATTCTCCCGCCAGATGAAACACTGCCTCGACGCCCCGCAGCGCCTCGGCCGCCGGGCGATCGCGGTTGGCGTCCCAAGGATAAGCGTTCACGTCCCCCAGAATCTCCTTCGCGCGGGCGACGTCGCGCGTCAGCACCACGCAACCCGGCAGCCTCGCCACCAGTTGTCGGCCGACAAACCCCGTAGCGCCGGTGATCAGTGCCTTCATCCGCAAGCCTCGCGAAAAGTGTTGTCCATGCCCAAGCGATGATGAAACCGCAGCGGGCCCCAAGAATTCACCGCGCTCCCCTCCAGAGTCCCCCCATTCTATGGCACATGGCAACCCATCCCATACGGTCGGCGGCACAGCCCGGGCTGGTGTTGCCGCCGCCATTCATATGCTGATTCGGCGCCCCGTTGCGCCTCCCCCGGATATGGCAACGTCCACCTGGTCGCTAGATTACTCTCATGCCGATCCTTGGCGCCCATATGTCGATCGCGGGAGGCTACTACCGAGCGGTCGAGGCCGCGCGCGAGCAAGGATGCGACTGCGTGCAGTTGTTCACCAAGAACAACAACCAATGGCGAGCGAAACCCCTGACGGACGACGATGCCACCCGGTTTCAGAACGCGCTGACTGAGCTCAACATCAGTCATCCCATCTCGCATAACTCCTACCTGATCAACCTGGCCGCGCCGGACGACGAGCTGTGGCGCAAGTCTATCGACGCCCACCGCGTTGAGCTGGAACGCGCGGAGCGACTTGGCATCCCCTTCGTCGTCGCCCATCCCGGCGCCTTCACCACCAGCAGCGAAGCCGCCGGGCTCGCGCGGATCATCACGGCGCTCGATGAAATCCACGCGTCGCTGCCAAAGTCGAAAGTCCGCACGCTGCTCGAGACGACCGCCGGGCAGGGGAGCTGCCTGGGACATCGCTTCGAGCACCTGGCCACGATTCTCGCCGGCGTGAAGCAGCCTGAGCGCTTAGGCGTCTGCGTCGACACCTGCCACATCTTCGCGGCCGGGTACCCGCTTGATACGGCGGAAGAATACCAGCAAACCACGGACGAACTGGCCGCGATCGTCGGCCTCGATCAAGTGTGCGCGATTCATCTCAACGACAGCGTGAAAGGGCTCGGCTCCCGAGTCGATCGCCACGCCCACATCGGTCAAGGCAAAATCGGCTTGGAGCCCTTCCGCCGGCTGCTCAACGACAGGCGGTTTAACCAGATTCCCATGTACCTGGAAACGCCCAAAGAAGAAGTCGACGGCGAACACATGGACGCAGTCAACCTCCGCCTGTTGCGATCGCTCGTCAAGGATTGACCGCTCAGGTGTGGCTCTCTGACATCGCCTTCATCACGTCGTAGAAGCGCCCCGTGCCATCGGCCGGGGCATCGTCGGGCGCGGCGGGCAGCGTCGCATCTTCCCACGATTTCCCCGGCAAACCGGGTTGCCACATCGTCGTGGCCAATCGCTGCAGCAATTGAATGCAGCATTGCAGCGTCATCAGCATATCGCTCGTCGTGACGATGCCGACCACGCGGCCTTCGTCGACCACGGGAAGCGATGTAATCCGCCGATCGAGCATCATGCTGATTGCGCTGGCGACCGGCAGCGTCCGCGCGACGGTTTCCGGATCGCGGCGCATCAACTCCGCCGCGGTCTTGCCCTTGCTGGTCAGGCAATCGCGATCGCTCACCACGCCCAGCAGGTGTCCTTGCATGTCGACGACCAGCACGTGGTGAATGTGCTCCTGATTGAGAACCGCCTCGACGCGTTCCCGCGGGGCATCGGGGCGGACCGTCGTCGGGTGCTCCGTGAGGATGTCCTGCACGATGATCCGGCCGTCGAACACACACCACAACTCGCGGTCCAGGACCTGCAGAATCTGTTGCCGCTTGGAAATGAACTGCGCCTCAAGCCGCTCCGGCACGACCGGGACATGAGCCGTTTCTTCCTCTTCGACCGCCCGCTGCGGCTTGACCCGTTTCTTGGGGCGATTGACGTAGACGAGCCCCGCGGCGCTCAGCCCCAGGATCAGCGTCGCCCCCCACCACGGCAGCCGCGGACCTGCCGCCGGCCCCGTGTCGGGCGTCTCCGCCGTGGCAACGAGGGCCTTTTCCACATTCCCACCCTGGCTCGGAAACGACCGCGCGGCCGTCTGGAACGAGTTGTTGGTCACTTTCCCAAGGGTCATGGCCCCGACAGCCAGCACCGCCGCGCCAACCGCCATCATCGACGCATATTCGACCAGCGTAGCGCCCCGACGGCGCACGCCCCGCCTCCTTGATGTCACCCGCATTCGTCCGAACCTCACGTTTCCAGCCAGAAAGCGACCTACGCCGAATCGCACAACACGGCGCTACCCAACTTTAGGACAAACTACGTTGGTGTACGCCTGTATCGAATTCCCGGCCCTAGCTGCTGTTCCACACACGCTACTTGCCCGATGCGTCCACATTGGGAAGTTGGCGTCGATCTAGGCTCAACGCGCTACCTGGTTTCCCCAGCACTTTCCATCGACGTGGCTTGCTGCGATGCCGACGCCCAGGATATACTCCCGAGTTCCGACACGCGGGCGCAGGGCCGGCGTTGCAGGCGGGGATTTCGTGATTCTGAAAGACGGAGTGCGCCGTGGGTGTTAAGAAGTCGGGTCGAGGTCGCCGGAAGTTGGGTCGCAAGAAACGCCGCATGCGTTCGAAAATTCGCCACCGCAAAGGCTAAGCGGCGCCCGACGCGCCGCTCCGCCGCCGGTCTCTCCCGGCGCGCGAATCGTTGTCGCGGAGCTGCGCAGCTCGACTTCACTGGGGACTTTCCGCAGGTTCGGACCGCCGCGCAGATTGCGCCGTGGCGGAATCGCGCGGTAGACTTGGGCATCGTTCGCCGCGCGAGATGCGCGAACGTTCCTGTGCTGGGGCGCCGATGAAACCGCTCAAGATCAAGCACGCCCGCCGGCCCCTTCTGGCGGCGCGCGATCGGCACGGGGTCCCCCACGCGGTGACCGATGGCTGGCGCGGGGCGCTTTACGCCCTTGGCTATCTCCACGCGCTCGATCGCCCCACGCAGATGCTGTTCGCCCGCGCTGTCGCCAGCGGCCGCGCCGCAGAACGCATCGTCGATAAGCCCGAGTTGCTGGAAACCGATCGCTTCTTCCGCCGCGTGGGGCTGCACCTGCACCTCCAGCGCGAGGTCGAACAACTCGACGACGAGACCTTCGCCCACATCGGCGCCTACTGCGAAGGGGTCAACGACGGGCTCAAGCAGATCGGCCGATCGCTCCCCATGCTTGCCACGGGCTTTCAGAAAGAACCGTGGGATCACCAGGCGGTATTGTTGATCGGCAACCTCCTTTCCTACGGCGGGCTGGTCGTCACGCAACAACAGAACGAGCGGCTGCTACTGGAATTGATCCAGGCGGGCGTAGCCAAAGAGAAACTCCAGGAGCTGTTTCGCCCGACGCTTGACGACGCCGATTTTGAAATGCTGGGGAAAATCAAAATCGCCAGCCGCCTTTCGGACGAGGCACTCGAACTCCTCACCGACTTGCCGCGACTCGCCGGCAGCAACGCCTGGGCGGTACGTCCGGAACGGAGCGCCACGGGACACGCGCTGCTGGCCGCCGACCCGCACCTCGAAGTAAACCGCCTCCCGGCGATCTGGTACGAGGCCGTCCTCCGCTGGGGCGATCACTACGTCCTCGGCGCCACGCTCCCCGGTTGCCCGCTCTTTGCCATCGCGCGCACGCCGCGTCTCGCCTGGGGCGTCACGTACTGGAAGGCCGACACCAGCGACTACTTCATCGAAGATTGTCGCCTCGGTCCAGAAGGCTGGCAGTATCGCCGCGGAACCGAATGGCGCAATTTTCGCTTCCGCGAAGAAGTGCTGCTCCGCAAAGGCGGCGCCAGCCAATCGGTGCGCGTTTACCAGAACTCCATCGGTACGCTCGAATCGGACCCCGAAGTCGCCGGCCCTGGATTGCATCTGCTCGAGTCCTGGACCGGCCACAGCGAAGGCACCGGGCGGTCGATGTCGGCATGGCTGCGCATGGTCGGCTGCCAATCGACGCTGGAGGCCATGGACGTCGCGCGCGATTGTCCCCAGCCGACCCTGGCCTGGGTGTTCGCCGACCGCGACGGCCATATCGGCAAGCAGGCGAACGGCTGGGTTCCCAAACGCGGCAATGGCTACAGCGGCCTGTTGCCCATCCCCGCTTGGGATGAATCGAATCATTGGAAAGGCTGGATCGAGACGGAACACTTACCGCGGGAATACGATCCCCCGAGCGGTTTTGTCGTCGCGGCAAACGAGAACCTCGATGCCCCCAACGGACCGGTGTTTTCCAGCCATCCGCTGCCGAACTACCGCTTCCGCCGCATCATGCAGGCCTTGCAATACGACGTTATCAGCCTGCAAGCGCGCGACCTGCTCCAGGTTTTCCTGCCGCACATCCCTGACGGCGACTTGAAAGAACGCTTGAGCGCCTGGGACGGCAACTACTCGCCGGAGAGCGTGGAACCGACGCTTTTCTCCCTGCTCTACCGGAACGTGCTGCTGGAAGTCTTCGGACAAGACGGAGGCGCGGGCGGCATCGGCTGGCGTCGCATGCTTTATCTCTGCACGCGCGCCGGATTTTCGATGATGGTCGTCACCTCGCTCGACCGCCTGCTGAAAGAAGAACACTCGCTGTGGTGGGAGGGGCGCGACAAAGGGGAACTCATTCGCAAGGCCGCGGAACAGTTGATCGCGGCCCGCGAAGAGGAAGAGCCGGACGAGCCCTGGGCGGTGATGAATGCGTTTCGCTTCACGAACCGTTTCTTCGAAGGCAACTTCGTCGGCCACGCCTTTGGTTTTCACACCAGCGAGCTGCCGATGCCCGGCTGTCACGCCACGCCGTTCCAAGGACACTTGCTGCGCTCGGCGAAGCGTGAAACGACGTTCGCGCCGTCGTACCACCTCGTCACCGATCTCGGCGCCGACGACGCCTGGACCAATCTCCCCGGCGGCCCCAGCGAAAGCCGCTTCTCCGGCTGGTACAAAAGCGACATCCCACTCTGGTGCGAAGGCCGCTACAAACGCCTCAGCGCGTTCCAAGAAGATTGATTCCACTGGAGCCGGGAGCGTCAGCGCCCGGAGTTACGGCATCTTCGCTTGAACTCGTCTTGGCTCAATAGGGGCGCATTCTTCGCCGCGTGAAGTCATTCCCTCGCCGGCAACCCAAACAACCGCCGCGCATTCTCCGTCGTCTGCCGGGCAAACTCCGCGAAATCAACGCCGCGCACTTCCGCCAGACAGCGCGCCGTGTGCGCGACATTCGCCGGCTCGTTCCGTTTGCCGCGCAGCGGGTGCGGCGACAGATAAGGGCTATCGGTCTCGACCAAAATGCGATCCGCCGGAATCGTCGCCGCCACGGCACGTAACGCGTCGCTCTTCTTGAACGTGACCATCCCCGCGAAGCTGACGTGCAGCCCGAGCGCCACGCATTCCGCGGCGGTTTCCGCCGTGCCGGCGAAAGAATGCATAATTCCCCGCACCGGTCCACGATGTACGGCTTCACGCAACATCGCCACCACATCGGCGTCGCTCTCGCGGGTGTGAATCACCACCGGCAAGTCAAGTTCCTGCGCGAGCCTGAGGTGGCGATCCAAATAGTCCTGCTGCAATTCGAACGGCGCATAGTCCCAATACCGATCGAGCCCAGTCTCGCCGATCGCCACCACCTTTTCACTCCGCGCGAGCGCGACGATTCGTTCCCAATCCCCTTCCACGGTCTGGGCGCAATAATTCGGCTGAATCCCCACGGCCGCGTAGACGTCGGGATACTCCTCAGCGATGCGCAGCACCGCTGCGCTCGATTCGGCGGTGCAGCCAATCGCCACGATCTGCTGGACTCCCGCCGCCGCGGCCCGCGCCATCACCTCGGCGCGGTCCGCATCGAACTCCTCCTGATCGAGGTGCGCGTGCGTATCGACGAGTGCTGGCGGCAAGTCGCTCATACGCGATCAATCGGCCGGGCCATGGCAATCATCGCCTCCCAGAGTTCATTCAGACCCAGCCGCTCAACCCACTGCGCCATGTAATCGCGGTCCAGCGCCTGTGCCTGCAATTCGTAGACGTGGCAAGCGTCTCGCATCTGCCGCTCGCTGCCGCCGGAGAGTTTCGCCCAGCGCAGCTTGCTGATGATCGTGTCTTCGGCCGTCGTGGCGAAGACCTCTTCACCATCCACGACGAGCGGAGTTCGCCGTGCGAATCGCGTTTGTTCGTAGTCGTCCTCCGGCAACACGTAGAAATCGACCTTCTGGCCGGTCGACGTTTGCAGCACATTGAACATCCCGCGGCGCGCGACGGCCGCGTCGACGGCCGGCGCACTGACATAGAATCCGGCCGCGTCGAAGGCTTCGCTGAGTCGCGCCGCTGCCGGCTGGTCGAGCCGCACCATGACGTCGATGTCGTACGTCATCCGCGGCTGGCCCTGGGCGCTCGAAACCATCGAACCGGTCAGCATGTATTCGACGCCGAGCGACTCCAACAATTGCCGCACGAACTTCAGTAGTTCTGATTGTGGCACAGCTCCAACCGCTCCAAGTAAAGCTGGTGCAGGCGATCTTCGTCGAGATGCGGGAACGCCCGCCGCAGGGCGTCCTTGAGCATCCTGCGGCCCATGTCCGAGAGCTCCATTGCCTGCATCATCCGCTCCCCCGGCGTCAACCGCGCAAGGATCCGCAAGTAAGCCTGATGTTCTTCGTCGCTCGGCGGCATGGGGTCCATAGACCCTCTGTTGTAAGGCATGGACTCCCACCGCCGAAAGCCCGGCGACCTGCTCGACCTTTCCTCCTCTGCCGAAGATGCCGACTTTGCTGGATTTGCGGTTCGTGCCTGCCGAAAAAAGTCTAGGGGCGGTGTTGCCGTTACTGCACGCTCGCCCAGCGCCTACCGCAGGGGGGAAGTACGATGTCGCTTGCCGTCAAGGACTTGCGTCGATTCGCCTGGCTCTGTCTGGGACTCGCCATGAGTCCCGCGATGCTCCGGGCGGAGACCATGAACGCCAACAAACAGCCCGTCGGGGCGGTCACCAACCCGCCCGTGAACCCGTTCAACCCGTGGAGCGGCGATCACGAGGCGTCGTTTAACCCCTGGGCGGGGGGCGATGCCACCGAAGAGCAAGCCAGGGCCGACTCGCCCTGCGGCAACTGCGACACCGACTGGTGCAATACCAACTACGGCCGCGGCTATCAGGGGCTTCCGTTGCCGGCCTGGACCGATCTGCCGCCCTGGTACGTCGGCGCCGACGCCCTGTTCCTCACGCGCGTGAATACGAACAACCTCACCTACGCGACGACCGGCCCGCTCGGCCCCGAGGCGATCACCACGGAAGATCTCGACTACGAGCTCCGCCCCGGCGTGCGCGCCACGGTCGGCCGCTCGATCAACAACTATTTCCGCATTGAAGGCACCTACTTCGGGCAACACTACTGGGACGACAGCGTCTCGGTTCGCAACACTGATCCCAACGCTCAGGGGACCGACGGAAACTTGTACTCGCCGTTCTCAGGCTTCGGTGATCCCACCGGCAACCCGGACGTCGATTACAACAACTTGGTCACGCTCAACTCGACCTCCGAACTGGATAGCGCGGAGATGAACCTGCGCTATCGCGCTCCGGTCCGCTGTGGCGCCTGGGAACTGATCGCTCTGTGCGGTGTCCGTTACTTGCGGGTCGACGAGACCTTCGGCTACCTGTCCAACGCCACGCCGGCGCAGTTGACGGGCACCACCGCGAACCGCATCGAAGTCGAGACGACCAACGACCTTGTCGGCGGACAAATCGGCGGCAATATCATCTACCGCGCCAGCGAACGCTGGTGGATCAACTTCGACGGCAAGGCCGGCGTCTTCGGCAACTCAGCGCGTCAGAATACCGCTTATACGCGGACGGTGTTCGGTACGAACGTCTCGGTCGACGGCCAGGCGCAAGAAGGAACGACGGCCTTCGTCGGCGATATCAAGATCGAAAGCTGCTTCCAGCTCTTTCCGCGACTGACGATCGTCGCCGGTTACAACATGATCGGCATCGACGGCCTGGCCCTCGCCGCCAGCAACGTCCAAGAAGACCTCAACATGCTCACGCTCGGCCCCGCCGAAGTGAACCACAACGGCACCCTGATCTATCACGGCCCGCACGCCGGTATCGTCTGGAGCTGGTGAGGAAGGAGTCAGGAGTCAGGAGTCAGGGTCGACGTTTTCCTGCCCCTTCTTTCCTCCTTTTCTTCTCTCCTCCCCACTGAAAACTGAACAACGAGAACTCTACTAAGCTCCCACCGCCTCCCCCTCCTCCACATACTCATAAAACACATTTCTCCGCCGCGGGATGTACCCCGCCTCGCGGATCGCTCCTTTGATCTGCTCCAGTGTCAGGTGGTGTACCGTGCCGGCGGCGGCGACGACGTTTTCTTCGATCATCAGGCTCCCCATGTCGTTGCAGCCGTAGAGCAGCGATAGCTGGCCGATTTTCAGGCCTTGCGTGACCCAGCTTGATTGAACGTTCGCGAAGTTGTCGAGGTATAGCCGGCTCACGGCCAGCGTCTTCAAGTACTCGAACGATCCCGCCGCCGGAATGTGCGCCATGTCGGTATGTTCCGGCTGGAACGTCCAACAGATGTAGGCCGTGAAGCCGCCGGTTTCGTCTTGAAGCTGGCGCAGGCGTTCCAAATGTTCGACGCGCTCGGCGAGCGTCTCGACATGGCCGAACATCATCGTCGCGCTGCCGATCCCGCCGAGCTCGTGCCATACCCGGCAAACGTTCAACCAATCGTCGGTCATCACCTTGCCGCGCGTAATCTCCGACCGCACACGGTCCACCAGAATCTCCGCGCCCCCGCCCGGCAGGCTACCGAGCCCCGCCGCCTTCAGACGTTCCAGCACGGTGCGCAGCGGCAGTTTCGAAACCTTCGTGAAATGATGAATCTCCGGCGGGCTGAACCCATGCACGTTCACCTGAGGGAAATGCCGCTTGATGTCGTGCAGCAGTTCTTCGTACCACTCCAGTTTGAACTCGGGATGCAGGCCCCCTTGCAACAGAATCTGGTCGCCGCCGAGCGCAACGGTCTCCTCGATCTTCTTGAGCAGCACCTCGCGATCGAGGACGTAACCTTCCTCGTGCTTCGGCTTACGATAGAACGCGCAGAAATCGCAGACTGCTGTGCAGACGTTCGTGTAATTGATGTTGCGGTCGATGTTGTACGTGCGATAGGGCTCGGGATGCAGCCGCCGCGCCACCGCGTCCGCCGCGCGCCCCAGCGCCGTCAGGTCGTGCGACTCCATGAGCCGCAACCCTTCTTCCGGCGTCAGGCGTTCCCCGTCGACCGCCTTATCGAGCAGATTGGTCAGCGCAGAATCCAAGGTCGATCCCCTCAGGGGCGAGTCCCAGTTTCACGGCATAGCGATGAAACGCCATCAATCCGCGCAGCTCGCGCTCGCCCAGGTAGAAGTACAACTTGTCTCGCAAGTACGATAGGCATTCCGGCCGGGTGAGCCCCAACGGCGCCGCTTCGCGCTCTGCGATTTGATCCAGATGTGCGACCCCCTGATCGCGCGCCGCCGAAAGCGCCGCGTCGATCCCCTGCAAGTCGGCGTCGGCTCGCGCGACCCACATCGCAAACACGAACGGCAGCTCCGCGAAGCGCTGCCACTCGTCTCCCAAATCCCAGACGCACTCAAAGCGCTCGCCCGGCGAATGAATCGCCCGGTCGCCGATCAACAGCACGGCGTCGGTCTTCGCCGATCTCAGCGAATCGCCGATCGGCAGCGGTTCCAACTCCGGCCGCAATCCAAAACGCTCCCAAAGCAGAATCCGCACCAGAGCCGCGCTCGTGCGCGAACCCTCGTCGAGCGCCAACGTGCGAATCTTCTCCGGCGCGACGCGGCTGAACAGCTTCACGCTTAGCACCGGCCCACGGCAGCCGATGCAGGCGTCCGACACGATCGTGTAGCTAGCGTCCTGAAAAAACTCGATCGACGGGATCAAAGCCACATCGAACCGCTCAGCAGCCAACCCCGTGGCGAGCCGGCTCGGCAGGTCGAAGAGCACCTCCGCCTGCGGCGCGAGCGTATCCAGGCCAAACACCAACGGCTTGGTATTCAGATAGTTGACCGCCCCGACCCGAATCTTGCCACCCAATTGAGCCATAGCACGAAATATACGAATTCACCCCGGAAACCAACAAGCCGACGCCCGGCAGAGCCATCCCATCAACCGCATCCCTCCGCGAAACTTAACCACAGTACCTGTGGAGCCGGAAGCGTCAGCGCCCGGAGTGACGGCCGCTTTCGCCACTGACGGCATAACCCGCGTGTTTAAGAAGAATTCACCACGGAGGCACGGAGGACACGGAGACAACGGGAGATACTTCCAGGAAAGTCGCATTGATCAGCGATGCAGGTTATTCTCCACGCCACTCCTACCTCTTCCCTCTCTCCGTGCCCTCCGTGCCTCCGTGGTGCAACCTCCGGCCTAGCGAGTTCCGCCCAAAAAGCTGGCCAAATCCGCACCGCCGGGCTATAACGTGGGCCTTGTCAGGCACCCTTGATTCAGGCGGAACGACGAAATGCTGATCGGAGTCGTCAGTGATTCCCACGGGCAGGTGGAACTCACGCGCGCGGCCGTACGGATGCTCGAAAGCCTCACCCCCGAGGTTGTGCTGCATTGCGGCGATATCGGCTCCCCGCAGATTCCCGAACTCTTCCGCCCCTGGCCGGTGCACTACGTCTTCGGCAATGTCGATCGCGACGAACTGATCCTCCGCGCGGCGATCCAAGCCGCCGGACACACCTGCCACGGCCGCTTCGGCGACTTCACCTTGGCCGGCCGAAAAATCGCCCTCCTCCACAGCGACGACGCGCGTCGCTTCCGCCAGACCATCCAATCGGGCGAATACGACCTCGTCTGCTACGGCCACACCCACGTCGCGGAGCATCACCTGGAGGGAAAAACCCTCGTCCTCAACCCCGGCGCCATCTACCGCGCTAACCCTCACTCCATCGCGGTGGTCGACCTGCGCACCATGACGCCCACCATCGTGCCGCTGTAACCTCACCCTCGGCGCCGGCATCGTCGCCGCCTCCCCGCGCTCGCTTGCGTTGACTTTGCGGCAACCAGCAGGGAGAATTCCCGAACCTGGGCGGCCCCACGCCTGTCCCGGGGATCACCGGGCGCATAACTCAGTCGGTTAGAGTGCGATCCTTACAAGGTCGAAGTCGGGGGTTCGAGTCCCTCTGCGCCCACTGCCCCAATTGCCATCGAATCGCAAATTGAGCGAGCCGGAAGCGTTAGGGTCTGTTGATTTAATCACAAAAACACCAGTCTTCCGACGACGATTAAGGACTTACGACGAAAACTGTGAACGTAAATCGTTGTTTGTCGTCGGACGCGCGATTAATTCAACAGGCCGGTTATCGCCTGGAGTTACGGCCGCTGTCGCGTCAAGGGCCGCATACGTCAATCCGCGGGGCTGCATGGCAATCGGAATCCTCAGACAGCCATTTCTAGCGGATTAAATCAATTGTGGTTCACTCGCCCTTGGCGTCCGAGCAGACGGCGATCGCCGCGACACTTTCCGACATGGACGTCGAGATTGCCGGGTTGGAAGCGACGCTGGCCAAGGCCCGACAAGTGAAACAGGGGATGATGCAGGAACTGCTCACCGGGAGGATTCGCCTGGTCGGTCCGCGTCGCGAGGTAAGCGCATGATCGGCCTCGTCGATTTCCTCACTGCCTCTGGCGTCACGTTCAACGCCGAGAACACGAAGGTCCACCTGGCCTGTTGGGACGGGCACATAGACCCTCTCGACGCGTTTTTCGCCGGCCAGTTCCAGGGCTGGCAGGAACACCAATCCAAACGCAACTTTGATTGCGCGCATGTGCTAAGCCTGATCGATCTCAAAAAAAGCCGCTGGCTGTTCGCCGGCGTCTACGATGTACTGAGCCGGGGCGCCCAGCCCGCTCGGCCAGAGCATTATCTTTACGTCACTCAACCCCGCCCGGGTATTGAGGAGTGGATCGGTCGGGTGATCGTCGAGCACGTTCGCACCCGTGCCTCGTACATCTGGCTCAGGCCGGAAATCAAGCTGCCCCTCCTTGAGATTCGCGCCCAGAGAATGACCGTGGGCGAGTTTCCCGGCTACAACGCCGTGCTGATCCGCCACGCCACGCTGCGCGTGATCACTCAGCAGGTGGTCCCGTCCTGGCACGCCGCCCTGAAGAACATCAAGGGCGTCTACCTGATTACCGACACCTCGACCGGCAGGCACTACGTTGGCAAAGCGTCCGGCGACGTCGGCATCTGGCAACGCTGGTGTGCCTACGCGGACAACGGCCACGGCGGGAACATCCAATTGAAGGCCTTACTCCAGGAGCACGGGCCGGAGCACATGAGCCACTTTCAATATTCGATTCTGGAGATCGCCGACACGCACGCCTCGGATAATGACATCCTGGTTCGCGAGTCGTATTGGATGAACGTCTTAAGAACCCGAGAGTTCGGTTTGAACGGCCCCCCAGTACGGTCCATTGAGGGAATCGTATGAGCAACATCCGCCCCGAACGGGTTACGCAGAACCGCGTGGTCGCCCTGTTCACGGACCCGTCGCGGGCGGACTGCCTCGGCTACCGCTACCTCGGCGACTGGCGTGACCGCGCTAATAACCGCCCCATCGAAACGGCCATCCTTCGCCAGAACCTTTCCCGCGGCGATTCTCAGGAACTCCGTTTCCACTCCCACGGTGTTCACGTCGGTCAACAAGGAGTGGCGACTCCATTTCTTCGGGAGCTGATATGCCTGCCAAGAACCTGCAGATCCGCCTCGCATCCCGTCCCCAAGGCGAACCGTCGCTCGACAACTTCGAGCGCGTCGAGGTCGACATCCCCACGCCCAAATCAGGCGAAATCCTCCTGAGGTCGATCTACCTTTCGCTCGACCCCTACATGCGCGGCCGCATGAACGCGGGCAAGTCGTACGCCCGCCCCGTTGAGATCGGTGAGGTCATGGAAGGCCGCGCCGTCGCGCAAGTCGTCGCTTCGAATCTCCCCAGCTTCCGCGTGGGCGAGTTCGTCCTCAACAACGCCCAAGGCTGGCAGGAATACGCTCTCTCGAATGGCGCTGGCCTGCACAAGATCGACCCCGCCGCGGGACCCATCTCCTACGCCCTCGGCGTCCTCGGCATGCCCGGCCTCACTGCCTACACCGGCCTCGCAAACATCGGACGGCCTAAGAGCGGCGAAACCCTCGTCGTCGCCGCGGCGTCCGGCGCCGTCGGCGCCGTAGTCGGACAGATCGGCCGCATCCGCGGCTGCCGCGTGGTCGGCATCGCCGGCGGCCCAGCCAAGTGCCGTTACGTTCAAGAAGAACTCGGCTTCGACATCTGTCTCGACCACTACGAACCCCACCTCGCCGAACGACTACAAGCCGCATGCCCGCAAGGGATCGATGTCTACTTTGAAAACGTCGGCGGCCCCGTGTTCGATGCCGTGCTGCCGCTCCTGAACAACTTCGCGCGCGTCCCTGTCTGCGGCCTCATCGCCCATTACAACGCGAGCGAACCGCCCGCCGGCCCCGACCGTCTACCGCAACTGATGCTCGCCATTCTCACCAAGCGGCTCCACGTGCAAGGCTTCATTGTCTGGGATTTCGCCGCGCAACTCCCGCAGTTTCTCGCGGACATGAGCCAATGGCTCCGCGAAGGCCGCGTCAAGTACAAAGACGACGTCACCGCCGGCCTGGCAAACGCGCCGCGCGAACTGATCGGCTTGCTCCGCGGCGAAAACTTCGGCAAGAAAATCATCCAAGTCAGCGAACCCGCCGCGATGTGACCTACGCACTCTCGCAATTCGCTTGTGGAACCGGAAGCGTCAGCGCCCGGAATTACGGACGCTTTCGCCGCGCAGCTCTTTACGTCATTCCACCAATCCCATTCGCCAGGGTGGTCGACCGCCGGCGCATCGAGCGGTAGCCTAACGGCCGTCAACACCACCCAGGAGCGAACGTCATGGAATACCGGCAATTAGGCGCCTCCGGCTTCAAAGTCCCCGCGCTCAGCCTCGGCACCGGCACCTTCGGTGGCGGCGGCGAGTTGTTCAAAGCCTGGGGGCAGACCGACGTCGGCGAGGCCACGCGGCTCATCGATATCTGCCTCGACGCCGGGCTGACGATGTTCGACTCCGCCGACATCTACTCGCAAGGCGCCGCGGAAGAAATCCTCGGCCAGGCCATCAAAGGCCGCCGCGATAAGCTCATCATCTCCACGAAGGCCACGTTTCGCTTCGGCGTAGGCGCGAATGACGTCGGTTCCTCGCGTTATCATCTCATCCGCTCGATCGACGCTGCGCTCAATCGCCTCGGCACCGACTTCATCGACCTCTTCCAACTCCACGGCTTCGACGCCGTCACGCCGGTCGAAGAAGTGATGGGCACGCTGGACGATCTCGTCCGCGCAGGCAAAATCCGCTACCTCGGCTGCTCCAATTTTTCCGGCTGGCACCTGATGAAGGCCCTGGCCACCTCGGAGAAATACGGCTGGTCCCGTTTCGTCGCCCACCAGGCCTACTATTCGCTCGTCGGCCGCGACTACGAATGGGAATTGATGCCGCTGGCGCTCGATCAGAAAGTCGGCGCCGTCGTCTGGAGCCCGCTCGGCTGGGGGCGGCTCACCGGAAAAATCCGTCGCGGGCAACCACTCCCGCCGAACACGCGGCTGCAAAGCAAACTCAACGCCGACATCGCGCCGCCGGTGTCCGATGACTATCTTTACCGCGTCGTCGATGCCCTCGACGCCGTCGGGAAAGAGATCGGCAAGTCGATCCCCCAGGTGGCGCTCAACTGGTTATTGCAGCGGCCGAGCGTTTCCAGTGTGATTATCGGCGCGCGCAACGAGGAACAACTGCGCCAAAATCTCGAAGCGGTTGGCTGGAACCTGACGCCGGAACAAGTCAAACGGCTCGACGACGCGAGCGCAGCGACGCCGGCCTACCCTTACTGGCATCAACGCGGCTTCGCGGAGCGCAACCCGCCGCCGGTCTAGCGCTGCGTCAGAGCCAAGATTTCGGGACATCAAGACGGCGGGTGCCTGGGGCAGGGGCGTACCAGTTCACGTGTCGAAGGCCCAACGACTGGGGCTTCGTCCATCTTGCTCGGAGTGCAACGCGATGCCCCAGCGGTTTCGAAGAAAGTACCTCCACCGTTCGCCCCAGCCCCAGGCACCCCTCAATCTTCTTCAATCCGAAATGTAGGATTTGACGCAGCGCGTGCGCTGTCTACTGTGCCGACGCCTGCGCAGTGTCCGTTGTACCCGGCGCTGCCGAAAACTTCACGACGAGCGCGCCGTCCTCCGTGTTCCACACGCGGATCTCGCCATCGAGCGCGCCCGTGACCAGCCGGTGCTGCCCATCGTGGTAGGCCAACGCGTAGATGCGATCCGAGTGATCGCCGAAATCGCGGAGCGCCGCGCGGTCATCGAGCTTAAAGTCACGCGCGTGCCTGTCGGTCGAAGCGGTGAACAAGTGCCCGCCCGAAGCAACGAGCCGTTCAATCTCGCCTCCGACGCCAAACTCCGCCGCGCGGTTACCATCAGCGGCGTTCCAATAGTCGACGCGCCCGGCGCGGCCCCCGACGATCACCTGCGCCCCGTCGGCCGAAAACGCCACGGCATACAGCGCCTCGCCGTAGCCGGGATACGTGCCGAGCGCATCCCCGGTCGCGACATCAAAGAGTTTGGACGTCTTATCCCGGCTCGCGGAAGCCAAACGCGTGCCGTCCGGGCTGAAGGCGATCGCGGTCACCCAATCGGCGTGATCTTCGATTGTCGTCAGCAGTTCCCACGTCGATGCATCATAGATGCGAATCGCGCGATCGGCCCCGCTAACCGCGAGCTTCGTCCCGTCGGGACTGACGGCCAGCCCGAACGCGGTGTCAGCAAAGCGCCCGACTTCGCGCACCAACGTTCCATCCGTCGCGCGGTACACGCGCAGTTCGCCGGACACCCCCGGCTTGCCTCCCGCCGCGAAAAGTTGCGTCCCATCGGCGGAATACGCGAGCCCCAGCGTCCGCTCGGCGACGTTCTTGATGCGCCGTAGCAGACGTCCGTCGGCGGCGCTCCAGACGGTGATCTCGTGATAACCGCTCGCGGCGATTTCGCTGCCGTCCGGCGAAATCGCCATCGCCGTGATCGGCGCCGCGAAGCGATACACCTCCGGCGGATCGGGATGCGTCACCTGCGGCAAGTACGACTCCAGCGCCGCCTTTGCGTCGGGCCCGTCGAACTTCGCCCCTTGCTCAATCCACCGCCGCAATGCGTCCAACTGCTCGGCCGTCAACGGATCGCCCCCCTTCGGCATCCGCGTCTCGGCGTCATCGGTGGAAACGAGCTCCCAGAGGTAACTCTCCTCCGGCTTCCCCAGTGTGACCGGCGCAAAATCGGTCTCGCCGGCGGTCTGCAGCGCGGCGAACGAATTCAACCGATACCCCCCCTTCGCCTCCGCCCCGCCATGACACCCCGCACAGCGCGCAGCAAGCACCGGCGCGACTTCATTCTTAAACGAAACCTCCTGCGCGGAAGCAACGCCCGAGATCAACGTGGCGAGCAGAGCAGCAGAAAGTAAGCCGAGGATGTTTCGCATGAAAGCCTATCGCACGGATCGAAGTAGTCTCGACGAAGCAAAGCCGCAATCAGAACGCAAGAACCGGAAGCGTCAGCACCCGGAGCAACGGCCACCATCACCACAAAGCCGCCATCGCCGTCCCCCCATTCTTTTCTCCTTTTCTCCTCTTCTTCTTCTCTCCTCCCCCTTAATGCTGAAACAAAAACTCATTCGCATTCACGATCGCCCAGCACAGATCCTCCAGCCCCGCCACGCGATCACCCGCGGCGGCCAGATGCCGGTCCGCCACGGCGAGCTCGTCCGCGTTTGGCGGGCGGCAGAAGGCGGCCAGGTAAAGCTCCGTGACAATCTCGTGATCGCTCCGCCCCGCCGCGATCAACGCCCGGAAGCGATTGTGCTCGTCCTTGAGCTTCGCA
>CAZUBB010000013.1:0-27240 GCA_964618485.1 uncultured Pirellulales bacterium
TGCCTCGCCGAAGAGGACCGGTTTGATTTCGTCTGGATCGACATAGTCCTGCCGCTTGGCCTGCTGTTGCACGTAGAGCTCACTGCGGACGTAAACCAGGTCGGCGAATTCGACGATGCCGATCTGCCGCCGCACGGTGAGGATCCAGTCGCGCCAGTCGGCGTTGAATAACGGGTCGAGAGCGATCGCCGCCAGCCCCTTGTCGTAGCCGAGCCGGTTGCGGCAGAGCGTTTCGAACTGAAACAGAAACACCCCTTGCGGCGTGGCCCCGTCGGCGCGATAGAGCGCTTCCTTCTCCAGGATTTCGAGCGCCGTGCGGAAATCGAAACGCCCCTTTTCGCTTTCCGCCTGGTCGACCAGGTAAGTCTGAAACGGCGAGAAGTAATGATTCAGCCGCGCCATCGCCGGGCCGAAGACGCCGTGATGCCGGAGCTCGGCGCCCAGGAAGTCGATCGCCATTGGCAGCTTGGTCGTGGCCAGCACCTCCTCGCGGATCGAGCCGAGCAGGTCCTGCGTGGCCAGGTTCTGCTGCATCCGCTCCCGCAGCATGCGAAAAAGATAGGCCTGTTCGATGTATTCGGTGCGATCGAGCATGAAGGCGCCTTGAGTGCTCTCTGTAGCTGGCCTCTGTGAGGCCGGTTGTTTCATGTTCGCTACGTCCAACGCGTCCGGCCTCACAGAGGCCAGCTACAGTGGTGCTCCTCTCGTTCCCCGTCGGCGGGCACCACCCGCTATAATACGCTATGCCCGCACACGTCGTAGGGCCGGTTTTTCGGTGAGCGGAGGCGTACTGAACGTGACGAATCGTTTTTCCAGCGTCGACGAGGCGGTCGCGGCGCTGGGCCGGGGAGAGGTGATCATCGTCGTCGATGACGAGGATCGGGAAAACGAAGGGGACTTCATCTGCGCGGCTGAGAAGGTGACGCCGGAGATCGTCAACTTCATGATCACGCATGGCCGGGGTCAGGTCTGCATGCCGGTGCTGCCGGATATCTGCGAGCGGCTGCGCCTCGACCCGATCGTGGACGTCAACACCAGCCCGACCGGCACGCCTTACACGATTCCGGTCGACCACCGCAGCGTGCGGACCGGCATTGAGGCTCAGGAGCGCGCCAAAACGATCCAGGCGATCGTCGACCCGCACAGCAAGCCGTCCGATTTCGTCCGCCCGGGACATTTATACCCGTTACGGGCCAAGGAAGGGGGCGTGCTGCGACGCGCCGGCCACACCGAGGCCACGGTCGACCTGGTCCGCCTCACCGGCATGACTCCGGCGGGCGTGCTGTGCGAGATCCTGGATGAACGCGGGAATCGCGCTGATCGCGATGAACTGTTCACGATCGCCGAAAAGTTCGGGCTGCAAATCACGTCGATCGAGGAATTGATCCGTTACCGCCGCATCCGCGAAAAGCTGGTCTATCGCCAGGCTGAAGCAGAGCTGCCGACGCGATACGGCCGATTTCGACTGATCGCGTATGGCGTCAAACACGAGGCGCAAGAGCCGATCGTGTTGGTGATGGGCGACCTGTCGAAGGTCGAAGCGCCGCTCGTGCGATTGCATTCGTCGTGCTTCACCGGTGACCTGCTCGGTTCACTCCGTTGCGATTGCGGCGACCAATTGCAGATGGCGCTGGAACGCATCGGGCAGGAAGGAACCGGCGTGCTGGTCTACTTGCCGCAGGAAGGACGCGGCATTGGGCTGACCGAGAAGATCAAAGCCTATGCCTTGCAGGACGAAGGACTCGACACCGTAGAAGCGAACCTGGCGCTCGGCTACAAGGCCGACCCGCGCGACTACGGCATCGGCATTCAATTGCTCAAGGACGTGGGACTCACGAAAGTCCGGCTGCTCACGAACAACCCCAAGAAGACCGACGCGTTTATCTACGGCGGCTTCGACCTGGAAGTGGTCGACCAGGTGCCGATCATGTCGCCGGTGCACGAGCACAACGCACGCTACTTAGCGACGAAGCGCGAAAAACTCGGCCACGCCCTGCCGCCGCTCGATTGAGCGCGACGTCGCTCTCTGTAGCCGAGGTCTGTGACCTCGGTGGAGATTGCGCGGCACTTACTCCAATGGTCCGGCCTCACAGAGGCCAGCTACAGTGGTCCGGCCGCACAGAGGCCAGCTACAGTTCGGAGATGCAGGGCCGCTTACGGGAACCATCGCAAGTTTTGCATCGCAAACCAGACGATCGCCACGACGAGCGCCGCCGCGAGCGCCAATTGCAACCGCGTTTGACCGCCATGACGGGCGCGGACTGCCTGCGCATGGCTCTTATCGAGCAGCCCGGTCAGTTTGTACCAACTGCCGGATTGAAACGCGAACATCGCGCTTTCGCCCAGCCCCGTGGCGACGCGGACCCGTTCGCCGGGATGATCCGATTTCGTTTCGTCGCTCGTTTGCCGGGAGACGGACGGAAAGATTCCCGCGGTGCCTACGCGGAGCGGTCCCAGGAGCTTGACCTGACCGTCACCCAAGAGTTGCAGACCGCCGAAGCGGCAGCGCTTTCCCAGGTGCAGCCACCAATGGAGCTGATACCAGGCGCCTTCGACGTAGCGATACGCCGAAACCGCGCCGTTCTCGCGGACGACCCGCAGCACCGCGCCGACGCCAACCGGTTTCGTGACCGCCCACGGCGTGCCGTGCACGCTGACGGCGTCGGATTGCAGGAACTTCTGCTCGCCAATCTCGACCGATCCATCGGCCTGCAAATGCAACACGCCGAGGTCGCCGGTCGTCTCGATCGGCTCCCAGGTTTGCGACGGCGCTGCGACCATCGAGTCAGTTCCCTTGATTGGCGGACTTCCGCGTCTCGCCGGTGTTTGGGCGGCGCGGCGGCGGCGGCAATCGACCGCCTTCCAACGATAGCTCGCGGCGGCAGGTCGTGCGGGCGGCCAGCGGCAGCCGGACCCAGGACGGCACAACATACTCATTAAATGGCTAGTTCAAGACTAGCATATTTCCGGCGTCCAGGGCTTTTCCGGGGCTAAGCTTTTCATGGTCGCCGCGGTGAATTTCCTCGCCGGGGCCGACGCCGCGCACTTCCCAGAGATTAGAGCCATGTCGACCGCCACCGAGACCAGCGGGTTTTCCGCCGAGTTCCTCAGTACCATCCTGTCCGACGAAACGTTTCGTCCCGCGGAGCCTCGCTCGATCGAGGACACCGGGTTGAGCATCACGTTCGTCGAGGCGCTGGTCTGCAAATACCTGCTCGTCGTCGGCTCGGCGAGCGGTCGGACCATCTCGCGGCAGATCTGCTTGCCGTTCGGCGCGCTGGAAGGCGTGTATCAATCGCTCCGCTCGCGGCAGATTCTGGTGCACACCGGCTCTGCGCCGCTGAGCGACTACAACTACACGCTCACCGAACAAGGGCGCGAACGGGCGCAGAGTTTCTCCGAGGCCTGCGCCTATGTCGGCCCCGCGCCGGTGCCGCTGATGGATTACGTCCTGTCGGTGGAAGCTCAGACAATTCGCGCCGAAAGCCCGCAGCGCGATCAGTTGATGAAGGCTTTCGACGGCATCTCGGTCGATCAAACGATGTTCGAGTCACTCGGCCCGGCGATCAACTCCGGGGCGGGCATGTTTCTATACGGAGCGCCGGGCAACGGTAAATCGACGCTGGCGAAGCGCATCACCATGTGCTTCGGCCAGCAGATCTGGGTTCCGCACGCGGTGATCGAAGACGGGCAGATCATCAAGGTGTACGACGCGGCCTATCACGAACCGGTCGAAGAAAAAGAGCACACGCTGCTCAAGGCGCAGGAATTCGATCGCCGTTGGGTGCGGATTCGCCGGCCGACGGTTGTGGTCGGCGGTGAAATGACGATGGACACGTTGGAAATCCGCCACGATCCGCGGAGCAATGTCAGCGAGGCCCCGTTGCAGATGAAAAGCAACTGCGGCTGCTTGCTGGTCGACGACTTCGGGCGCCAGCGCATCGAGCCGGCGGAGTTGCTCAACCGCTGGATTGTCCCGCTCGAGAATCGACACGACTTCCTGACGCTTTCCACAGGCAAGAAGATTCAAGTGCCGTTCGAGCAGTTGATCATCTTCTCCACGAACCTGGAGCCCGCCGACCTGGTCGACGAGGCGTTCTTGCGTCGCATTCCGTACAAGATCGAGATTGGCAACCCCAGCCAGGAAGAGTACCACGATCTGTTCCGCATCTACTCGAAGCAGTTCGAATGCGAGTACCGCGAGAACGTGGTGAACTACCTCCTCGACACGCACTACCGCGCGGCCAATCGCCCGCTGCGCCGCTGCCATCCCCGCGACCTGCTCGGGCAAATTCGCAACTACTGCGCGTACAACGGCCTGCCGGTCGAGATGCGGCCGGATTATTTTGATCGCGTCGTGAAGAGTTACTTCACGGTGGTGATTAATAAATAACTCATTGGATTCGCCCGCGACCGCTCTGGTAGACTACGTCCGACGCGTTCGGCGGCGTTTACCTCGTTCCCTTCGGGCAGTCGCTATGAGATCGCACACATTCCTGCCGCTTTTCGCCCTCCTGTTGGCGGCGATGCCGTGTTTCGCGGCGGAGTCGTTCGAGCCCCTCAAGCCCGTGCGGACGGTGTTCCGCTATACCGGCGACGTCGTCGGGTTCGACGCAATCGCCGACCCGCCGCGGATGCTGTTGGTCTATCAGGATCCAGAGAAGCCGACGGCACAGCGCATCGTCGTCTACGCTCCCGGCGAGAACGGCGAATACGCGGAACAGGCGTCGCTTCCCGTCACCGGCGATGTTCGCCGCGCGAAGTTCCTCATTGGCGGAGAAGCGATCCTGTTCGTATTGGACGACGAGGTTCCCATGCCTCGGTTCGAGAATGTCGAAACGAAGGTGCAATCTATCCGGTTCGGAAATGCGTACTTTGCTGATTTGCGGAAGCGCGAAGTCGAGTTGTTTTCACACGATTGCCTTGAATTGCGCCTTTCTCCAACGCGAGACCGGGTGTCCGTGCTGACCTTTTATCGAGGGCAAGAACGGATCTCGCACGATTTCCTGCTGGATCTATGTTGTTGGGAAAAGGGCGCCAAGAGCGGCGAACGGAAACGCTGGCTCCGATTGGGGGTGCCGTTGGACGGCGCGAGCCCGTTTTTCGCCGGAACTTGGTCCCCGGATGGCAGCGCCTATGCGTTCTCCGCAAGCAGCAGTGACCCCTTGAGCATGCTGGACGCCTACAAGTCACCGGAGGCTGACAAATTGCGAGCGGAAGTGGCGAAGTTTCGCGACCCCAACAATAAAGATCAACTCTCGCAAGTTCTCAACGCATTCGGCGACCTCAGCAAGTTCAAGAACGGCGACCATCAATTGATGACTGTGCCATTTCCAAGAGTAGATGCCCAAGAGTGGGACGCGCGCACGATGGCAGCGATTGCGCGTCAAGAGATCGACAAGTCAGATATTTCCATCGCCGGGACCTGGCCAACGGGCTTTGCCGACTTCCCCAAGGCACGAGCCTTGGCATACGACGTTGAGACGAAATCAGTGCTTACCTTTCTTGCTGCTCGCATCGACGGGCGGCCACATCGCGGCATCTGCCGCATCGACGCGCAAACGCAGGAGATTGAGTGGCTCCTGGATCCGGTTGGATTTGTCGATGACGAAACCCCGGTATTAAGCATCGATTCCCTACAGTTAGACGCCTCGCCCGGAGGCGAGTCAGTCCTATTCGCGGCGCAATACGGTACCTTTGCGAAACAAGAACCGTTGCTTGGGCTGTTCGAAGTTGCATCACGTCGGCTGTATTCGATCGAACCCGCCGATCCGAACGGACCGCGCTTATATCATATGATCAGTCGCCGCGCGGCTTGGGTCGGCGATGAGCTTTGGATTGCCAAGCAAGATCGCGTGGACGCTTATCCGATGAAGCCGAGCAGTCCGTAGTGACGGATTTCGCCTGGCGGCGGATCTCGCGTTACTCCGGGCGCTGACGCTTCCGGCTCGCGGAGCGTCGCGACTTCGTGAAACTTTGCACGAACTCCCCACATTTCTTTCCGCATTTTTCGCTAGCGCTTTGACGCGACGCGCGCGCCCACGGTAGGATTGAGTGCGCGGGGCCAGCGGAGAGGCATCTTGTCCAGGCAGTGTGCGGCGTTCGCCGCTGCGTCAGCATTCCTGACGCGTACCCGTCTCATCTCATCCTCCCCTTTTCCAACTCCGGGAGAGCCACGGCCATGTTGTTGTCGGACATTCTGAATCACAAGGGACACGCCGTCTTGACCATCGAGCCGACGGCCACGCTGGCCGAGGTGGTCCGAACCCTCGTCGAGCATAACTGCGGTTCCTTGATCGTCTGCGCCACCTCCGGCGATGGCCTCCGCTCCCGGATGGTCGGCATCATCACCGAACGCGATATCCTCCGCGCCTGCGCGAACGAGAAATCGACGCTCGAACGGACCCATGTCGACGACGTGATGTCGAAAAACCCGGTCACCGGCCGGCCGACCGATTCGGTGGAAGAGACGATGGGCGTCATGACCGAGCGCCGCATCCGGCACCTGCCGGTCCTCGACAACGGCAAGCTCGCCGGAATCGTCTCGATCGGCGACCTCGTCAAGGCCCAACACGACGCCATGACGATGGAGAACCATTACCTGAAGAGCTATTTGCACGGGTAAGCGGGATTGGCGATCCCAGGGGAGGCCGCGACGAGGCTTTTGAGCGGAGAGGGTTCAAGGCGGCCACCCCTGGGCTTGGGTATTTGGACGGCCCTTGGGATTGAGGGGGCCGGTTGTGCGGATTGCATCTAGAGACGCGAGCCGGCGGCGAATCATTTGCTAGAATAGGGGTGTCGAAATGATTCCCCCGGTTCGGTAAGGATTCGCCCCTTGGCCACGAAATCGCGCAGTTTGGGCGAGGTGCTGCAGGAATTCAGCGTCCACCGCCAGCTCATGCAGCAGGAGTTGCAAAAGGTCATCGTCGGGCAAACCGACGTCATCGAGCAGCTTTTCGCCGCCATCTTCACCCGCGGACATTGCCTGTTGGAGGGCGTTCCCGGACTGGCCAAGACGCTCATGGTCAGCACGTTGGCGAAGATTCTCGATATCCAGTTCAAACGTATCCAGTTCACGCCGGACTTGATGCCCTCGGACATCACCGGCACGAACGTCCTGGACGAAGACGAGCAAGGCCGGCGCAACTTCCGCTTCGTAGAAGGGCCGATCTTCACCAATATCCTGCTGGCGGACGAAATCAACCGCACGCCGCCGAAGACGCAAGCGGCGCTGTTGCAGGCGATGCAGGAACGCGAGGTCTCCGTCGGTCAGACGACCTACGAATTGCCCGACCCGTTCTTCACGATCGCCACGCAAAATCCGATCGAGCAGGAAGGGACCTATCCGCTTCCTGAAGCGCAGCTCGACCGGTTCATGTTCAACATCAAAGTCGATTACCCGACGCTCGACGAAGAAGAGCGAATCCTGGCCTCGACCACTCGCGGCGAGCGGCCGGAGATTCGCAAGGTCCTTTCCGGCAAGGCGATCGTCAACCTGCAGAAACTCGTCAGCAGCGTGGCGGTCAGCGAGTACATCATCAAGTACGCGTCGCGCCTGGTACGAGCGACGCGTCCCAAGGACGAAAGCGCGCCCAAATTCATCCGCGAACTGGTCGACTGGGGCGCGGGCCCGCGCGCCGGGCAGTTCCTGATCCACGGCGGCAAAGCCCTGGCCGCGATGGACGGCCGCTTTTCGGTCGCAATCGAAGACGTCCAAAAGATCGCCGTCCCGGTCCTCCGCCACCGCATCAGCACGAACTTCCAAGCACAAGCGGAAGGCCTCAGCAACGACGAAGTGATCAAACGCCTGGTGAAAGAAATTCCGACGCCGGAAATTCAGAAGTTTGAGAAGTAGGGGGAATAAGTAGGTGAGAATGTGAGGAGTTGAGAAGATAAGAAGAGGGACGGACGCAATTCCTTTCTTCTCAACTTCTTACATTCTCACCTCCTCACCTCCTCACCTTCTTACTCCGTTCTCCGAACTCCGTACTCCCTCCCCCCATGTCCGCCGAGAGCTACCTCAAGCCCGAAGTCATTCGCCAGATCGGCCGGCTGGACTTGCGCGCGCAGTTTATTGTGAAGGGATTGTTCCAAGGCCTGCATGCCAGCCCCTTTCATGGGTTTTCGGTCGAGTTCAGCGAACATCGCAAGTACACGCCGGGGGATAACCCCCAGGAAATCGACTGGCTCGTCTACGCCAAGACCGACAAGTACTACATCAAGAAGTTCGAGGCGGAGACCAACATCACCGGTTACCTGGTGATGGACCTGAGCCGCTCCATGGCTTACACCTATCGCCAGGAGCTGACTAAGTTCGACTACGCCATCTGCCTGGCCGCGGCGCTCGCTTACCTGATGGTCCATCAGCAAGACCCGGTGGGGCTGGTCACGTTTGACGACAAGATCCGCGACAGCCTGCCGCCGCGCTCGAAGCGCACGCAGTTAGGGAGCATCCTTTCGCTGTTATCGCGTTTGAAACCGTCCGGCAAGACCGAGGTGGCCAATAGCATCGTGCAGTTGGCCGCGATGCTCAAGCACCGCAGCCTGGTGATGCTCTTTTCCGACCTGCTCGACGAACCGGAGCCGATCATCCAGGCGCTGCGCCGCCTGCACCACGGCGGGCACGATGTGATCGTGTTCCATATCCTGGACGAAGCGGAAGTCGCGTTCCCCTTCGACGGCCTGATCGAATTCGAAGAGCCGGAATCGCAGGACCGCTTGCAAGTCGACGCCGCCGGCTACCGCCGCGATTACCTCGACGCCCTGAAGGATTTTCGCGACCAGTACAAACGCGAGTGCTTCAAGAGCCGCATCGACTACGTCCCCATCGACACCAGCATGCCGTTCGACAAAGCGCTGGTGGAGTATTTGAATAGTAGGAGGATGAGGTGTTAGGAAGTGCAGAGTGATCAGTAATAGAAGGTAAGAATGTGAGGAGGTGAGAAGATAAGAAGAGACGCTGCGAAGTAGATTCTCACATTCTCAACTCCTCACATTCTTACCTACGTCCGCTCATCACTCTGCACATCATAACCTCCGCTCCCCATGGGTTTCCTCCACGTCCTACTTCTCGGCGGCACGTTGCTGGCGGCGGCGCCGGTGATTTTGCATTTGGTGATGCGGCAGCAGCCCAAGTTGTTGGAGTTTCCGGCGCTCAGGTTCATTCAGCAGCGCCGCGAATCTAACCGCCGCCGGCTCCGTTTGCGGCATTGGTTGCTGTTGGCGTTGCGTGTGGCGGCGATCGTGCTCTTAGCGTTGGGACTTTCGCGACCGTTTGTTCGCACATCGAGCGCCTGGATGGGTGACCGCGAGGCGCCCGTTGCCGCGGCGCTTTTGTTCGATACCTCGGCCCGGATGGAATATCTCCAGCGGAACCAGACGCGTCTGGAGCAGGCGCAAGAGATCGGCGAGTGGCTGCTGAAGCAATTGCCTGACGAAAGCCAGGCGGCGGTCCTCGACTCCCGGCCCGCCCCCGCCGCGTTTCAGGTTGACTTGACCGCCGCGCGGCAACGTGTTTCGCGGCTGGAGATCACGCCGGTCACGCGCACGATGCCCGAGGCGATCGAATCGGCCGCCGAGCTGCTGGCCCGTAGCGAGTTAGAACGCAAAGAGATCTATCTGTTCACGGACCTCACGAAGGCCGCCTTCGATCCGGCCGGGTTCGAGGCGGCGCGCCAGGCCGTCGAAGCGCTTGGCGGGGCGGCGATCTATGTGATCGACGTCGGCGTGGAGTCGCCGAAGAACATCTCCCTGGGATCATTGCAACTCAGCGGCCAACGCTTACCGCGCAATCGTCCCTTGCGCATCGAGACCGATGTCGCCTCGGTCGGCGAAGCGGGCGAGCGGTCGGTCGAAGCGTATGTCCTGAGCTCCTCAGGCGCGCCTGATTTGCGGTCGCGGAGGCCGGTCGATGTATCGGCCGGAGGCGCCGCCCGGGTGGAATTCATGCTCACCGGCCTCGAGCCGGGAATGATTCAGGGCGACCTGAAACTGGCCGGGGGCGCCGACGCGCTGCCGATTGACGACATTCGCTACTTCAGCGTCGAGGTCCGCCCACCGCAGCGCGTGCTGATCGCCACCGCATCGCCCGACGCGGAGGATCGCGCGCGCTTGCTCGTCGAAGCCCTCTCGCCCACGACGATGCGCGAATCGGGTCAGGCGCCGTATCAGTGCGACGTGATCTCGACCGACAAGCTGGAAGAGATCGATCTCGATACGCAGTCCGCCGTATCGTATTCCGCGGTGCTGTTGAACGATCCGCGCCCATTGACCGCCGCGGCCTGGCGCAAGTTGCACGCCTATGCGCACGGCGGCGGCGGCGTGGGAATCTTTCTGGGCCCGTCGGCCGATCCCTTGGCGGATTTCAACAGCCCCGCGGCGCTCGACGTCCTGCCCGGGAAACTACTGCGCCAGGCCCGCTATCCGGACGGCGAGTTGACGCTCGCGCCCAATACATTTGAGCATCCGCTCCTGTCCCCGTTTCGCACGCGCGGCGGGACCATGCCCTGGATCGACTTCCCGATCTATCGCTACTGGCAGCTCGACGTCGACACAGAACACGTAACGGCGCTGATCCCTTTTTCCAACGGTCAACCGGCGCTCCTGGAGCGGATCATCGGCGCGGGGCGCGTGGTGACGTTGACCACGCCCTTCTCGCAGACGCAGGATGAGTTGATCGACGACGAGCTCAAATGGAACGACAGCACGGCGCCGCTGCCGAGCTTCGTACTGGTCAACGATTTGACGCTGTACCTCACCGGCAGCGGCGACGCGCGATTTAACTACCTCGCCGGCGAGGACGTCATTCTCCGCCTCCCTCCGGGCGTGAAGGGAGATACCTGCCTTGTTACCGCGCCGGGCGGGGGGCAATTCCGCGTGAACACGAATTTGGCGGAACGGACCCTGACGATCGCCACCGTTGAGCAGCCGGGCCACTATCGCGTGAACGCCGGCGACGCGTTTAACCTGGGATTCAGCGTGAATCTCCCGCCGGCCGACACCGATCTGACGCGCGCCGACCCGGAGATGCTGAAGTCCCTCTTCGGCGAAGTTCCGTTTCGCGTCGCGCGCAGCAGCGAGCAGATCAATCGCGAGCTGAGCCTCGGCCGCGTCGGGCGAGAGCTCTTCCCGATTCTCGCGCTGCTCGTGGCCCTCGTTCTGGGCATCGAGCAGGTGATCGCCAACCGGTTCTATCGAGATCGGGCCACGAAACTGCGTCGCGAATCCACCGTCACACCGGCGACGGCCGCGACCTAACTCGAAGCCTGCTGGCGCTTCGCATCAATTGCATATGCACATTCGGGCGAGCAGTGCCAATGAGCGCGCTCGTCGAGTCTCTACTCGTACGTGTGCCGGAATGGCTCAGCGCTCCAGCCGCGCGTCGCAAACGTTAGCACAACTGTGATAGCCTTGACGCGATCGCTGCGCCGATCGTTACCTTCGCTACCGTTGGGCCGTCTTGGTCCATTCCGCCCCTTGTCAGTAGATGAAAATCGAAAATAAACGTCGACATACCGGATGGACATAGCGAGGAATCGTGTGAGAATGGGCCTCTGTTGATAACGTTCCGAACTAGCTGTGGCGGCGGCAGAGCGGATTAATGGACAACGCACGACTACTAACGAGCGATTTTTGAGGGTCCGCGCGATGGAAGGCAAAGTGTATGCGGGAAACCTGCCCTGGATTGTCCGCGCTGACGATCTGAAGCAACTATTCGAGCCGTTCGGAGCGGTGGCCTCCGCGGAGATCGTCGTCGATCCCCGCAGCGGCCGTTCCCGCGGATTCGGCTTTGTACAGATGGAATCCGCGGCCGCCGCTGAGCGCGCCATCGCGGCGCTCGACGGTATGCATTGGCATGGCCGCCCGATCAAGGTGGGGATATCCCGCGAAAAACCGGACATAGACGACGATGCTTCGCCGTAGCGACGACCGCAATGCTCCCCGCCGCGGGTCAAGATTGATTCCGCGGCCGCAACCAGGATAATGGTCGGCGGTCGCCGGAGTTTCTCGTCGCAATCTTCTCCTCGCAGGACGGGCGCCCTTCATGTACGACCGATTTACGCCCCGCGCACGCTGGGTCATGGAGCAGGCTGCGCGCGAGGCCAAGCGGATGGAGCACGACTATATCGGCACCGAGCATGTGCTATTGGCCCTACTGGCAGACAGTCAGGGGCATGCCCAACGGGTGTTGAAACAACTCTTGGCCGACCGAAGAAAAATCGCCCTGGAGACCGAAAAGCTGGCCGAGCGCGGGTCGCATAACATGGCGATCGGTAAGCTGCGGCAGACGCCGCACGTCAAAAACGTGCTGCACTGCGCTCAAGAAGAATCCCAATCACGGCAGCTCAAGCTGCTCGGCACCTGCATGTTGCTATTGGGACTGCTGCGCGAAGAGGACGGCATCGCCGCCCTGGTGCTGACGCAAAACAAGGTTACCTACCGTGGTGTCACGTCGATTTTGCAGAACATGATGAAGGCGCACGTCGACCTGGCGAGCGAAGAGGACGCGGCCGCATCGCCGCTGAAGAATCCCTGGGTCATCGGCGGCGTGGTCGCCGGCGCCGTGCTGCTGCTCGTCATCGGGGCGACCAAGGCGCTCGGCTGGTGGTAGCGGGCAATACTCCGACACGCCCATCCGCAGGGTATCGGCCCAATTTCGCCCCAATTATCATGCGGTAATTGTTACCGCTCGGGTGCGACATTTCGTGCCTGGAGTGCGTCCCGCGGAACCTGGAAGGGCTAACCCGGATGAAGCTGCGCATTCGATCGCCACGCTGGGCGATTCTCTCGACATACCTGTGCATGGCCATGGCCGTCGTCCCGGCCGTCGGCGCGGAACTCAAGGTCATGTCGTACAACATTCTCGTTGGCGGCGGCGGGCTCGGTGAGCCGCTGAACAGGACCGCCGAAGTCATCTCGGCCGCCGGCGCGGACATCATCGGTCTGCAGGAGCAAGCGGGGTCCACCGCTTCCCTGGCGTCGCTGCTCGGCTATCACTACCACGTGCAGGATGGCGATATTTCCTTCCTGAGCCGCTATCCGATTCTCGAAACGCTCCCGAGCGGCATTCGCGTCGGCCTTCCACAGGGACAGGACGCCTTTCTCTTCAACGTCCACCTGGCCCCGTATCCGTATCAACCGTACGACATCCGCGACGGTAAGATCGATACGGAAGCCGAGGCGATCGCCGGCGCCCGCGCGGCGCGCGGCAACGCCATGAACAGCGCCTTGAACACCATGCGGGAACCGCTCGATAGCGGCGCTCCGGTGTTTCTGGTCGGCGACTTCAACGAGCCGTCGCATCTCGATTGGACGCAGGAGGCGGCCGACGCGGGATTGCATTTCGGGATGAAAGTCGCCTGGCCGACATCGACCTCCGTCGTGAACGCCGGCCTGACTGACACGTTTCGTGCGATTCATCCCGACGAAGTCGCGCGCCCCGGCGACACCTGGACGCCGCTCGAATCACCCGGCGAAGTGCATGACCGCATCGACATCGTTTACCACGCCGGCGCCGGCATCGATCCGCTTGGCGCAGCGGTCGTGGGCGAAAATGAAGCGAACGCCGACATCGTCGTGACGCCCTACCCGTCCGACCATCGCGCCGTCGTGGGGCGCTATCAACTGCTGAATGTGGGCGATCTTGCCGCGCGCATCGATCGCGGCTCCGGCCAATTGCAACTGCGTAACACTTCCGCCGAATCGATCGTTTTCGACGGCTACTCGCTTACCTCTGCCGGAGGTCATCTTTCGCCCGACGATTGGCAGAGCCTCGCCGACGCCGGCTCGCCCGGTTGGGCCGAAGCGAACCCCAGCGCCTCGCGGCTCTCCGAGCTCAACCCCATCGGCGCGCTGACGCTCGCGCCGGGCGAGACCGTCGCGCTCGGCAGCCCCTACGGTTTTGTGCCAACAGCGCTGGGCGAAGCGTACGTGGAAGACGCACGGCTGCGTTACTTCACGCCGGAGGGCCAAACCCTATTCGGGGACGTCGAATTCGCGGGCTGGCGCAACAACCTGGTGTTGATGGTCGACCCCGCCACGGGCGAGGCGGTGCTGGAAAATCAGTCGCCGTTCGAGATCGCATTTGATAGCTATCGCATCGCGTCCCCGAGTGGATCGTTGAACCCGGGCGAGGAGGGCTGGCTCAGCCTCGCCGGGCGCGCAATTGATGACTGGTTCGAAGCCAACCCGACTCCGTATGGACTCAGCGAGTTGCATCCGGAAGGGACGTCAATTCTGCCGAGCGGCGCCCGCATCAAACTCGGCGCGCTCTTCGACGTAGGCGGCAGTCCCGATCTCGCGCTCTCGTTTCTGCTCGGGGATGAGTCCACCACGCGCGCGGGAATCGTCGTGTTCGAGTCGTTCGCAACCGGTTGCCCTCCCGGCGACACGAACGGCGACTGCCGTGTCGACCTGGAAGATCTCAACGCGGTGCGAAACACCTTCGGCGAGCGAGGGCTAGGCCTGGTCGGCGACGCCAACATCGATGGCGTCGTCGATCTCTCCGATTTGAACGACGTGCGTAATCACTTCGGAGAATCGTCGCAGCCCGTCCCGGAGCCTGGAACACTCGCGCTACTGGCAATCGCCACGATTGCCGCGGGCCTGCGCTTTTTTCGCCCAACAAAGCTGCGCTAGCCTGTCGGGTGCTGGCGGCAGTATTCGTACAACGCGATGGCCGTGGCGGTGGCCGCATTGTGCGCGAAGGGTAAGCCGTAGACGGGGATTTCGACCACCGCGTCCAAGAGCGCCAGCGATTCCTCGCTCAACCCGCTGCGCTCGTTGCCGACGACGAGCACCATGCGGCGCGGAAACGCGTACTCCCAGATCAGCCGCGAGCCGGAGGTCTGCTCTAGTCCGATGAGCGGATAGCCGTCCGCTTTGAGCTTCCGGAGCGCCGGCGCAAGTGTCCGGTGGTTCTCGACTTCGACGGCATCGGCGCCGTCCCTGGCGATTTTGTCGATCACCTTGACCGGTCCCGCGCAGATCAAACGCGTCACGCCCGAGCAACCGGCGGCGCGGAGAATCCGCGACAGGTTCACGTTACTCCGGAGCGGCTCGCAAGCGACAACGATCTCGCGCGGACGCACGAGTTCCACCAAGGGCTTATGCCGCTGCTGGACGAACTCGCTCATGGGCGATTGATCGCTGGTGCGAGTTCCGCAACGCCTAGGACTGCACCACGGAGTCGCAACTCAGCGAGTAATTGCCAAATCGCACGACGCGCTCCGATTCCGGCACGCCGGCGAAGACGCGATCGAGAATCGATTGCGCCCGTTCGGGAATGACGCGGTAGAAGTTGTGCTTCCCTTCGCGGCGGCATTCGATCAGCCCGGCCATCCGCAACAGGGCCAGATGATGGCTCACCGCCGGCTGGGATTGCCCGAGCAACTCGCACAGCGCCCGCACATGCAACTCGTCGCAATGCGCGAGGTCGAACAAGATTCGCAGGCGCGTCTCGTCCGACAGGAGTTTGAAGATTTTCACCAGGTCCTTCATGACGGGACCCGGTACGGTGGGCAGGAAGACGGCTTCTTGATCTTCGACGGGGTTCAAGGCTTCAATCATCGAATGACTAGCTCGCAAAACACAGGGAAAATAGTCCTGGCCGTCAACAAAGGCGTTTGCCCCGGATGCCGTTCGGAGTGCGTTTCTCGCTCGCACTGTCCTGTCGGCCCGTTGAATGAAACCCATCGCGTATCGAGGAGTTTCGACCCATCCTGCCGACGGTCGCCAGCGCAGCGCCACCCCATCGCGCCTGCAGCAACGATGAAACGCACTTTGCGAATGAACACTCTTCCATGCGACCTAAAGGACGGGCCGGAGAAGGCCCGCTTGTTCCGCTCGATGAGGTCGCATTCCATCAAGTTGCCCCCATTTTATCCGTCCCGGTGATCGCGTCAAACCGGATTTGCCTTGAAAACCCCGCCGTACACGCATTTCTCACATCTCTGAATGGCCACCCCGTCACTTGGCCGCGTGGCTTAACCCCCCTCCCTGCAGGTGGGGGCAAGCACGCCGTCGGCCTAGGCCCAGGCACGCAAAATCCGCTATATTCCCGCGTCCATTCACCTTCCGCCTGGCACGGACGCCGCGCGCATGACTGCCTATTTTCTGAACTTGCTGTACCTGGCGCTGCTGGCATTGGCTTCGCCGTGGTTGGCCTGGAACGCCTGGCGTAAGGGAAAATACCGTGCCGGGTTCGCCGCCAAGCTCTGGGGCGCCGTTCCGGAGCGAGTTTCGCAGCGCCCGTGCATCTGGCTGCATGCCGTGAGCGTCGGCGAGGTGAATCTGCTAGCGCCGCTACTGAAAGAACTCGCCCTACGTCACGCGGACTGGGAATGTGTGATTTCCACGACCACCCGCGCCGGTTTTGAGCTCGCACAAAAGAAGTATTCCGACCGCACGGTCTTCTATTGCCCGCTCGATTTCTCCTGGGCCGTCCGCCGCTCGATGCGGCGCATTCGGCCGGACCTGCTGGTGCTGGCGGAACTGGAACTGTGGCCGAACCTCGTCCGCGCAGCGAAGGAGCACCGCGCGCAGATTGCGGTGGTCAACGCCCGGCTGAGTGCCAAGAGTTTTCGCGGCTATGCGCGGATTAGCCCCTTCGTGCGGCGGCTGCTGGCGGAGGTTGATTTGGTGGCGGCGCAGAACCGTGAATACGCCGACCGTTTCTTGGCGCTCGGTGCGCCCGTCGAACGCGTTCATATCACGGGTTCCGTGAAATACGACGGCGCGCAGACCGATCGCCGCAACCTGGCGACAGTACGGCTCGCCCGTTTGGCAAGCGTCGCGGAAAATGACATCGTCTGGCTCGCCGGCAGCACGCAAGCGCCGGAAGAGGCGATTGCCATCGAGGTTTTTCGCGACCTGTCGCGTGAATTCCCGCGGCTGCGGTTGATTCTCGTTCCGCGCCATCCCGAGCGCTTCCAGGAGGTCGCGGAGTTGCTCAAGAGCGCCGGGATGCCGTGGCAGCGTCGTACGGAACTCGCCTCGGGAGATACGCCGTCCGCGGCGCGCATCTTGCTCGTGGACGCCGTGGGAGAGCTCGGCGCGTGGTGGGGCACGGCCCATGTTGCCTTCGTGGGAGGGAGCCTTGGGAAACGCGGCGGCCAGAACATGATCGAACCGGCGGCCTACGGCGCGGCGGTCTCCTTCGGGCCGAACACCCGCAATTTCCGCGACATCGTCGATCAGCTTGTCGCGGCTCGCGGTGCGGTGGTCGTGCAGGATCAGGCTGAGCTCGCCGCCTTCGTGCGTCGGGCGATCGAGGACGCACGGTACGCGACGGAACTAGGGGCATGCGCCCGACAATTCGTAGCCAGTCAATTGGGGGCGACGGCACGCACCGTCGACCTGCTGACGGCGCTGATGCCCTCCCAAACCATCGAGACGGCCGTTGCCCGCCCGGCGGCGTGAGGACTATACTGACGCGACTCGCAGCGAGACTTGGAATTCATCGCACTTCGGGGGAGGGAACGTCGTGGCCAGCGGCAAGTATTTGTTCACCAGCGAATCGGTCAGCATGGGTCACCCGGACAAGCTGGCGGACCAGATTTCGGACGGCATCCTTGACGCCCTGTTGGAACAAGACCCGATGAGCCGCGTCGCTTGCGAGACGCTCGTGACGACCGGTTTGGCCGTCGTGGCGGGCGAAATCACCACGAAGGCGGTGATCGACTACCAGGCCGTGGTCCGCAAGGTGATCAACGACGTCGGCTACGTCGACGACGTCTCGGGCATCGCCGGCGACACCTGCGGTGTGATGGTTTCCATTCACGCGCAAAGTCCGGACATCGCGATGGGCGTTAATGAAGACGCCGCGCAGGGGAAGGATATCGGCGCGGGCGACCAAGGGCTGATGTTCGGCTACGCCTGCAACGACACGCCCGAGTTGATGCCGCTGCCAATCGCGCTCGCGCACCGGATTACGAATCGCCTGGCGGAAGCCCGCTTCAAGGGCGAAGTGAATTGGCTTCGCCCCGACAGCAAGAGCCAGGTGACGATTGAGTACGACGGCGCCACGCCGGTTCGCATCGACACCGTCGTGGTCTCGACGCAACATGCGCCCGAGGCGACCAACGAAACGATTCGCCGCTTCGTGATCGACAAGATCGTCAAGCCGCTGTTGCCGGCCGAACTGATTAATGGCGACATCAAGTTCTACATTAACCCCACCGGCAAGTTCGTCGTCGGCGGACCGCACGGCGATTGCGGGCTCACCGGCCGCAAGATCATCGTCGACACCTACGGCGGCTGGGGCCGCCACGGCGGCGGCGCGTTCAGCGGCAAGGATCCCACGAAGGTCGACCGGAGCGCCGCCTACATGGCCCGGCACGTTGCGAAGAACATCGTCGCCGCCGGGCTGGCCGATCGCTGCGAAGTGCAGTTGGCGTACGCCATCGGCGTCTCGGAACCGGTGAGCGTCAACGTCGACACTGACGGCACCGGCCGCATCGAGGAAGCGCGGTTGTGCGAGATCGTCCGCGAGCAATTCCCGCTGACGCCGAGCGGCATCATCAAGTACCTCGACCTGCGGCGCCCGATTTACCGCAAGACGGCGGCCGGCGGACACTTTGGCCGCGACGATCGCGACTTCACCTGGGAATCGACGCACCGCGCCGATGCACTGGCCGAAGCAGCCGGCCTGACCGCCGCGGCACGCTAGAAGTAAACACGATCGCGCACTGCGAGCCGGAAGCGTCAGCACCCGGAGCGTAGCGCGGTAGTTCACACGCGAGGTCAAGGATGACAAACGCGTCGAAATCGATGATCCCGCGCGCAGCGTGGTTCGAGGCCTTGCTGGCGCTCGTCACGGCGAGTTGTCTCGTAGCGCAGTTCGCCACCGCAATCGCAGGCCCCATTGGTTTTTGGCTTGCACTGCCGTGGGGGCTGGCGACGGCGCTCGCTGCGTCGCGAACCACACACGAAGCGTACCGCGTGTGGGGATTGCTCGCGCTTGCCCAATTGGCGATCTCCGCCTGGGCGGCGGATTCCGTGGCGCTCGCGGCGCTTTGGCTTCCGGCATTGACGATTGTGTCGCTTCGCGTGCTGGAAGGACGCTCCCAGCGGAGCGCGGAAACGGTCCCAGAGGTTACGGACGCGCCCGCGCCAAGCAACACAGAAGCGGGAAACGATCGCCAGCACACCGTGGAATGGTCGCAGGTGCACGACCGCGCGGGCACAAAGACCGTGAGCGGCGTGGCGCGGCTGACGTTCCGGCCCGGCGAGCGCCAGGCCGAGTTGCATCTGGCCTTCTGCCCCTCCTTTCCGGCGGCGCCGGAATTCCACGTTGAACAGTCCGGCGGCCCCGACGTGCGCGTGAAAACGACGCAAGTCATGCCGTACGGCGTGCGGCTGGAAGTCCAGCGCGCTGACGCCGCCGCGTGGTGCGTAGTCACGCTCGATTTCACCGCGGTTACCGCCAGTGACGCGGCGCCCTTACGGCGGGCGTCTTAGGCCTGCGGCGTCACTCGGCCGTCGTTACAACCTGCCCAATTCGCCTGTTCTTCATGCCGGCGCATACGGACGCCGATGGCAATTTCTAGCGGCTGGCTCGACCTTGTGCCTGAGGGGTTTTCGGAAACCTGGGCGCTCCTTCCGACCTCGATGCCGCGCGCCGCAATACGACTCCTCACTCCATCTGCGCAGCTCCATGCCCGAGCACCTGAAGCTCTTTGAAGGCGAATCGACCGAAACCATGCCGGCGCCGCGCGGCAGGGACGTGCTAAGGTCTGTGACCGACGCGTTCCGCGACGCCACCGGCTGGGAACTGCATACCGAGCTGGTCGACGATTTTGACCTCTTGCCGGGGCAGTCCGCCCTGAACGCCCAAGGCGTGCGCGTCGCGCCGCTCGAACCGCAACGCGGCCCGCGCGTCGAACGCGCCAAAGCCGTGCGCCTGGCGGAGGCGATCCACTCGCTCTACGGTGAATTCCAGAGCACGCGCCGGGCGCTCGCTCACCGCGAAGCGGAACTCGCCGCGGGCGTGCCGGTCGCGGCGCACGCCGACGAGCGTCAGCATATCGCGGCGCGACTTAGCGACGTGCTGCGCGAGGGCGCGCGATTGCTGCACTGCGATTCGTCGGGCGTTTACCTGCTCGACGGCGACAACATGCGTTTGAAACTTCGGGCAGGCTGGCGCATTCCGCGCTCGCGGCTACTCGGGCCGCCACGGTCGCTGGAATCGTGCGGCGCGGATCTGCAGGCGCTTTCCGACGTGCCCGTAATGCTCAGCGGAAGCCAGCAGGCTGAAGCATGGCGAGCGCCGGAATCGTGCCATGCGGCGATCTGCGTACGCGTCGCGACAACGACGTTGCCGCTCGGCACGCTGTGGTTCTTCTCGAAGAAGGAACGCGAGTTCAGCCGAAAGCACGTGGAACTCGCGAGGCTTGTGGCGGGTCGGATCGCGGCGGAACTGGAACGCGAAGTGTTACTCTCGGAGACGCAGCGACTCACTGCGCTGCGGAGCCAATTGGACGACGTGGCGCGCAGCGCCAAGACTTCGGAGTCTGCGCCGCCGCAACTCGAGCATTGGTCCATCGCCGGTTGGACGCGCCAGCCCCAGGGATTCGGCGGCGCGTTTCACGCCTGGGACGCCGCGCGCGACGCCGCGGCCTGGGTCGCCGTCGGCGAATGCGGCGGGAAGCGTCTCGTTGGCTCGCACCGCGCGGCGGCGCTGTCGGCCTCGGTGCGTTCCGTCTGGCCGCGCACGAAATCCCCGGCGGCATTGCTGGCGGAAGTCAATCGGCTCTTGTGGCAGCGCGAGGCTGGCGATGGCGTGGCGGCCCTTGCTGCGGCGCGCCTCACCGATGCGGGCGAGGCGGAGCTCAGCGTGGCGGGGGATCCCTGCGTGCTGCTGGTGACGGAATCAGGCGCGCAGGAGCTCGTGGACGTCGAACTCCCCATGGGGCTTTCCAGCCGTTTTAAGCCGTCCGAGCGAAGGCTCAAGATGCCGCGCGGGGCGGCGCTCGTGATCACAACAAGCGGCGTGCGCGATGCCCTCGACGAACGCGGCCGGCTCTTCGGCGTGAAAGGAATCGCCCAGGCGGTGCGCTCGGGTGCCACGAATCACGCTCAGACGTTGGCCGATCTGCTGCGCGACCGTCTGGAAACGCACCTCGCAGCGCAGGGCGACGCTGATTCGGCGGCCGTGGTGATTTGCCGGCGGTAAGGCTATTCCGGCGCGACGGCGACCAGTTCGCCGTGAACCGCGGCGACGTGGTCCGGCGTGATCTCGTGGCGTTCTTCAGCGAAGCCGACGAGCAAGGCCAGGTCGCAGAGGCGGTTGATGCGGCGAGGCACGCCGCCACTCAGCTCGTGGATTGACTCGATCGCGCATTGCTGGAAGATCTCGCGCTTGGCGCCCGCCGATTGCAGGCGATGATGCACGTAGGAGAGCGTCTCCTCGATCTTGAACGGCCTGAGCAAGCACTTCACGCCCAGCCGTTCTTCGAACTGCGGCATACGATCGATCACCGGCAACAGTTTCGGCTGGCCGCTCAGCAGTAGCGTGGCCGCGAAGCCCTGTTCGGTCTCGAAGTTCAGCAACAACCGCAGGCTTTCCATCGTGCGGTGATCTTCCAGTAACTGAGCTTCATCGACGACGATCAGCGCATGCTGGCCGGCCAGCGCGTTTTCGGTGAGGCGCTGGCGCAAACGGCGGAGGCTCGTTTCCGTCGCGGCGACATGATCGCCCCCCTCGCCGCAGCCCAGTTCGGCCGCCAGAAACGCCAACAACTCTTGCGTGGAAAGCTGCGGAAACAGGAGATGCACGATCGGTCCGATGGTCTCCGGCAACTGCCGGCGCAGCACCTGCACGAGGAGCGATTTCCCCAGCCCGCTCGCGCCGACCAACAACACCGCGCCGCGTCGGCTTTCGACGCCGTAGCGTAGTTTCAGGAGCGCGCCTTGATGGCTCTCGCTCGGATAGTAGAACGCCGGATCGGTGGTGTTCTCGAAAGGCCGGCGTTCGAGCTGCCAGTAGTTGAGGTACATGGGAGAGGAGTCAGGAGTCAGGAGCTAGGAACTAGGAGCTAGGAGCTAGGAGAGAGAAACCAAGAAACATTCTGGCTCCTGACTCCTGGCTCCTTTTTCTTTACGGAACGAAATTCTCCACAATATCCCACCCTGCTAGCGGCGCGTGATTGAGGAGCTGCGTCGCTTGTTCGAGTGCCGCGGACGGCGTTTGGTGGAGATCGTGGATCAACAGCGCGGCGTCGAGGCCGCAACGGCCCACGAGCGTAGCGAGGTAGTCGGTCGCTTCCGGGCCGGCGAGCGGTTCGCAATCCAACAGCACCAGATCGAACGCCTCGCGCAACGCGCGGAGCGGCACTCCGAGCATGGGGTTATCGAGCGTCTTCCCGGAGTCGAAGATCGGCGCCCGGAGCGGCATCAACGTCAGATGGTCGCCGGTCGATTCGATCATCGCTTCGGTGAGCGCGAGATCGCTCGTCAGCACGTCGTCCCAGCCGGCCGACGGAACAACGCCTAGCCGTTCCGCGAGTTGCGGATGACGAAAATCGGCGTCGACGAGCGCGACGCGCACGCCTTGTTCGCCCAGCAACTTCGCGAGGCACATCGCCACCGTAGTGCGGCCGTCGCCGCGGCGGCAGCCGGTCACCGCGAGCATCCGTCGCCCGCGACGCATCTGGCCGGTGAGGGTTTCACAGAAACGGCTCATTTCACGGCCGGCCGCGGCATACAGGCGGCCGCAGATCTCGGGCCACTCGAAGCGTTCGACTTCAAACGCGGCCCGTAATGTCGGTCCATCAGGATCGAACAGTTGCGGCGCGGGGGGCGCGACCTCAGACATGGCCAAGGCGCGGCGGTTCGCTTCCGCAATGTCGAAGTGCGCATGCGGTTTCGGAATCGTCGTCGCGCCCCGCGCTTGCGGCGCCGCTGGCGCTGCCGGTGGGCGCGGCGTGGCGCCTTGTCCATAGGCCTTCATGAATGCCTGATCGAGCGTCGACATATCGGCTTTCCTGACAGGACTGATGGCGGTGAAAGGTGGCGGAGCAGTTAGCGCGTCGTGTTCGGATAACCAGGATCGGTGTGGCTGGCCTCGTAAGCGCCACCGACTTGCAGGTTCGGCAGGGGAGCGCCCAAGCGCACGCCGGTTTCCATGTCATCTTCTTCAGGCGGAAGGCTCGTGTCTTCCGTCCAACCTTGCTGCGCCGTAGGGCGGTACGGTTCGGCGGCCGCGCCGCGGTCGGCGAAGAGCGTCGTGGGAGTCGCGCCGTGGGACGTATTCGGCGCTACCTGCTGGGCCGGCTGATTCGGCGATTCGTGCGATGCCGGCGTCGACCATTCCGGCGCAGGTTTTTCGCTGCCGCGCACCACGAGGGGCGTGGGATCGGAGGCTTCGGTCGCCTGCGGCGGCGCTGCACTCGCGCCCTGCCAGGGGGGCGCATCTTCGGTCGCCTTCTCCGGATGGTGGTTCATCGCGATCAGCGAGACCATGCCCAGGAACGCGGCGGCGACTCCGGCCAGCATGAATTTCGGGTTCTTCCAGAGCGGCTCCTGCTCGGCGGCCACTTGGGGCGCTTCGTCGATCGGCGTCGCCGCTTTCGCTGCGACAGCGTTGGGCGTTGCGGACTGAATCGGCGCTTCCTCGACGGCGGCGATCGTGGTCGGCGCGACCGTCGGTGGCAGCATGGGAAGCGCAACCGAAGGCGCCGGCGCCATGGACGCGTCGGGCTTCGGCGGCATCGAGAAACTAATTTCGGGGGCGACCCACGGCGTGAAGCTGGGCGCGGAGGGCGGCGCTACCTCGGCAGCCGGCTCGGCCGAGAGGTCCGGCAGCCTCAGCGCCACGGTCGGCTGGGCGACGCGGCGCTTCAACTGCGCGACGACCGGGGCCGGCGGCGCCATCGCCGTGGCGACCTCTTCGGTATCGACGCAAAACACGAACTCACGAGCAGCTCCGCTCATCGCCTTCGGCCTCCTTGCAGATGCACTTGCGCCACGCGCGCTATCGGCGGCGCGGCGACCCGAGGTGGTCTAAGTATCGACTCCGATTACGTCGATCTTGAGCCTTATTCCGAACCCGTAGACTGGGCAAACTAGGCGGCGCCGATTCGGAGGTCCGAAAGAACTATCGCGCGTGCGGGCTCGCAGCGACCGCGATTTCGTCCGCCAAGCCGGCGAGCCAGGCCCGCACGCGAGCCAGCACGTCTGCATCCGGGGGCATTTGCCCGACGATCTGGGATCCGTCGTGGTCGCGCAGGTCCGCTTGCAACTCGCGGAGTCGCTGCCGCAGGTCGCCTAGGGCAGCCACTTGCTGCAGGTCGGTTAGTTCTCGCGCGACCATTTGCACGCCTTCGCTGCTGCGCTCGCGTGTCATCGCTACGAGCCGCCCGTGTTCCGCTTTCCATAACTCGTCTGCGACGAAGGCCCGCCGCAGCTCGTTACGCGTGTTGAAGTGATATGCCGGCGACGCGCCCAAATAGACGCTGGCGCAGCCGTCGCGGCGAAAACCGATCACGACCGGCGCTTCCTCGCTGGCGACGCGCAACTCGATGCGTTCCACGAGCGCCGTCGCCTCGCGCAGCAAGTCTTCGCGATCGTGCGTCTCTCGCGCCATGGGATGTTGAAAGCGTCTGTCAAAAGCAAATCCGCCGCGCGTCGAAGACCGGGCCTTCCACGCACGTCCGGCGGTAGTCCCAGTCGCCGGCGTCGTCGCGTACTCGGGTTACGCAGCTAAAGCAGATGCCGAGGCCACAGGCCATCGGCGTTTCCAGCGAGACTTCACAACTCAGCCCGCGCCGCTCGGCAAGTTTCGCCACCGCCGCTATCATCGGTTCCGGCCCGCAGCATGTCAGGTGTGTTTCGTCGATCGCCGCCGCGCCCGGTTCATCGATTGCGCGTTCCAGGAGCGACGTGACGAAACCTTTTTCGCCCGCGGAACCATCGTCCGTCGAGACACGCACGTCGATGCCACGTTGCTCAAAATCGGCGATGCCGGCCAGATACTCCTGGGATCGCGTGCCGTAGCAAAGCGTAACGCGCTCCGCGTGCGCACCTTGCCGCCGCGGCTCGCCATAAGCGCGGCCGCCGAGGAACTCTCTGCCTAGCGCCGCGAATGGCGTTTGGCCGATGCCGCCTGCGACCATGATGAGGTGCTTCACGCTGCGCACGGGAAACCCGTTGCCGAGCGGCCCCCAGATCTCCAGGCCGTCGCCCACGGCGATGCGCGTGAGACGCCCTGTCATCTTGCCGACGACGAGATAGACGACGTCGATCGCGAAGGGTTCGCCCGCGCCGTCAAGGACAGTGTCGTAGAGCGCGAACGGGCGTCCCAGCAGCGGGTCATCGCCGTTCGCCAGCCGCAGCATGACGAACTGGCCCGGCACGATGCGCCGGGCGAGCTCCGGACATTCCAGACGGAGGCGATAGGTGCCGCGCGCGAGTTGCACATGTTCCAAAACGCGCACGCGCCCCGTCCAGGCGCGATCGGCGAAACAACACTCTGCGGCAGGATGGCTCACGAACGACGACGCTCCGCCTCGATTAGCGTTTCTTCTTCCGCAACGTAGTCCCGATCAGCACGCGCCGCTTATGACGCTTGCCCGGCTTACGGGCCCGCGGCAACGGTTTGATCGTTCCCGGTTCGTCCTTCATCATCCCTTTGGCGGGCGGAGGCCCATCACCCGACGGCAGCGGCGGCCGGCGGGGCGGTCGCGACGATTCCCCATCGCGGCGTTGCCGATCACGCGGCGGACCGGCGGGGCGTTCCCCTTGTTCGCCGCTGCGCGACCGCGGCGGGCGGCGTTCCGGCCGCGCTCCGTCGCTGCGGCGCGGCGGCCGGCGCTCGCCTTCCTCGGAGCGTTCTTCGCGATCCCCGTAGGTGGACTCGCGCAACCAACCCACTTCTTCGTTGCGCAGCCGGCGCCATTCGCCGGGTTCAAGGTCTTTGAGCTTTACGCCGCCGATCGCCACGCGCTTGAGCCGCATCACTTTATGTCCGATGCGAGCCAGCAGCCGGCGGATTTCGCGATTCTTTCCTTCGCGCAGGATGATCTCTAACGTTGAGCTTTGCTTGTGCTCCGACTTCACCGTGGCGCGCTCGGCCTTGACCCAGCTCTCGGCGAGGCGGACTCCCTTGGTGAGTTGCTCCAGTTCCTCGCGCGTCGGCACTCCGGCCACCATCACGTGGTAAACCTTTTGCACGCCGAAGCGCGGGTGCGCGAGACGATGGGCCAGCTCGCCGTCGTTGGTGAGCAGGATCAGTCCCTCGCTTTCCATGTCGAGGCGCCCAACGGTGAACAGCCGCTCGCGAAATTGCGGCAGCAGGTCAATCACGCGTGTGCGGCCGTCGGGATCATCGTTCGTACACACGACGCCGCGCGGTTTGTTGATGAGAAAGTACTCCCGCCGCGAACGCAATTTGAGCACCTCGCCGTCGACGCGTACCTCTTGCGTATCAAGATCCACGGTCGCGCCAAGTTCGCGAACGACCTGGCGATCGATTTCCACGCGGCCAGCCAGGATCAGCTCCTCGCACTGCCGGCGGCTGTCGATCCCGGCGGCGGCCATCACTTTTTGCAGCCGCTGGCGACCATCTTCGCGCCGCGCATCAAAGCGGCGCGGCGGGCCAGGTCGTCGACCGGGCGGGCGCCCTCCTGCGGGTCGTCCACCAGCCGGACGTCCTCCCTCGGGACGCCCACCGGCGGGCCGACCTGAGGAACCCACGGACCCCCCCGCCGCAGGTCGCCGACCAGCCGCTCTTGGCGGACCTTTGCGCCCGCCGGGGCCGTTTCCGCGCCCAGGCCCAGATTGATTGGACCGTCGTTCAGCCATGGAACTCATTCCTCGTCAGAGATTTCGCGAAATACACCGGCTGGGGATTCGCGCACTGCAAACCTCGACGGCCGTGGAGACGTCCCTATTCTAACGTGCTTGCCGCAACAGAGACACCGGCCCGTTTCTTCCGCGTTGCAGCACTCCCACTCCCCAGCGGCCTTTCGGGTTACTACGATGGTTGACGGCTCGGGAGGCCGTTCATGAGCGACGCACCCCCAACGATCGAACAACGCCCGGCGACCGGTCGCGGTTTGCTGTGGGGCGGCCTCGCGCTGGTCGTCGCGGGCATTCCGCTCTTCATCTTGCAAAGCGCACTGAAACGCCAGTTCGTGCCGTGGTACATCCCGGTGCTGACGACCATCGGCCTGGTGCTCCTGCTCGTTTCGCTACGGCATCGCCGGAATGTTCTGCGATACGTAGCCGTCGGGTTGGTCGCCG
>CAZUBB010000013.1:27250-41577 GCA_964618485.1 uncultured Pirellulales bacterium
TGCACGTGGGCCTGCGGAAGCTGCTGATGGTCGGGTTGGTCGCCGCGTTCTGCGCTTTCGAGTGGTTCGCGCTCGTCTCGTTCATTCGTCTGCCGGACTACACCGGCCCGGCAATGGCGATGAAAAAGCTGCCGGCGTTCAGCACGACGCTCGCGGACGGCCGCCCCTTCACGCAAGCCGACGTGGAAACCGGCCATGCGACCGTGCTTACGTTTTTCCGCGGTCGTTGGTGACCGATCTGCATGACCGAGCTGGGCCAGCTCGAAGCCAATCACGCGGAGTTCGCGCGCCGCCAGGCCCGCATTGTGGTAGTTTCGCTGGAAGACCAGGAAACCGCGCAGCGCACGCAGGACCAGTTCCCGCACCTGATCGTCGTCGCCGACGCGGACCGCAACCTGGCCAATGCGGTGCAGGTGATCCATCCCAACTCGTCCCCCGAGGGGACTGACACGACGGCGCCGACGACGATCATCATCGGCGGCGACGGCCTCGTCCGCTGGGTCTATCGCGCCGAGCGCTACCTGACGCGACTCACGCCGGAAGAAGTCTTGGGACGGCTCGACGAGCACTGGCCGCTGCCTTAGCCAAGCTGGCGGCAGCGCTCTACGTCGGATTACAATCGACGTATTCCGCCGCGCCTTTCCTGCCGACCGACCACCGAGGGAGCCTCTGCGCTATGCGATGGGTCTCGTACTCCGTACTGTTGATCACGGCTCTCGCTGTGAATTTCGCCGCCGCGGCCGACGGCAATCGCCTGGCGTACCTTGATGAAGTCGATCCGTATTACCCGCATCGCGACTTCCCGCGCCTTACCACGCCGCAGTGGTACGGCGAACCCGGCGTCGAAGCGGTCGTGATCCTGGCGATCGACGACATGCGCGACACGGCAAAGTACGAGGCGTTCCTGCGGCCGATTCTTGATCGCCTCAAACAAATCGACGGTCGCGCTCCGATGAGCATCATGACCAACCAGGTCGATCCGAACGACCCTCAGTTGCAGGCGTGGCTCAAGGAGGGCGTGAGCATCGAATGCCACACGCTCGACCATCCTTGTCCGTTACTTACCGGCGGCGATTTCGCCAAAGCCAAGGCGACGTACGACGGTTGCGTCGATCTGATGGCGTCGATTCCGAACAACAAGCCCGTGGCGTTTCGCATGCCGTGCTGCGATTCGCTGAATACGGTGAGCCCGCGTTTCTTTGCTGAAATCTTTAACAGGAAAACTCCGCGAGGAAATCAACTCAAGATCGATTCGTCGGTCTTCAACATCCTTACGCCGGACGACCCGGAGTTGCCGCGCGATCTGGTTTGTGAACCCGGTACGACGCGCGGGCGATTCCAGAAATACCTGCCGTTCCCTTCGTTTGTGAACACGATCGAGAATTATCCCTATCCGTACCTGATCGCCGGCAAGTGCTGGGAGTTTCCCTGCGTGGTCCCCAGCGACTGGGAAGCGCAGAACATCCAGCAGCCGAACAACCCGAAGACCGTCGAAGACCTCAAGGCGGCGCTCGATTGCGTCGTCATCAAGCAAGGCGTGTTCCCGCTGGTGTTTCATCCGCATGGGTGGATTCGCCCGGAGCAGGTGGTGGAGTTGATCGATCACGCGGTGGTGAAGCATGGCAAAAAGGTGCGATTTGTGTCGTTCGCGGAAGCGGCGACGCGAATTGGCGATACTCCCTCGTCAAGTGATGCCACAAGCGAGCGACGATGGTATCGAGTTGACCTCGACAACGATGGACTCATGGAGAGTTTTGCCGAGTCACAATCTCCAGAACAACTGACACATGCCGCTCTGTTTCGCGGTGGAAAAAACGCACGAAAGATCGTGTTTCTTGATGCAATGCCCGGCGCATTTCGCTTCGGCGTCCTTGGGCCGTCAGGTGCAGCTTCGATCTTGATTCGACACAACGATGGATTTCAGTGGTTTGATTACGCGTCCCATGGCGCCGAACCGCAATTTCGTGAACGTGCGCTCGTGTTTGCCGACGCCGACGACGATACCGTGCCGGCGTTCCTCGGAAAGTCGAGGGGCATTGCCGACCATCGCCTCCGCGATCTCGACGGCGACGGCATCTGTGAACTTCTCGTCACGTCCGAACAAGGCAATGTCACGATCCTCGCACTGGCGAACGAAGATCGCTGGCGGCGACTTCCTTTCACGCTACCTGCAGGCACGTCGGTCGTCGACGACAAGCAACGCGACGCCGGCCTCCGCTTCGTTGATATCGACGAAGACGGCGACCTCGACGCCCTCTTTTCGAACGAGTCCCACTTCTCGTTGCACCTTTTCGAGTCGCTCGAAACCGGCTGGTCGCGTGAAATCCTCCGTGGCAAGCCGGGCGACGAGCGCACCATTCCGCCGATCGTCCGCAACGGGACGAACAACGGAGCGTGGTTTCACTCCCGCCACCTCTGGGTGCAGAACGAAGACACCGCGCGGTTGCCGGACCTGGTCGATCGGCGTTCGTTTAACGAGTTGCTTGGCGGCGCGGAACTCGGTCCGCGATCGGCCGAGGCTTCGGTCAAGGGAATCGAGGTGCGCCCGGGCCTCAAGGTGGAACTCGTCGCCGCCGAGCCGCTGGTGATGGACCCCGTCGCCTTCGACTGGGGTCCGGATGGAAAACTCTGGGTCGTCGAGATGGGGGACTATCCCCTCGGCGCCGATAAGCAAGGCGCGCCGGGCGGCCGCGTGCGCTATCTGGAGGACACCGACGGCGACGGCAAGTACGATCGCTCGACGTTGTTCCTCGAAGGACTCGCGTATCCTAACGGGGTCATGGCCTGGAAGAACGGCGTACTCGTGAGCGCCGCGCCGGAGGTTTTCTACGCCGAAGACACCGACGGCGACGGCCGCGCCGACAAGCGTGAGCCTCTCATCACCGGATTCGGCGAGGCGAACCCGCAACATCGCGTGAACGGTTTTACATGGGGACTCGATAACTGGGTTCACTGCGCCATGGGCGAAAGCGGCCGCGAATTAACCTCGGTCAAGCGCGGCGAGCAGTTCGACTTCGGTAATCGCGACTTCCGCTTCCGCCCCGCGACCGGCGAGGTCGATCCGCAGACCGGCGTGACGCAGTATCAACGCGTCGCCGACGACTGGGGCAATTGGTTCGGTTCCGACAACATTCATCCGCTTTGGCACTTCGTGTTGCCGGATGAATATCTGCGACGCAATCCGCACGTCGCCGCGCCGCAAGTGCTGCGCGAAGTGCCGGAAGTGCCCGGCGCGTCTCCCGTGTTTCCGACGAGCCGCACTTTAGCCCGCTTTAATGATTTCCATCTCTCGAACCACATCACGTCTGCCTGCGGCGTGGCGATTTATCGTGATGATCTGCTCGGCGTCGATCTTTATGGAAACTCGTTCGTTTGTGAGCCGGTGCATAATCTCATTCACCGCGAAGTGCTTACGGCGGACGGCGTTTCATACACTAGCCGCCGCGCTCCCGAGGAGGCGAAGAGCGAGTTTCTTACGTCGACCGACAATTGGTTCCGTCCGGTGATGATTCGCACGGGCCCCGACGGCGCACTGTACTTCGCCGATTTCTACCGCCAGGTGTTGGAGCATCCGGAGTGGATCCCCGACGACATCGAAGCCAAGATCGACCTCCGCGCCGGACACGACCGCGGCCGCATCTACCGCATCGTCCCGGTGGCAACGCCCCTTCGCAAAGTACCGAAGTTGAGTGAACAGTCGACCGCGGAATTGGTCGCAAACTTGGAGAGCCCCAACGGCACACTCCGCGACATGACGCAGCGGCTGCTCGTTGAACGCCAGGACACTGCGGCCATCGAACCGCTGCGCAAGTTGGCCAAGGAAGGAACACGCCCGGCGACGCGTTTGCAAGCGATCTGCACGCTGGATGGCCTCGGCGGGCTGGACGAAGCGACGATCGTGGCGGCGCTTCAGGATCAGCACCCCGCAGTCCGCCGCCATGCGCTGCGTCTCTCGGAGCCCTTCCTGAAAGACGACGGTCCCATCCGGCGCGAGGTCATGAGCAGTCGTTGGTTTTCGTGGGGCGAGGACGATGGCTTGAATCAACCGAAGGAAGATCCCGCGGTAACGATGCAGTATGCCTGCACGATCGGCACGCTTCCGCCCGAACAAGCCGCGCTGCAAATTGTCTCGATGGCCTTACGCGTCCCGGACGATACTCTCATGCGATCGGCCATCGCCAGTTCGATCACCAAGGAGAATTTGCCCAGGTGTGTCGAGCGAATTGACAATATGGCGTATGTCGGCCCCGTTCCGAAAGCCGATTTTCTCGCGCGCCCATTGCAACTGCTCGCCGAGATGGCTGCAGCGCACGGCGATCGGGCGTCGTGCGGGAAACTCCTGCAGTTCGCGCTTGAGGATTCGTCCGGCGACAACCTCGTACGCCCGGCGGGAGTGATCGCTGCTATGCGTTCGCGCGGACTGACTGCAAACGATCTTTACAAAGACTTGCCAGACAAGTCGATTGCGGATCTTAAGCAGTTGGCCGAACTCGCAGCCGAAACGCTGGCGTCGAACGAAGCGCCGCTCGCGTCCCGTTTGGCGGCGTTGGAAATCATCTCGCTCGTCGCCGATGACGGTGGCCTGAAGCAACTCGCTGATGCCCTCACGCCGAGCGCGCCGGCGGAACTGCGCGAGGCCGCCATCGAACGAATCGCCGCGATCGACTCCGACGAGGCCTTCGCCACGCTTATGGACGCCTGGAAATCATTCACCCCGCAGGTGCGCGGCAGCGCGCTGGATGACTGCTTTCGACGTCCCAGGCAATTGCCGCGTGTTCTGGCGGCGCTCGAGGCCGGGCGGATTCAGCCGAGCGACTTCGATGCCGATCGCCGCCAGCGCTTCGCGATGAGCGCGGGTTCTGAACTGCGCGAGCGCGTCGTCAAGGCATTGTCCGCAGAGATTGAGACAGATCGCCGGCAGGTCGTTGAGCAATATCAAGACGTACTCAAGCTCGCCGCTGACGCCGAGCATGGCGCCGAGGTGTTTCGCACCAAGTGCGCCGGCTGCCATCGACTCGGCGCCGTGGGGCACGCCGTCGGCGCCGATCTCGCGGCGCTCACTGATAAATCGCCTACCGCGCAGTTGATCGCCATTCTCGATCCGAACCGCGCGATCGAATCGAAGTTCGTCAGTTATGCCGCGCAAACCACGGACGGGCTGACGCACACCGGCATGCTCGCCGAGGAATCGGGCGCGAGCATCACGTTGCTGGGGCAAGAAGAGAAGCGCGAAGTCATCCCGCGCAGCGAAATCGAGGCCTGCGAATCGACCGGCAAGTCGCTGATGCCGGAAGGGCTCGAAAAGGACCTGTCCAAGCAAGACCTCGCCGACGTGATGGCGTTCGTTGCCCAACTGCCGACGCCGCATAAAGAATTCGTCGGGAACAAGCCGGCGCTCGTGACCGCGGATGACAGCGGCGCTCTTAAGCTCACCGCGGTGCGCGCAGAGATCTTCGGTCCGACGTTGATCTTTGAGCAGGTGAATCAGAACCTTGGATTCTGGGGCAGCGAGGCCGATCGCGCCGCGTGGAATATCAGCGTCGATCGCCCCGGCCGCCATCAAGTCTGGCTCCATTACGCCTGCCATGACGACACTGCAGGCAATCCCTTCGTCGTGCGCTCCGGCGAACAGCAGCTTCGCGGCAAGGTCATCGGCACCGGCACCTGGGACTATTATCGCCGCGAATCGCTCGGCGAACTCGAGTTATCCGCCGGCCAACATCGCATCACGCTGCAAAGCGAAGGCCCCATCGCCGGGCACTTGATGGACCTGTTCGAGCTCAGCCTGGAACCGGTCGGCGCCAGTGAGAAGTGATGAGTGATGAGTGCGCAAGCAACAGCGGCCTCAAGCCCAGGGGTGGCCACCACGGACTCTCTATGCTCGAACGACCTGGTGCGGCCTCCCCTGGGATGAACCCGCGCGATCCCAGGGAAGGCCGCTTGCCACGTTGTGGACAGTAACTCAGTCCGTGGCGGCCATCCCTGGGCTTATGATTGTTGCGGCATATACTGTCGGCATGGCTGCGACATTGAACGCGATCGATTGGCTTACCAAGGCCGCGCCGAAAACGATTCCCGGCGTGTGCGTGGCCTATGGCGACGAGCCGTTCTTGAAGCGGCAAGTGCTTGGCCGATTGCGTCATGCGATTCTCGGCGATGGCGACGGCGAGTTTTCCTGGGATGAGCTCGACGAAAAAGAGGCCAAGGTCGCGCTCCGCGACGTCGTCGACGAACTGTCGACCGTGTCGCTTTTCGGCAGCGGCCGGCGCGTCGTCGCGGTGTTGAACGCCGACGATTTCGTTACGCGCTTCCGGCCGCAACTCGAAGATTACGTCGCCAAACCGCGTGCGACCGGAATCTTGATTCTGGATGTGAAAACCTGGCCGGCGAATACGCGCCTCTTCAAGGCGGTCGCCGCGTCGGGCCTGCAAGTGGAGTGCAAGGCGCCGTCGGTCGACCGTGCGTCCGGCTGGCTCGTACAATGGGCCGCGGAAAAGCACAGCGCAAAGCTCGATCGCTCCGCCGCGGAACTGATGGTCGACATCGTCGGCCCTGAATTAGGACTCTTAGACCAGGAGTTAGCCAAACTCGCCGCCGCGACCGACGGAACGATCGACATCACGCTGGTGCGCGACATGGTCGGTGGGTGGCGCGCCAAGACCGCCTGGGAAATGATCGACGCCGCGCTTGCCGGCCAGGCCGGCGAGGCGCTCACGCAGCTCGATCGTTTGCTGGCCGGAGGCGAACACCCGCTAGCGGTTCTCGGCCCGCTCGGCTGGACGCTGCGACAAATGGCGGCGGCGGTCGGCATTATCGAACAGTCGGAATTGCAAGGTCGCAAGCCTCCGCTGCGCATGGCGCTCGAACAGGCCGGCGCGAAGCCGTTCGCGATCGCCAAAGTCGAAAAACAACTGATGCGTCTTGGCCGGGCGCGCGGCGCGCATCTTTTCCGCTGGCTCCTCGAAGCCGACCTCGCGATGAAGGGCCCCAGTTCTTCTCCCCACCGAGCCCGGCTCGTTCTCGAAGAACTCCTCTGCCGCCTGGCAGCCGCCGCGCCGAAATAGTGCGCGTGCTCCTCCCCTGTAGGAGGCGACTCCGTCGCCGATGAAACGGGCGCGATCTGGTAATAGGTGCGGTTTGTAGGCAGCGCCCTATTCATCGGCGACGGAGTCGCCTCCTACACTTCCTTTCTCCTTTTCTTCTCTTCTCCTTTTCTCCTCCCCCCGCTCAACCAAACCACCCGTGCAAAAACCACCGGTCATCGTCCCTCCGCCGATAGACCCAGGCCCGCTGGCCTTGCTCCGTTTCCACGCGGTAGTAATCGCGCCGGCTCAAACGCCCGCGCCACCAGCCGGACTCGATCCGCTCCGGCCCCCAACTGCGGGCGATGCGGTACTCCGCGCCGCGCCAGCGAAAAGCGCTCGGCGCGCCCCCTTCGTCGGTGGTTAACCGCAAGGTCTGCCGCGCCGCCGGAAGTAACTCCAGCGGACGTTCCAGAGGACGCCAGGGGACCGGCGGTTCGCGCCGGGCGCGCTGCTTCACGACCGCCGAAGCGGCGCGATACGACGACTCGGGGAGCGGATCCGCGGCCAGCGTCGCGCGGAGGACCTGTTGATGCCCGAGCCGGCCGACCAGGCGATTAACGAGCGTGGCCAGCTCGCGCTTCGCCTCGCCGGACGGCTCGGAGCTTGCAAACAATTCCTGCTGGCGGACCTCGAGGCGGCCGGTCGACGTCGCCGCGAGGGTCATTTTGCTCACCGGACTGGCCAGCCGCGCCTGTTCCAGTTGCAAGGTCGCCAGCTCGATCCAATGTTTCGCCTCGGCGCTCAGGCGAAAAAGCCGCAGTTCGCGCCGCCAGGGCAGTTCCGGCGGCAGCGCGAGCGCGATCGCCAGGCAAGTCGCCCCTTGTTGCGCGGCCGCGAGCCGCGCGGAGAGCCGCCGGCAGAGCCGCGCGAGCACCTCGATCAGCACTCCGTCGTCCGCGACCGGCGTCTCGAACTCAAAACTTTCTTCCCAGGTTTCGCTGGGGCGGATGCCGTTCATCGCCTCGGCCTGCTGACCGAAGAGGCGGTCCAACTCCCGCATCGTCTCCGCTCCCAGCCGCGCGCCGGCCCCGGCCCGCGGCAGCCGCTCAAGCTCCTGCACCTGGCGAATCCCCAGGCTGTCGAGCGTTTCCGCGGCCTGCGGCGAGAGTTGCAACGACTCGATCGGCAACGACATCGCCAGCGCGCGGGTTTCTCCCGGTGGCGCCCAGAGCGGTTGCCCTTCTGTGGCGCGGAACCGCGCCAGCGCGTAGGCCGCGGCGAACGAGTCCGACGCCGCGAGTTGCACGCGCCACCCGAGCGCGGCGAACGCCTGCGCCACCCGCGTGACGAGCTTTTGTTCTCCTCCGGCGAGATGCCCGACCGAAGTCACGTCGAGCCAAATGGCGTCGGCCCCTTCGTCGGCCAGCGCCACCGTGGGGCTGAACTGGTGGCACCACTCGGCCAACCGCTCGATCTGAATGCGATCGGCTAGCGGATCGTGTTCGCGAATCACCAGCGCCGGGCGACCTCGTTTCCCGCGCGTGGCCAACGCCCGCGCTTCGGCCAGCGGCATGTCGGGGCGCACGCCTTGCTCGATTAACGCGGGAGAGCCATCCACCACGACGGAACCCCGCCGCGCCTGGCGGCGGTAGAGGATCACCCCTCGATCTTCAACTTGCTCCTCCGCATGCAGCCAACGTTGCAGTGGCCAGTGGGGGAACCAGATGCACAGCGCCCGTCGCCCCCCGTCCGCTTCCTGCGGCGCCCGCTTCGTCTCCATGCTCGGCTTCCATGTGCTCTGTTTCTCGGTGCTCTCCGTGCTTCCTTGGTGCATCGCCGCCTCCGTGTGAGATTCGTTCCGTGAACCAGTCGCCGGTTTCATGATCGATTCCTAAGTCCGTGGACCGGCCGCCCCAGCCCCCGCGGGCGTGGAGCAGTTCGATCCGCCAACAGCGATCGGCTTCCCGCGCAGGATCGCTTTTTCCCGGGGGGCGAGGCTCGACCAAAAGCCGGGCCTCGGCCCACGAGGGTTCGCCAAGCGCCGTCGCCGGGCGAACCAGCAATCCCAGCGCGCGGCTTTGCTCCGCGGCCAACTGCCAGCGGCGGAACGTCGTGGGATCGAGCGCCGCCGGCCAGGCCAGCACCGCCGTCACCCCAGGACAACGGAGCGCCTGATCGGTCGCCCACCGCGCGAGGTTTTCACTCCCCGGGCGGACCCACAGCATCCGCGGGAGCCAGATCCCCAGGGCCGCGGCCGCTGGCGGATAAAACGTTCCCGCGGCGTCGACCACCACCAGCCACCCGTCCGCCCCGCAGACCGCCCTGGCCACCGCCAGGGCCAGGGTCGTGGCCCCCGAGCCGGCGCTCGGGGCGATCCACTCCACCAGCGATCCCGGCAGGAAACCGCGGCTGGGAAGCAGGGCGTCCAACTGCCGGCAACCGCTGGAAATCCCCCGCCGCACAGGCCCCGCGCCCCCCTCCCAGCCGCGCAGTTGCTCGGCCAGTTGGGCCACCCGGCGGCGGCGATCATCGGACGCGTTTGCCATGACAGCGTTGCTAGCAGGTTAGTGATCGCATGTATAGTACATCGGCCACCAGGGGTTCGCAAGCTGAATTTTTGAAATCGAAAAGAAGCCCTTCCCGCCGGTAAGAATCCAATGACAAGATCGCGCTTCCGTCGCGAGGAAGGACCGTCACACTAGCCCGACGCGCTAGCGAGGGTGCGAGGACGCAGATTCCAAGTAACCCATCGCACATGCTTCCACGTCAACACTCCCTCGCTGGCGCAACGGGCTAGCGAATGCTTCGGGCTCGTGAAGAACGGATTCGCTCCGAGCACAACCTTCCACTGCTTGACGATTCACCGCCACATCGGGATGATTTCCAACAGCCAACCACCACACCTACCCACGCACACACGCCAGGTCCCCACGGATGACGGTCACGCACTCCGGATCGAACAAGCAATTCGCCTCAGGTTGGGAAAACGTCTTCGCCAAGGGGGCGAAGAAAAAACCGGCCGCGGCCAAGCAGGCGGCGACGAAAAGCCCCAAGAAGGCGGCGAAGAAAAAGGGGAAGAAGTAACGCGAACTTCTCACGGAGGAACTGTCATGCATCTCACGCTGCGCTACTGCTCGATGTGAAACTACGAGCCGCAAGCCGTCAGTTTGGCGAGCCGGTTGCTCAAGCAGTACAAACAACAAATCGAATCGCTCGAACTCGTGCCCGCCGGGGGCGGCTGTTTCGAACTCTCCGTCGGCGACGAGTTGGTCTACTCGAAGCTCAAGACGGGCAAATTCCCCGACGAAACGAAGCTCGCCGAGACGGTCGGCAAGCGACTCGCCGCCAGCCCTCCGGCGTGAAGCCGGATCGCTCCACGGTTATAATCGCCGTCGGTCGAAGGGAATCGTTCTCCAAGTAGGCAGCCGATGGCGAAGCGCTGGCGCATTCATCCTCACGATTCCGAACGGATCGCGCGCCTGGCGCGCGCGGCCGATATTGCGCCGGTCGTGGCGCAGCTTCTGCTCTGCCGCGGGATCGACTGCCCCGACGCGGCGCAGACGTTTCTCGCGCCGAAGCTGACCGGACTCCGGCCGCCGGAAGAACTTCCCGGCGTCGTTGCGGCGACCGAAGTGATCTGGAAGGCGATTCAAGAGCGCCGGCGGATCGTCGTTTACGGCGATTACGACGTCGACGGCATGACTGCCGCGAGCCTCCTCTGGAAATGCCTGCGATTGCTTGGCGCCGAGGCGAACTACTACGTTCCGCACCGCCTCGACGAAGGCTACGGTCTGCATGGCGAAGCGCTGACCAAGCTCGCCGCCGACGGCGCGCAGATGGTCATCACCGTCGACTGCGGGATCGGTAGCGTCGCGGAAGCGGAGCTCGCAAAGCAACTCGGCATCCAACTCATCGTCACCGATCACCACGAGCCCGGCCCTGAACTGCCGGACGCCACCGCGATCGTGCATCCGCGATTGCCGGGCAGTGCGTATCCGTTCGCAGGACTCTGTGGAGCGGGCGTGGCGCTCAAACTGGCCTGGGCGCTTTGCCAGCAAGCCAGTGGCGCGAAAAAAGTCAGCGAGCCGATGCGGAACTTCCTGCTGGAAGCGGTCGGCCTTGCGGCCCTGGGCACCATTGCGGACGTCGTTCCGCTGGTCGACGAAAACCGCGTGCTGGTCACGCACGGGCTATTGAGCCTCAAGGAACGCTGCGGCGTGGGGTTGAACGCGCTCTTCGAAGTGACCGGGCTCGACAAACAATCGCGCATCGATTGCGATCACGTCGGGTTCACGATCGCCCCGCGCCTCAACGCGGCGGGACGGCTGGGCCAAGCCCGGCTGGGCGTCGATTTGCTGACGACGACGAGCCGCGAACGCGCCGTGGAACTCGCGCAGTACATTCACCAACTGAACGAAAGCCGGCAGACGCTCGAGCGCAGCGTGTACCTCGCCGCGCACAAGCAGGCGGTCGACGAGTTCGATCCCGCCCACAACGCCGCGCTAGTGCTCGCCGGCCGCGGTTGGCACCCCGGCGTGATCGGCATCGTCGCCGGTCGATTGGCGGAAAAACTCCATCGTCCCGTGGTGTTACTTTCGCTCGACGAGCTTGGCGGCCGCCCTGCGCAGGGCTCGGCACGCAGCGTTCCCGGTTTCAATCTGCATGAAGCGCTCTCGAGTTGCGCCCATCACTTCGAGAGTTTCGGCGGCCACGCCGCCGCGGCTGGGCTCAAGATTCAAGAAACGAAAATCGACGCCTTCCGCAATGAGCTCTGTGAATTTGCCGCTGGCGCCATCAACGGCGCCGAGCGCGTCGCCGAGTTATGGATCGACGCGGAGGCGCCGCTCGGCGCCTTCAACGCCAAGGTGGTGGGCCAGTTGGAACAGCTTTCGCCGTTCGGCCAAGGCAATCCGCGCCCGATGCTCTGCGCCAGCGGCGTGACGCTCGAAGAACCGCCGCGCCGGATCGGCGGCGGAGGCCGGCATCTGTCGTTGCGAGTGGCACAGCACGGGGCGCGGATGCGGGCGGTTTACTTCGGTGGCGGCGACGACGAAGAAAAGCTGGCGGCGCAGAGCGGGCCATTCTCGATCGCGTTTCGCCCGGTCATCAATGAGTTCAACGGCCGGCGCAACGTGGAACTGCAATTGGCCGACTGGCGCGCGAATGGCGCTGAATGACGCTGTAGAGAGCCGGAAGCGTGAGCGCCCGGAGTAAGCGCGGCACGTTGCATCAATCGCCGTCGCTCAAGCGACTATTGAGCGCAAAAAAAAACGGGGGCCTCTGACGCGCCACATCCACATTGGCGAAGCAGGATGGTCAGGGGCAAGTTAACCACCCGGCACATGAACGTCAGAGGCCCCGCGGGCCAGTCTCGTTTTGTCGCTTCTTGAAGGCCTCGCGACCCTCAGGAAGCGAGCGGGGTAAAAGCACGGCGCGTACCGCTCTTGAAACACGATCACGTCGACTCGCAGCGCACCAATCGCAAGCTCCGACGCATAAAGCGGTTACGGCGCGAAGAATTTTTCTTTTTGACGAAAAAGGCGATTCGCGCCCACCTAGAAGCGTGTATAGCAACGCAACACGGCGTAGCACTTCGCTACGAAGGTCGTCGAGCGGCCACCCAGTCAGTCGAACTGGTCTCAAAGTGAGAGCATCGCGCTGTTACCGCGACGCAAGGCATTGCTGGAGAATGCGTTGCGCGAAATGGAAGGGCTGCGATGTCGCGCAATCAGTCGCGCCAAACCGTCTCAAATCAAGACGGCTGTTAAGTCGGCGCTCCCCTAGGAAGCGCGAGTCGCGGTCACGATCTCAACATACTGCCGGGCGAGCGTCTCAATTCGAGCGAAGTCCCGATTCGCCAGGCTGCGGCTATCGACGAGCGCCCCGCCGATGCCGAGCGCGAACGCCCCCGCCTTGAGGAACGCTGCGGCGGTTTCGAGATTCACACCGCCGGTGGGCATCATGCGCACCTGAGGCAAAGGTCCGGCGAGCGCCTTGAAATACGCCGGCCCGGTGAGATCCGAGGGAAAAATCTTCACGACGTCGGCCCCTGCCTCCCAGGCCGTAAGTACCTCGGTTGGCGTCAGCGCGCCGGGCAGCACCGCCTTGTCGTAGCGGCGGCAAAGGCGGATCACGTCGAGGTTCAACGTCGGCGAGACGATAAACTCCGCGCCGGCCAACAGCGCGATTCGCGCCGTCTCGGGATCGAGCACGGTTCCGGCGCCGAGCACGATCCGGTCCCCTAGCGTCTCGGCGATGCGCTCGATGACGCGGTGTGCTCGCGGCACGGTGAATGTCACTTCCAGCGCCTCGACGCCCCCGCGAAGCAACGCTTCGGCCACGTCGACGAGCAACCCGCCGTCGTTCGCCCGTAGCACCGCCACCACGCCCGAACGCGAGATTCGTTCCAAGGCCGCCATTTTCTTCGACATGATTGATCTTAGTCGTCTGTCGTGACAACGCGTCGCCGGCCTCGCCTTGTCCGGCTGAGGGGCGCGCCGCGCGCTTTAGTTTGGGGTAGACTACCCTGAGACTGCCGAAGGTGTCTATTATTCGGCCCCACGAGTCCCGCCCGCCCTCACATCCCCGTGTCCCCGAAAATCCGCTTCTTTGAGAAAAAACGGGGGGGCCGCCGAACCGGATCCCGCTTTGCGGGAACGGTCGTCGAGGCGTTGTTCTATCTCGGGCTGTTGATCGCGGGCTGCGGCTTGCTGGTCTGGATTCTCGTCCGGCAGATTTACCCGCACTGGGGCGCGAACCGCTATTACCTGGAGACCCGGGCCACGGTCCTCGATCGCCGGATTGTCGAGCAAGGCCTGGCCGACGCCCGAACCTACCGCCCCGATATCCACGTCGCATATTCCGTCGACGGCGCCGAGTACCGCACCTGGACCTACGGCGCCACCCGCGTCGCCTTCGCCGAACGGGCGCTTGCCGACGAGGCGCTGGAGCGCTTTCCGCTTCGCTCCGAGTGCCCGGTTTACTACGACCCGATGGAGCCGACGCGGGCCGTGCTGGTGCGCGATGTGGCGACGCGGCGTGACGCGGAATGGCCCGCCGGTATTGCCGTATTCGAGGCGGCGCGGCTTGCCGAGGTGATCGGCGCCGCCAACCGCTACGGGCCCGAGACGCTCGTTCTTGCCGGGGCCGATCTCGCCGACCTCAGGGTCTCGGGACGCTTTCGGGTGAACGATCCGCGTCTGCTCGCGCCGCGCCTCGCGCGGATGTTCGGGCTTCACGTCGCGGCGGAGCGCGGCGTCATCCGGCTCGTACGCGCCTGACGCCGCGCGGGTACCGCGCAAG
>CAZUBB010000014.1:0-7950 GCA_964618485.1 uncultured Pirellulales bacterium
GCGTTTCGCGGGTGAAACTCGCGGAACGGAAACGGCTGACCAGGTCGCGACAGAACGGCGCATTGCCGCGCACCCAGCTCTTCAGGCGCTCATAGCGATCGACGCGCTCGGAGCTTTGTGCACCGGCCTGAAAGGCGCTCCACGGAATGATGCGGCGCCCTTGAAAAACGTCGATCGACTCGACGCGCGCGGAGTCGGATAGCGCATCGGCCAGCCGCCAGGCGTAATGCCCGACGCCGGTGAGGCGGCCCAACATCGACATTCCATTGAGCAATACTCGCATCGCGCCGTTTACCTGGCTTCCGTGCCTTCACACACCTGCATCGCCGCTCGCCGCGCACTCGGTGGGTAAGTCACTTACCCATTGAGTGGGAATGCCCTATGTCACCACAAAACGGCAATCTTGGGAAGAGAAGTTCTCCCCTCTGCGGCGAGTGTATCGGTCGCATAGACGACACCGCATGAAGAAAACTCGCCGGGGCCAATGCCGTAGGGCGGGCCGCGCGCCCGAGAAGCGGCGATCCCCGCAAGCATTGCGCTCCAGCAACCTGCGATGCTTCTTGCTCGTCAAAGACCCGCCACCGCGCCGCGGCGGGCCTCGCAGGATCAATTCGCGACCGTTGATTCCGCGGCAAAACCTTTCGGTCAAACGCTCCCCAGCGTCCCCCGGCCCGCCCTACAATGATTATCGCCACGGCGCGAACTTTCGCCCTGCGAATGGCGACCCAACTAGGACGCCGGCGGCAAAATGGGCAGCTTGACACTCGCAGTTGGCAGTGATACCCTTCCATGCTTGTTTCCGGGCGGCCGGTTCTCGAACTCGGCCCCGTCCGGCGGTTCCCTAAAGCGGGGGATTAGCTCAGTTGGGAGAGCGTCTGGCTGGCAGCCAGAAGGTCAGGGGTTCAAGTCCCCTATCCTCCACCTTATGTAAACCCTTGTCACAATTGAATTTGTGGCGAGGGTTTTTTGATGCGCTGATGGCAGGAAAATGTCGTTGTGCAGCAACGGTGCAGCAGTTGAACGGGCGCAACAAAAAACCCCGCCCCAGGAACCCAGGGCGGGGCGTTGATGCTGGCGAGCTAGTCCGCGGTGCCGTGGTATCCAATTAGGGCGGTGCGGTGCGGAAGGGTGCAACTCTACAAAGGCGGAGCAACGCAATGGGAAGTAGTCACGATCGCGGAAAACGCCCCAATCCCCGAGCGCTCCTGGCAGCGCAGGTGTTTACCGGCCTGGTGGCGTCCGGCCATGTGTCGGGAAAGGTATTTGTTCCCGAGGGTGACGAGGCGCGTAAGGCGCGCCGCGAGCTCGCCGACGTGGCCGTCGAAGTCGCCGACTACATTCTGCAGAAGACCGGCCAGGTTGCGGACCAGCCGCAGTGAGCAAGGCCGACACCTACCTCCGCGACTTCCGCGAAGCGATCATCGACCGCTGTCGTTGGTCTCCTGACCCGCGGGGCTAGTCGTCGAAACTGTCGCGACATGCGTCGCGTTTACCAGGTCCGACCATCGCGGCCCAAACGGTCCGGCCACCACGCCGGAGCGGCGAAAATAGGTATTCGCCTGCCCATAGACGGCCCCCATGATGATGAGGTTTGCACACGGCACGGCCGCCAACAAAGAAAGCGTCACGCCGGCGACTATACCATTGAGCCGGACGGCCAGAAGAGCCACGGCAGTCACGTCGATAAGAACTCCGACCCAACTAGCGGTATTGACGAAGGATTTTGGTACGCGGAAGCCCAATGAATCCAATGATACCAATCCAACAAAGCGCACAAAGTGGAAGATGAACGCGCATAGCAGCAACCTCTGGCAAATCGCGAGCCGGCAAAGGTTTTCGTACTCGGGCGTCTTCTGCTGCCCTGAGCCACGTGCGTCATATGCCTTTGGTGATTGATAGGGGTTCTCCCATTCCGGCGGCGGTGCGTTCACATAGGCCTCGCGCGAGCCGATCGGAACGAGTGTAAAGATTCTTCTGGCCATTATCACACAGGCGGAATGGAACGGCAAAAGGCTAAACTGCGCCACACCTGCTCTCGCCCCCTGCTAAACTCAGGGCATGCCTCGCCCACGCTTCACCCTCCGCACGCTGCTGATCGCGGTGGCGGTTTGCGCGGTGGGGGTGTTCATCTATTCTTGACTACCGAACGATGTGACGCTGGCAGAGTTGGGCCATTTGAAACCGTGCATGACCACGGACGAGGTTCGCGACATTCTCGGCGAGTCTGACCACATTGTTCGCTATCGAGACGGCCACGAACGATGGGCATACGGATTCCTGTTCGTTGTTGTGTTGATCGATGAACACGGCGAGTACATTGAGTGGCAGGATTGATGAGACATGAACGAGAACCCACACAAGTCGCCGCACCGTAAAGGCGCCAAGAGCCGGCCCGTATTGCGGCGTGGTATCTCATGAAAAGTTGCGACCAGTGAGATCACAAGGGAGAGGGCAATGCAACGATTCGAGGGCGTCTATCCCATTTCGAAAGAAGACCTCTCCGCCCTTCCCGTCGGCAACGTCGACCGCGCGGTTGCTTATTACACGCGGGTGCTCGGATTCGAAGCCGTCGCTGTTGCGGCGAACGCGGCGACGGTGCGACGCGACGCGGCCCAGATCGGCGTCGTCCTCGATTCCCAGCACGATCCGGCCAAGGCTGGCTCGTGCTACTTCGAAGTGAGCGATGTCGACGCGCTGCGCGACGAGCTAGCTGCCAAGGGAGCGAAGCCGGGCGCCATCGAGATTCAACAGCACGACGGAAAGAGCTACCGGATATTCTTCGTCCGCGAGTGCGATTCAATGAGCGAGCACGACGGATACTGCTTTTGCTTCGGGCGCAAGATTGAAGGCTGAGGCTCCATGCCCGGCGATCGCCACCGCGACTTCATCGAAGCGATCATCGACCGCTGCCGGTGTCGCCTAATCCGCGGAGCGAGTTGAGCTGGCTGGCGATGCAGCTACGACGCGGATTCCGCTGTCGCTAAGCCTGTAGCTCACCGTCTTCAAAGTGATGGTGCGGGAGGTATGCGCTCGTGAATTTGCCGATGAACTCAGGTGATTTCTGAGAAGGGTAGCGGGGCTTGAAGTAGCCATTTTCTATTGTCCAGTCGTAAACGCCCACATTGAGCGGGTAATCTGTGAGCGTGCCGGTCAAGCGGTGCTTTTTGATCCAGGCATGTGCGATTGCTTCATCAGTGAATACGCCGGACGGACCTCGATCTCCACCGCCGCAGAAGACCCACATTGAACATTCTCCTGGGAATAGACGGTTGCAGCTAGTATTCTCGCCGATCCCAGCGCACGATCAAAGCTGCTCCCCGCCCTCGCCCCTGCTACACTCAAGGGATGGACGCACCCAAGAAACGCCGGTTCCGGTTTGGGCTGCGAACGCTGCTCGTCGTGACGGCGGTTTCCGCAGCGGCTTGCGGCGTGCTGACTCGACGTACTGATCCGTTGCTGGTCCGCAAGGGAATGTCCCCGGCGTTGGTTTGGTGGAATTGCGGCTGGCCGGCGGCCCGTACCAGCACCAGGTCGATGACGGACTGGACATATCCTATCGAGCCGGTCGATCAGCAGCCCACCTTCTTAACGGTCCGCTTCGACGATCTGGGGGTAACGCAAGCGCATTTCCTCAAAAGAGAGGGCGCTTTTCCAACGTTTGAAGACGTCCTGGATGACGAGTGACATCGCATGGACGAAAATCCCTACAAGTCGCCGGAGAAAAGCGGAGGGAAGACGCCCTCTAGTCGTACACGCCGGCCACCTATGTGGGCTACGATCCTGATTGTTTGGGTTTTGGGCGGAACGTTCTTCGTCCTGCTAGACAAAGTAATCGTTGATTTCGTTTACCCTCTCTGGCGCGACTGACGGATGCCCCGCCCGCGTTTTTCACTCCGCACGCTGCTGTTCGTGGTGACGGTCTGCGCGCTGGCCTTAGGCGTCTTCGGTCGGCACACCGATCCAACGTCGGCTCGTCGTGGCATGTCGAAGCCGACCGCTTGGTGGCATTGCGGGCGCCCATTGAATCATTTCGGAGATTCCGTCTGGCTTTACGATCCTCCACCCCACGTTGAATCGATTTCAATCGTATTTGATGATCAGGGCCGAGTCCAAGATGTGTCGGCTTTTTCGTACTTCGGGGTGTTCAGTCGATAGCGCCAAGCGGCAGGTTTGGGTATCGTTTGCGCCCCGTCGCCTCACCATGTGAATTGACATGGCAATACTCGCCTTTCAGCGTCCACGCGGTTATTCTAATCATCGGAGGGCGGTACCCTCAGCCCTCCAGATACTTCCGCACCCCGGCCAGGCATCTACCCGTCTGGTCGGGGCTTTGTCGTATGCGAACTTGCACTCGGTCCCGCACTTGCCGGGTATCGGTCGCAAGAGAGCCCACGTTTCCGTCGGAGAAACGCACTTCCAACGAGCGGATTCTCTCGCTTCGGGTTCGAGTACTTGATTCAAGTACCAAACGGTCCGAATGGTCGTGTGGAGCCACGACAACTCACCGACACGAACCCCATCCCGCAGCTCGCAACTCGATCACGCACCATATGAAAAGATTCTGTTTTTTTGCCTTCGCCCTGTTCCTTTCGGCGCACGCGGTTTCCGCGGCGATCATTCCCGTGCAACAGGCGAGGTCAGTGATCTCGTTTGGCAGCGCTTCGACGTTCGACGAAAGCGACTCCGACGGCGTCCGAGCCGATGCGGCGGATTTTGCGCCGTTCGAAGAGCTCGTCGGCCACGCCGCTCGGGCAGGTTCCGCCACGGCCGACGGGTTCGCGCAGCAGAATTCGGTCATCAAGCCGGGGCTCGTCGTTGCGAACCTCACCGCCGATGCGTTCGTAGGAGCGTTCGGCGTCGACGACTCGGCCGACGCCGGCAGTTCCTCCAACTTTGAACTCAGCTTCACCGTCGACGAAGCCGCGCTGTACCACCTGGGAGTCTCCGGAAGCGCCGCCAACAACGGCTTCGCCTCGCTGCAACTCGATGCGGATCCGCCGTCGGAAGTGAACTACTATTTCGACGTCAGCTTCGAACAGCCGCCGAAGTTGGCCATTTTATTGGAGCCAGGCACGACCTACCGGCTGGTCGGCAATGCATCGGCAAGCGGCTTCTTCTCCGGAGGCGGCGGCCAACCGGACGGAACGGCAGGACTCGCGTTCACGTTGCGACAGGTCCCGGAGCCGTCGTCGGGCGCACTGTGCGGCCTGCTCTTCGCGGGTGCGGGCATAGTCGTTGTCAGGTCACGCTCTTCGGCCAGCGTTCTGCGGACTAAAGCGGAGAGCTAAGCCTAGGCTTCCACCGCGGGGATATCGGCCAAGTCATACCGAAAGCGGTGCAGCGGTCGTGGCTGGGACCTCCAGGGACCTCCAAAGCTCGCTTCGGCTGATCTGGACCGACTCCTGGCAGACTGGTAAAAGTCCGTTCCGCGCAAGTGCGCTGAACCGGCGGGGATCGCCGAGTTGCCCATCGTGACAGGGAGTGGAAAGGAATCCGGATGGCACGCGCCAAGAAGAAAACGCTATCGCAAAACGTGGTCAACGCCGCCACCACGGGCATGCCCTCGCCGGTGCGGAGCGTGCTGGGCAATCGCTTCGTGGCGTTACTGGTGGTCATTACGCTGCCGCTGCTTTACATGCTCGGCGTGGTGTCGTTTGACTGGGAGGGGGGCCGCCCGCACCTGAAGGTCGATCGGGAAAAGGCCGCCCAGGTGAGAGAAGAGGCGGTCGAGGCCATCGAAGAATTCGAGGAACGGCGCGAAGGCGGCCACGAAGGGCGCGAGCGCTTGCTGTCCGCCGAAAAAGCGACCGGTCCTGTCGCCGACCGCCTGGCGAAAGCCCTCGAGGAACCCGAAGCAGAGGAAAAGCCGTTTCTTGGCTTTGCCCCCGCGGCGCAGGATCCTGAGCCGGCCGCGGAACCGAAGCATCACGTGGGAGACGGTCTCAAGAAGCTGTTCGACGGCCGTCGTTAGACGAGAACCGCATGCAGAACCGGCGGTTCGTTTCCTTCGCGCTCGTCCTGGCGACCGCCTGTGCCGTCGCCGTGGGATGCCGCAACGTCGCGACGCAGGAAGGACTGCTGGAAAGGCAGGCTGACGACGCGAAGCTCACCTCGCGGCAGTTGCGCGTGCTGGTCAACGAGTTCGCCATTCACTTCGTGGATCGCGTCGAAGTGACCGCGGATCAGATCATGGCCAAGACGCCCGATCCCCAGGTCCGGCGCAACGCGCTCTTGTGGAAGATCAACGCCACGTCGACGTGCTTTCAGGCTGCCTCGCGCCCGGACCCGTTGGCGGCCTATCTGGATGTCTGGACGCTCAACCGGCAGATGACGCAGTACTTCGAGTCGCCGGCCGGAAGCACGTTGTTCGGTCCCGGGCAGTCGCTGGCGTTGGCGGAATGCCAGGGGCTGGAGCGGCGATTGCAAGATATCGACCGGGCCGTGGGCGGTAAGCTCCGTTTCGGTGAGAAAACGGTCGCCAAATTCGCCGCGGACTTCCCCGTGCATAGCCTCTATTTCGATCGCGAGCCGATTGCGTCGCGTTACATCGAAGAAGTCCGCGAGCCGCCGAGCGAGCTGATGCACGTCGTCGGCAACTTGGATGAGAGCATTACCGAGCTGCGGAAGCTCGGAACGGTGTACACGAAGCACCTGCCGAAGCAGGCTCGCTGGGAGGCGGAATTGTTCCTCCTCAACTCCGTGCAGCTCGACGTCGTACAGCGGCCGCTCCATGACCTTGCGCTCTCCGCCGTGGCCATATCTCGGATTGCCCAAGTCAGCGATTCGCTTCCGGCGCTCGTCGAACGTGAGCGCATCGCGTTACATGACATCGTCGCGGACGAACGGAAACAGACGCTCAGCGAATTGGAACGCATGCGCGAGGCGACCGTCGCCGATCTGCGTGCCGAACGTTCGGTCGTGCTCGCGGCCGTCGAAGCACAGCGCGTCGCGATGACACACGACATGCAGAAAGAACTATCCACCGCCATCAGTGCCGCGGACGGAATGACCGAGCGGCGGACCGCAAGCGCCCGGCCTGATCGATCACTTCGTCTGGCGAGCATGCCAAGGGTTCGTTTTCCTGTCCGTGCTGGCCGCGCCGATCGGATGGTTCGCATTGCGCCGGCGACGACAAGAAATCGAGCAGGCCGGCACGATCGCCATGTCGGAGGCTACGGAGGCTCTGTCGCCGTCGCTCGCAGTTGGTGAACTGAAAATCGCGGCCTAGCGACACCTTGAGGATCGATTCGGAAGGATGCGAACCGTCATGAATGAGATTCAACAATTCAGCGCCGCGCTGCACAGCGCCGATGTCGCCGCACGCGCTGCCGCCGCGGAACAACTCTGTCACGCAGGGCCTGATGCGGCGCCGGCAACGCTGGAACTGGTTCGCGCCTGCGGCGACGAAGCGAGCGTGCGTGAGTGGGCCGTGGCGGCGCTCGAAGAGTTGGGGCCGCCGGCGAAAGAACTCGTGGAACCGTTGGGGAAGCTTGCCGCCGACAACGACGCGACGGTCGCGTATTGGGCGGTGACTTTGCTCGGACGCCTGGGGCCCGACGCGGTCGGCAGTGAACACAAGCTAGCGGCGGTTCTCGAAAAATCGCCGGACGAGGCCGTGCGCGAACGTGCCGCCTGGGCCTTAGGTGAGATGAAGGCGAAGTCCGCAGGAACGATCGCGGCACTCGAGACAGCGTCGAAAGCGCCCTCGCCGCGCTTGGCCCGACTTGCCAAGTCCGCGCTGGAACAGACGCAGAAGTAACTGCTTGACCAACACAATTCGAGGTCAGCCAGGAAGGTTGATCGAGACGACATGGAGGCCGGAGATGGCGAAGAAGAAGGCTCGACCGCCCGAGAAGTCACCGCGATTCGCGCTGATTTCCATGCTCCTCGCCGTCCTCACCAGCGGCGGCCTTGGCGCGTACTTTAATCCGGACTGGCCGGTCGTCGGAC
>CAZUBB010000014.1:7960-38288 GCA_964618485.1 uncultured Pirellulales bacterium
GTTGCTCCAAAAGCTGAGCCAGCGGCAGGCGTCGGGTGAGTCGGAAGGAGGCCTCGGTTCGGGAGAGCTCGCCGAGACTTGGCATCAGATCACGGCTGGAAAGGAAACCGGCGCTGCGCCGATCGAGTCTACGCCGAATGCTAGCAGCGGTTCCGTCGTCCCCGCTTCGTCGCGCCGCCCTGGCGATACGATCCTGATCGCCACGTTCAACATTCAGGTCTTCGGCAAGAGCAAGATCTCGAAACCGCGCATTCTCGAAATCCTCGCCCAAACGGTTCGCCAGTTCGACGTCGTCGCAATTCAGGAAGTGCGCGCCCAGGAAGACGATATTCTGCCGCGGTTCGTGGCGGCGATCAACGCCGATGGCAGCCGCTTCGATTACTTGATCGGCCCGCGTCTGGGGCGCACCGTCAGCACGGAACAATACGCGTTCGTCTACAACACAGCGACGATCGCTTGCGACGCCGCCTCGGCCGGCACGGTTCCTGACCCGAAAGACCTCCTGCATCGCGAACCGTTCGTCGCGCACTTTCGAGCGTACACGCAGCCCCCCGCGCAGCAGTTTTCGTTCTATCTCGTGGATACGCACACCGATCCCGACGAAGTGGCCGGAGAAGTGAACGCCCTGGCGGATGTCTACCAATTTGTGCAGGCGACCGATCCCAGCGAAGACGACGTGATTCTGCTTGGCGACTTGAACGCCAACGAATCGCAACTCGGCCGCCTCGGGCAGATTCCCGGCATCACTTGGGTCGTGCGCGGCGTCACGACCAACACGCGCCGTACGAAGGCGTACGACAATATGCTGTTCGAGGCCGCGGCCACGAGCGAATACACAGGAAACTGGGGTGTCTTCGACCTGGTCAGCGTGTACGGTATCTCGCAAGAAGAAGCGCTGCAGGTGTCCGATCACTTCCCGGTGTGGGCGGAATTCCGACGATCGGAGTCGCCGTCGAATCGAGCGATCGCCGACCGCACGCCCGGTCGCCAGCGATGACTCGGTGAACCGGGATCAAGTGACGACAAGGCTGACTCCGGCCCTACTTTCCGGCGACCGCTTGGAGCTTTCCCGCGGGCGAAAGGCCGGCGGCTTTCCAGACGGCGTCGAGTTTTTGCCCGGTCTCGCGCACGATCGCCTCGCGGCCCAGCGCCGGGTATTGGGTCGCATCGCGGCGCAGGGTGATCGGTCCATCGTAACCGATTTCCGCCAGATAGGTGAGCACCGCCGCGGCATCGATGGCGCCGCCGTCCCCCGGCAGCAGCCGCGGAGCATCGGCCACGTCCGGTTTGGCGTCGGAGAGTTCGACGGTGAGAATCTGCGCCGGCTTGAGCTTCTTGAGTCCCTCGATGCCTGCGCCCGAGGCGTGCAGCGCCCACAGATCGACGGCGACGCCGACGTTCTTGGCGGAGACCATCGAGAGCATCATCAACAGATTATCGAATGAGTAGATGAACTCGTAATCCTTGCCGGCGCGGGCCGCCGGGGTGGGATCGTAGCCGATGGCCAGGCTCATGCCATGCTTCGCCAGCAGCGCGGCGATTTCGGTCAGCCGTTTGCGGTGCAGTTCAAAGTTCTCGTGAAACGGCCGCGCATCGGACGCCGATTCCACGATGAACGTCAGCCGCGTGCAGCCGAGGGATGCGGCGAGTTCCGCAACTTCCGGGAGCTTCGCCAGATCGGTGGCGTAGTCGGTGTCCGTCGTCCAGCGGACCGGCAGCGGCGCGCCGCCGTACTTGAGCTTTGCGCTATCCAAGAGGCGCCGGGCGTGCGGCAAGCCGTGACTGGCGACCTGCGCCGCGAAATCGGCGAGGTCCAAATCAATGCCGCGAAAACCATTCGACAAGGCGAGCTCGATGATTTCGCCCTGCCGGCCCGACACGCCGAGCGCCTCGACGCTCAGATTCTTGAACATGCAACACTCCCGAGGAATTGAATGACCCACGTCCGCCTGTTCCGACGCCGCGATCCAGCCAAGTCACGCCATTTAGCAGTCACGCCACACGCAACAACTGTCAGGTAGGAAGCTCGCGACCGCCGCATTATCGCGGCGGCAGAGAAACGCCATCCCGGGGGCGCGATCAACCAAGTGCTGGGAGTCGCCCAAACCGGACCGCCACGCGAGCCACCTGCATTATGGCGATTCCGCGCTGAACTTCAACCGCAGTTGCCGCCGATGGCGTCACGATACGCTTTGCAACGACCCAGCACCTCCGCGGGGGAAGCCGTGCCGGTAGCGCCGAGTTGTTGGATGGTGATCGAAGCCACGAGGTTCCCCACGACGGCAGCCTCGACCGGCGTGGCCCCACAAAGGAGGGAGGCCACGATGCCCGCCGTGGCGCTATCGCCCGCGCCGACGATGTCGATCGGCCCGGTCACCGGAAACGACGGAACTCGGACCGGTTTTTCGCCCGGCCGCACGACGAGAATTCCCTCCTCGCTCATCGTGCAGAAGAGCGGTCGGCCGGTCCGCTCGCAGAGCCCCATCGCGGCGCGATCGAGCACTTCGCGCGGGATTGTCACGCCCTCCGGTGGGACCGGAACCCCCATCGCGGCGAGGCATTCCGGTCGATTCGGTTTCAGCACTCCGGCGGTGAAGCGATCGATGTGCCGGCGGCTGTCAACGAACATTAGTTTGTCCGGGGCGCTATCGGCCAACCGCGCGAGTTCCCCGCGAACGCGCGGGTTGATCACTCCCCAACCTTCTTCGTTCACCTGATCGAGCACGATCAGGCCGTCGGTGGCATGGAACACCTGTTCGATGTAATCGATAAACCGCGTTTCCACATCGGCGGCGAGCGGGCGATGGTTGCGCAGGTCGAGCCGATTCAACTCTTGCCACACGCCTTGGTCGTCGCGCCGCAAGGGTTTCGTGTAAGTCGGCGTCAGACGCTCAGGGTCGCGCAAGATCTGTGAGGTGTCGACCGGCATCGGGCCGAGAGCCTTGAGCAGGTCGTAACCCGAGCCATCGTCGCCGATCACGGTCGCCGGAACGAGCTGCCCCACGGCGAGCGCGGTGAGGTTGTTCATCACCGTGCCGAGGGCGCCGGGGCTATTGCGCACCGACGTGATCTGATACGCCTCGAGCCCGGTTTCGATCGACAACTCGTGCCAACCCGGCTCGAGCAGCAGATAGCGATCCAAAAACAGATCGCCCACCAAACCGATGGTAAGGCGCGGGAAACCGTCGAGAATTGCAGCGACACGATCAACTGAAATCATACGACTGACTGCTTCGTACTCCCGAAGCCCAGGGATGGCCACTAAGGACTCTCTGCGCTCGAAAAATTCGGTGCGGCCTTCCCTGGGATCGAGCGCCGCGCCGATCCCAGGGAAGGCCACACCATGTCGTTTAAGCGTGGAAGCTCCGTGGTGGCCACCCCTGGGCTTGGGATGATTGGCTGTAGATGGTGAGCGTCAATTCTTGCCGTTGCGGTCGGGGGCGTTGAGTTCTTTGTCGGCAGCGTCTTCGGACTCGATTGCGTGTTTCAACCAGCGGCCCCAGAGGAAGTATTGCGAGACGATCATCAGTACCAGGACGACCAGGACGATCAATCCGCCTGGAAATACGAGCAGCAGCGTTACGCAGACGATCAGCGCCACGAGCCCCAGGAACATCAACGGCAGAAACGCTCCCGTGCTGGGGGGCGTCGGTTCGGTGGGGCGTGGCGCGGCGCTCATTCCACGAATTCCGGCACGACGAGGTGTGGAATGACGCCGGTCTCGAAACCGCGGCGCAACAGCGTGGCGACCGCTTCGCGCCCGCGCGGACCGAAGTCGAGGGTCCAATCGTTGACGTACATGCCGACTAACTGATCGGCTTCGGCGCGATCGAGGTCGCGGCCGTATTGCAGCGCGTGGCTGAGCGCCTCCTGGCGATGTGCGAGCCCGTAGCGAATGCTCTCCAGCAACAAGCGATGGACGTCGCGGATGGCGTCCGGGCCGAGGTCTTTGCGAATCGCGTTCGCCCCCAGCGGCAACGGTAGGCCGGTTTCCTCGTACCACCACTTGCCTGTGTCGACGATCAGGTGCAAGTTCTGACGCCCGTAAGTGAGTTGACCTTCGTGGATGATGAGCCCGGCGTCGATTGGCTGGCCGCGATAATTGCCGGCGACGACGGCGTCGATGATTTCGTCGAACGGCACGACCACGTGCTGGAACTTCGGCCCCAGGCACATGCGAAGCGCCAGGTAGGCCGTCGTGCGCGTGCCGGGAACTGCGATGGTCTTCTCGGCGAACGCCTCGCGCGGACCCGGCTGCCGGGCGATCAGCATCGGGCCGTATTGGTCCCCCATGCTCGCGCCGCAGGTGCAGAGGATGTATTGATCGGTCAGGTAGGCGTAACCGTGCAGGCTGACGGCGGTGAGCTCCAGCTCGCCGGTCAGCGCCCGTTGGTTGAGCGTCTCGATATCGACGAGCTCGTGCTCAAAGCGGTACGGCCCGGTGTCCAGCTTGTCGTTGGCCAGGGCGTGGAACATAAAGGCGTCGTCCGGGTCAGGGCTGTGCCCAACGCGAATCAGGCGGCTAGCGACGGCGGTCATTGGCGGTCAACTCCGATGCAAAGATTTCCGCCCCATCTTAGAACGGCGGCGGCGGGGTAGGAACGGGGAGCAGCCCGGAGGCGGCAGGCGGCAGGTTTGGCGATGCAGCGATCCCTTTGTTCAACCGTGAACCTGCCGGAGGACATAACCTGCCGCCGTACAGTCGTTCCGACCGTCAGGGCTGACTTGGCACGCTTCCATGCGCAGCTGGTTGGGGGGGGATTGATTCCAGCGCGATTGACTGACCGCCGATTTGGGAAAAGAGGGACTGTTTTCGCACATCGACGGGTATTCAGCATGGACTGCGGTTGCTCCACTTCGGTCGCGTCGGCCCAGGCGGACGCGTTTCGCCTGCAGGTGCAGGTGGCGGTCGCGAAGAAGGCGAATGACGCCATGAAACTGCAAGGGGCGGCGATCGTGGAGTTGCTCCAACAGGCGGCCCCGGCCCCGCCGAGCGACCGCCCGACACAGCTCGACGTGTCGGCCTGATACTTGCCGCGGACGGTCGGGCGCGCGAGCTTCTATTCGAACCGGTCGCTGTACCCTCACCTCGGCCCTCTCCCTGCAAGAGAGAGGGAGAAGAGGAGTGCGCAAGCTCGTTCTGTTGCGGCGACTCTGCCAATTGCGATCTGCATGGCAGGCCATTAGACTTTGGGGAGTTTGCCCCCACCCTCTGTCTGGTGCTTTGTGAATTGGCGGACGTTGGTGAAACGTCGCGGTCGGTCTTGCGTCGCCGGGGGGGCGATGTTGTGGTATCTGTTCGTCGCGCTCGGCGTTCCGGTGGACGCGGTGGCGATGAAGGACGTGTCGCGGCCGTTTCCGTGCATGTTCAGCCGCTGCGGTTGTTGCGACGCCGAGCAGTGCTATCGCCATTGCTGCTGCCACACGGCCCGTGAACGGCTCGCGTTCGCCGCGAAGCACGGAGTGACTCCCCCGAAGGAGCTCATCGCGGCGGTCGCCGAGGAGTCGTTGGCGATCGACGCCAGTGCCCGCGGTTGCTGCTCCCAATCGCCGACAGGCAATTTGACGAAGAACGTCGCGCCCGTTGGTGCGACTCAGATCGTGATTCACGAGGCGATGAAGTGCCGCGGACTGGCCACCGACTGGCTTCATGGCGGCGCGGCGATTCCCGCCGTGATTTGTGAATTCGTCGTCTTTTCGTCGCGAGTGGATACCGCTCCGATCGTTTCGCAATCCTGCGAATCTCCCGCGTACGCGCCGGATTCTCCACCGCCCCGGTTGGGCTAACGCGTTGCGTTAGCAACTACGCCGGTTTCGGGCGCGATTTTCGACTGCTTTCGCCGCTGCGCACACCTTGCGCGGAAGGCGTGCAATGAGTCGATCGAGGCGCTGCGTTGATGCGGCGAAGCGACCGAAACTCCGGGCGCTAACGCTTCCGGCTCCAGGAATTGCATTGTGCGCGGCTGCGCGCACATTCGTTCAACTTGAATCTCAACTTTGCAAAAAGGTTTCTTCTGAAATGCGTAATTCTGTTTTGTCGTTGGCATTGATTTGCTCGTTGCTCTTGGCCGGTCAGGCCGGGGCGCATGGGATTCCGCTGGCCGTCGCGGCGGACGACCAGGGGAAACTCTACTCTCCGTCGCTCGTGACGTTTGAATTCCACGACAGCGCTCTGACGCCGTTTCCGGAAGGAGCGCCGACGCTCTTGCGTGGCACGGCCGGGTTCTATCCCGTGTTCGGCGACGGGATCCCGGCCGGCACGGTGTTGACGGTCGATGCGGCGGGCTCGGCGAAGCATCCGAGTGCGCTGGCGTTCTGGGACGGCGCGAATGTCGTGCCGTCGCCGGTGGCGTTCACCATTTCGCGATCGTCGTTCAGCATCGACGTGTCTCCGACCGACGAGTTCGTCGCCGGCGGACCGCTCGGCGCTTACAACGGCGAGGTCGGTGGGCATAGTTCGGTGACCTTGGCGTTGCCGCTCGACGCGCCGACGGGACTGTATGCCGTTGGCTTTCAGGTCTCGTCGCCGGGCTTCGAACGCTCGGAAACCTTCTGGGCAGTGGCCAATAACGGCCTTGCTCCAGAAGAAGTGCCGGCCGGGCTACGGGCGCTTAAGTCGGCGGTGCCTGAGCCGTCGACGTGGGCTCTCGGCTTGCTGGGAATCGGCGCGCTCTTGACTTGTGAAATTCGTCGCCGCCGAAAGGTCCGGTTGGTTGCGTAGAAAAAGTTGCATCGAACGGGGCGGGGCGAGCCGGCGACGGCTCGCCATCGCCTCTTCGTGCGGCATGCGGATGTCGCCATGAATCGACGTGGATTTACCCTCGTGGAACTGCTGGTGGTGATCGCCGTGATCGGCGTGTTGATCGCGCTGTTGCTGCCTGCGCTGCAGCAGAGTCGCGCCGCGGCGCGAACGACGGCCTGCAAGTCGAACCTGCGGCAGATCGGCCTGGCGATGCATGGTTTCGCGAACAATCATCAAGGGCGTTTTCCGATGTCGGCCCACGCCGGCCGTGAGTCGTCGTGGGTCTACACGTTGGGCCCCTACATGGAAAACGTGGACGACATTCGCATTTGCCCTGCGGATCTGAAAGGGCCCGAGCGGGTCGCCAATAAATCCACCAGCTACGTGCTGAACGATCTGATCTGCGTCAAGCAGCCCGACGCGATCCTCAGCTTGTGGAAACTGAAGGCCACGTCGCAAACGATCACGGTCTTCGAAGGCTCCGATCTGCGGAACATGGATTTCATGAACGAGCACGTCCACGCGGGGGCCTGGTTTTCGCCGTACAACATCCACCGCGGGCTGGTTCATGACTTGATCGAGCGCGACATCCAGCTTGAACGCCACCAGCACGTGGCGGCCAACTATCTCTACGCGGACGGCCATGTGGAAACCATTCCAGCCGACACCGTCCGCCGCTGGATCGAAGAAGGCATCCAAGGCACGCGCAATTTCGCGAAGCCGCAATAACGATCGGCCGCCGCGAACATCAACATCGAGCTACACCATGAAATATCTAAACGCACTGTTCTTCTTGGCAACCGTGTTGTCTGCGGCGGAGAACGCGCGGGCGCACGGCGATCCGATCATCGTCACGGCGACCGGCGGCGTCTTGGCCACGAACGGATTGACGTTCACCTCGGAGTTCGAACCGCTGGGGCCGCTCACCTACACGAACATCCCCGGCTTTGAGTTCCAAGGTTTTCAGCCGGGCGAAGTGGTGACGTTCGACGTCGTCGATCACCTCTGGTACTGGAACGCCGCGGCCGATGGCATCGTGCCGGCGGACGATGGCCTGGAGTTGCGCATTGAAGGGGTTGATCCGCCGTTCCCTGCGGCGCCCGTGCGGCACGATCCCACGCATGTCGACGGCGCGAACGTGTTCCAGCCGGGCTTCGTGCTGGAGACGATCGACGGTCAATCGACGCAGCACCAGCATTTGTTGAACTACCTGTTCGAGTCGCCGCAGATCCCGGATGGCGGCTATGCGATCATGTTGCGCGTGAATGTGAGCGGTTACGAATCGACACCGCCGTTTGTGATTGCGTTTAACCAGAACCTCGGTGGTGCGCAGTTTCAGCAGGCGGTTGACGACTTGACCGACGCGGCGTTTCTTGAGCCGGATCTCTTTCCGCCGGGTGATTTCAATCACGACCGACGGGTCGACGCGCTCGATATCGATTTACTCTTCGCCCATCGCGGCACGGCCGAAATCGACACTTTCGACCTGAACGGCGACGCCGCGATCGATGACCTCGATGCGCAATTGTGGGTGGAGGAGATCGTCCAAACGGCCTTCGGCGACGTGAACCTGGATCGCGCGATCGACCTTGCCGATTTGAACGCGGTGCGCAATCACTTTGGCGCCGCGGGCGGTTGGGCGGCCGGCGACAGCGACGGCAGCGGCACGGTCGATCTACCGGACTTGAACAACGTCCGCAATCAGTTCGGCTTCACCGGCGCGACGGTCGTGCCGGAGCCTTCGTCGCGGGGAATCAGCATCGTCGCGGCCGCTTGCGTATTCGTCGCTGCACAACGTCGACGAAGTTGGAACCGCCTACTTGCCGCGCCGCGGCCGGGCATCGTCCGGCCTGGCCTTTAGTTCCGTGAGGGAGCGCTGCCGCGTGGCGAAACCGAACGGCGCCCCCAGGCTGCGGACGTTGATTTCGCCGCCGTGGTGGAGGAGCTCTTCGACCGCTTTTTCCACGTCGATTTCGTCGATGGCGTTATCGTCGGCCCGTTCCAAGTGGAACAAGAGTGCGCGGCGGACCAGTTCTTTGATGAACGCGCCGCCGACTTCATCCGTTTCCTGGACCATCAGGTCTTCCGCCGCCTGGCTCACACGGGCTTCGCGCGCATAGAGCCGCACGAGGCGACGGCGGCCCTCCGCGTCGGGATAGTCGAACTCGATCGATTGATCGATCCGGCCCGGCCGCGCGGCGAGGGCTTCTTCCAAATCGTGCGGGCGGTTCGTGGTGAGGATGAAGAGGATTTCGGCGTCCTCCTTGAGGCCGTCCATTTCGTTCAGCAACTTGTTGAGGAGCGCCTCGGTGCACGGACCATCATGCGTGCCGCGTGCGCGAGCGATCAGGTCGACGTCTTCGATGACCACGATGCTCGGCTGCAGCAGCCGGGCGAGCGACATGTATTCGGAGAGGTAGCCCATCTGCTCAGCGGTCATGAGCAGCGTCGTCTGACCCGGCAGCGACGTGGCGAGGTAGCGAATGGTGTGCGTTTTGCCGACGCCCGGCGGACCGTAGAGCAGGAGACCCTTCTTCTTCGATTGGCCGAACTCGCCGAGGCGCTCACGGCGGCGGACGAAGTGGATCACGTTGCGGTCCAATAACGCCAGCGTTTCATCCGGGAGGATGACCTGCTCGCGCGTGGTGAGCGGAATGGCGTGAACCGTGAGGCCGGTTCCTTCGCCGGAGTAGTCCTCCGTGTTCTCCATCGATAGGACCTTGCCGCGGTACGACGGCGCGAGGCGGACCGCCTCTTCGATCTTGGCGAACACGTGCTGAATGAGCGCATCGCCCGCGTCGTCGTTCGGCGCGGCGATATCGATGCGGATGCTTCCCGGGCCGCCGTAGCTGCGGACGCGCGACAGGAGAATGGCCCCTTTGCTGCGCGCCATCGCCGCCAGCCAGAGGCTGTTATCCTGCACGCGCGCAGGGCGATCTTCGCCGATATTGACCTCTTCGTAGTGGACCGGAATCTGCGAGGCCTCCATCATGCCGGTCAGCAGCGTGGAAAGGCTGATCCCCTCGAACGTTTCGTGCTGCAAGCGCACGCCAGTCAACAACGAGTAGGTCAATTCACCTGTGAACATTTCGTCGAGCGCGCGCTGCACGTCGGCCCGCATGCGGACGGGGAAATTACGCGTCGCCACGCGGAGGGAACCGAGCGGCGTCTTCACGAAATGCGTTTTCAGTAGCTGAAAGACCGCCTCGCGCTTCCTGAGCTTATGGCGTGTCAGGAAGGCGAGCGCCGTCGCCAACGCGACGCCCAGTACAAAACCGACAATGCCCCACAACCAAGCCATCGATTCACCCGTCGTTAGAAAAATTGGCGGCGCAATATGCATTGCCGCCGAGATTCGTCCGGACAGCGCCGCCCCGCGCAAGGTTCGCCCGGCGGACGCCCACGATGGTTGTTGTACCACGCCGCGCGGTCGGCGTCTCGCGCCGTCATTGAGCCGTCGTTACGCGACGGTGTAACGGACGGCTGGGTTGTCTTCGCGCTCAACTTCGTCCAGATTGGTCACTTCCAGGCGGCCATGCTGGTAGAGATATTCCACGTGGGCGCCGGCTTCTTCCAGGGCCAGCAGCACGTCGAAGCCTTGGACCTTGGGGTACATCGTCGTGGTCACTTCCTGCACCGTCGGCGGCTCGGGCGCATCGCGAATGATGCCGAGCACGCGATCGAGCTTCCGCACGTGCCCGGCGCGGATTGCCTCGATCCGGCGGTACACATCGCGGGTGGGGCCTTCGTGCCCGCCGAGCGCCAGGTCGAATCCGCCGATGCGCGCCACTTTCTCGAGGGCCTCAAGGTAATGCGCTAGCCCGGTGAAGGCGGTGATGCTCTCCGGAGATTGGTGCGGGCTGATGCCGGGCAGGATGTGATCGGCGCTCAGTAGGATGTCTCCCATGCCGATGCACACCTGGCCTGGGCAATGGCCTGGCGTGTGGATGAACTGCAGTCCGTCGAGCTCGTCGCCGTCGTTCAGTTCGCGATCGACCGGCACGCTGCGGACGTGCTTCTTCGAGAATTGGTAGATATCGATCAGGTTCTGCTGCATCTCCGCCGGGACACCGGCTTGTTGCAGATAGAATCGCACGTTCTTCGTGGCGACGATCACGCGCTCTTCATAGTGGCTGAGGACGCGGCGACCGAGCGGGTGAACCGCTACCTCGGCCGGGACGTACGCCATGAGGTGCGAGAGGCCGCCGAAGTGGTCGATGTGGCCGTGCGTGATGATGATCCGCTGAATGTCCCGCAGACCGATCGCTTCGCCGAACCGCGTGCGGACCGCTTCCAGACCGGACAACAGCTGCTGGTTGGAACTACCGTAGCCGGAGCCGGTATCCACCAACGTCGGCGGACCGGCGCCGAGCAACAAATGGCAGTAAACGATGAAGCCGGGAAAGGCCTCGCACGGGATGCGGTAGATGCGAACCCCGGTACTGGAAACGAACGACTCGATCGGCGGAAGCTCGGTCATCGGCAGGGCCTGCGAGGGGGGTGGCCACGAAGAACGCGAAGAAGCACGAAGAAGGAGGCGATGAGGGCGCGAGACGGGTGCGGCTTGTTCGCGATCCTATGACGTCGGGAATTGAGATGGCCAGGCATTGCATGAAGTGACGCAAGGATTGGTGGCGTCGGTCGGAAGGCGAGATGCGGTCACCGAATTGGCCCCGCCTCGTTGCACTTTTTCGTGTTTTTCGCGGCTATCGTCTTGGCGCGGTCGCCAGCAGCGTCGCAGGGATTCTACAACGTTTGTGGGGAGGCCGTGGCCGTGCGACCGGTGGCGATGTGAATTTTATGCGGCTGGGGGTGGATTTGACGCGATCACTCGAGGTTGCGGACGGCGGGGACTGGGTAAAATGCTGGGAAAAGTGGGAGTCAGGCGTTAGTCTGGAACTTTGATCGACCGATTGATGTCGAAATTGAGCCCGCGTTCGCGGAATTCGGCGTCGGGCGGCACCTGGGATCGATACGCTCATGCAATGGTCTGGAAAGCAATGGGAAGGCAACTGGCGGCGGACGTTCCGCGCTCGCGTCGGCGCATCCGGGGACGGCCCGGCCTGGATTGAGTCGCTGGAGTCGCGGCGGGTGCTGGCGACGGTTGGCGCTCAGGTGCCGGACTTTCAACTGGTCGATGACAATCTGAACTCGCCGCTCTTTGGCACGACGATCTCTCCCCGGGAATACCTGCAGCAGGTCTCCGGCTGGTACTTCATTCATACGACGTGAGGCTACTGCCAAACCCAGTTGGGTTTCCTAGAACAAATGCAAGGCGAGCTGCGGCAGCAATTTCCGACGCAGCAGGTGGATATCCTTGCCATTAACGAGGCAGGGCAAGAAGGTGGCAACGACAACACCACGGCAAACCTGCCAGTGGTGCAAGACGTGAACACCGATGGCATCGCTGGCTCCGACGCCTGGACCGCCTGGAACGCCACGTGGCGCGACGTGACGATTCTCGACGCCACGAACACGGTGACTGCCGTCTACAACCTGACGAATAATAACCTGGAGTTGCCGAACAAGTACGCCGAGCTGAAGCAGCTCTTCGTTGATGCTCTGACGGAGAACGCGCGTCCGACGGCGCCGACCGGCATCGACTTGCTGCCGGAGGCCGATTCCGGGGGCTCGAACTCAGATAACGTCACGAACTTTAACAACTCCGATGCCGCCCATGCGCTGCGGCTGAGCATCTCGGGCGTGAGCAACGGCGCTACGGTGAACGTGTTCGCCGGTTCCACGTTGATCGGATCCAGCGTCGCCTCGGGTTCGACGGTGACCATCGTCACCAACGGCACCGTCACCCTCGGCGATGGCGCCTCGTCACTCACCGCTACGCAGACGGTGGGTTCGAGTACCAGCGACGCCTCGCCGGCGCTCGCCATTACCATTGACGCGTCGGTTCCCTCGTTTACGTCGACAGCCGTAACGCAAGCCGAGGTCGGCGAAGCGTACTCGTACAACGCGCAGAGCTCCGAGGAAGGGAATGTCGGGCTCACCTATCTGTTAAGCAGTCCGCCGGCAGGGATGACGATCGACCAGAATTCCGGAGTCATTAGCTGGACGCCGACGGCGGCGCAGATCGGCAATATCAACGTTGTCGTGCAAGCGGTCGATGCGGCCGGCAATACCGGGACGCAGTCGTTCACGGTCGCGGTGTCGAGCGACAATGATCCGCCCGTGGCAACCGACGACACCGGCGCGACCGACGAAGATACCGTGTTGAATGTGGCCGCGCCGGGCGTCCTGTCGAATGATACCGATCCCGACACCGGGACGACGCTGACGGTTTCGGCCTTCGACGCCACGAGCACGCGCGGCGCCACGGTCACCGTCGGCGCGAATGGAAGTTACACGTACGATCCGCGGACCTCGGCCGAGTTGGGGAACCTGGCGGAAGGGGCGACGCTGGAGGACACCTTCACTTACACGGTGAGCGATGGTGAAGGCGGGACCGACGTCGCCACGGTGCGCATCACCGTGACCGGCAAGGCCGATGCCCCGCCCCCAAGCGCGAGCGTTTCCGACGTCACGATCGCCGAAGGCAACGCCGGCACGACGAACCTGGTGTTCACGGTGACCCTCTCGGGTGCGGCCACGAACGTCGTGACGATCAACTACGCGACGGCGAATGTCACGGCGACGGCCGGCGCCGATTACACATCGACGACTGGCACGTTGACGTTCGGCATCGGTGAGACCTCAAAGACGATCAGCGTGCCGATCCTCGGCGATACGACTGACGAGCTGAACGAAACGTTCGAGCTCAATCTCTCCGCGCCGCTCAATGCCACGCTGGCCGATAGCCAGGCGACGGGCACGATCACCGACGACGACGCGGCGCCGACGGTATCGATCGCCGGTACGACGGTCACCGAAGGAGACTCGGGCACGGTCAACGCCACGCTGACGGTGATGCTCTCCAATGCCAGCAGCCAGACGGTCACGGTCGCCTACACGACGCAAAACGGGACCGCGATCGCGCCGGGGGATTACACAACCACGAGCGGCACGCTGACCTTCGCCGCAGGCGAGACCTCGAAGACGATTTCCGTGCCGATTGCCGTGGACGGGGCGACGGAAGCGAGTGAAACGTTCAAGGTGGTCCTCTCCGCGCCGACCAACGCCACGCTCGGCACGGCTGAAGGGACCGTCACGATCACCGACGACGACGGCCCGGGCACCTTGCAGTTCAGCGCGGCGACGTACAACGTCGCGGAAGCGGCCGGCACGATTACGATCACGGTCACTCGCTCCGGCGGCGACGCGGCCGGCGTAACAGTGCAATATGCCACAAGCAACGGCACGGCGACGGCCGGCAGTGACTTTACGACGTCGAGCGGGACGCTCACGTTCGCGGCGGGCGAGACTTCGAAGACGTTCACCGTGCCGATTCTGGTCGACGCAGTGCTCGAACAGAACGAGACCTTCACGCTTTCGCTCAGCGCGCCTGGCGGCGGAGGGACGCTCGGTACGCCCGCCACGGCGACGGTGACCATCACGGAAGTGCAGGAGACGCCCGAGGAAGCGGTCGTCAAGCAGGCCTACGAGGACTTGCTGGGCCGCGAGGCGGAAGACGCCGGGTTGCAGTACTATGCCGACAAGCTGGAAGCCGGCACCATGAACGAATTCCAGATGGCCACGGCGATGCAAAACAGCCCGGAATATCGCACGCGGCAGTTGCAGTCGATGTACCAGAAGTACCTGGGGCGCGTGGCCGACGCGGCGGGACTCTCGGCGCACATGAGCTACCTCGCTGCAGGCGGCACGTGGGACGGCATTCGCGCCACCTTCCTGTCGTCGAGCGAGTACTACCGCCGCGCGGGCGGCAGCGGCGCCGGCTTCCTGGCGGCGCTCTATCGCGATGTCCTCGGCCGGGCGATCGACCCGGTCGGCCAGCAGGAGTTTGGCAACCTGCTGCGAAATGAAAACCGCGAGACCGTCGCGCGCAAGTTGCTGGCCAGCGACGAGGCCTACGACAAGAAGGTCGCGGCGGTGTACGACGAGCTGCTCGAACGCACGCCAAGCACCGGCGAGGTCGATTTCTACTCCAGCCAGCTCGCGCGAGGCGCGCGGGAGGACCAGATCATCTCGGCGTTCGTCGCTTCGCCGGAGTATGATGCTTAGGAGGAGAAAAGGAGAAGAGAAGAAAAGGAGAAAAGAAGGGGAGAGGGCGGATGGAATTGCCAGGGGAGATAACGACTGAGCGATTGCTGTTGCGGCGGTGGCGCGATGAGGATCGCGCGCCGTTTGCGGCGATGAATGCCGATCCGCGGGTAATGGAGTTCTTTCCCGCCTTGCAGTCGCGAGCAGAGAGCGACGCCTCGGTCGATCGCTTGCAGGCCCATTTTGCCTTGCGCGGCTATGGACTATGGGCCGTGGAAATCGTTGGCGCCCCGTTCATCGGCTTCATCGGCCTGAACGTGCCGCGCTTCGAGGCGCCCTTTACGCCTTGCGTGGAGATCGGCTGGCGCCTGGCGGCCGATCACTGGGGGCATGGTTACGCCACCGAAGGCGCGCGAGCCTCCGTCGCATTTGCCTTCGAGCGACTTGGCCTGGAAGAAATCGTGTCGATGACCGTGCCGGCGAACTTGCGGTCGCGTCACGTGATGGAAAAGCTCGGCATGGCACACGACCCGGCGGATGACTTCGATCACCCGTTAGTTGAACACGGCAGCCGGTGCAGCCGGCACGTACTCTACCGACTGCGGAATCCGCACCGGTAGCTCGCCGCCACGACTGTAGCTGGCCTCTGTCAGGCCGGCGGCAAAAGCGCTGGCGACGCTCGTTGCACAGAGGTCACAGACCTCGGCTACAGAGACAACTCCGCCACCACGGGAAAATGGTCGCTGGGGCATTGCCCGTCTTTCTCGAACGTCACGATCTCGGTGTTCAAGCACTTCACGGGTCCGCGGGTGAGGATCCAGTCGATCCGCGCGCCGTTCTCACGTTGCCCGCGATAGCCGTGGAATGTCGCCACGAGCGGTCCGTGCTTGTCGGCCGTGGTCCAGACGTCGGTCAGGCGATCGGGGGCGACAAGCGTCGTGTAGGCCGGGTTGTCCAACGCGGCGGCGTTGAAGTCGCCGGTGACGATGACGGGCAACTCGGTTTTCAATTCCGCGATGCGCTTCCAAAGGAGCTCGGCGCTTTTTTCGCGGGCCGTTTGGATTTCGTGGTCGAAGTGCGTGTTGAAGAAGTAGAACTCCTGATTCGACGCGCGATCGAGGAAACGGACCCAGGTGACCATGCGGCGATTCGAGTTGCCCCAGGTGCTGGAACCGACGCGATCGGGCTCGTCAGACAGCCAGAAGTGATCGTACTCGAGCGGCTCCAAACGCTCGTGGCGATAGAACACTGCCATGAATTCGCCACGGCTGCCGCCGTCGCGGCCGAGGCCGATCCAATCGTAGTCTGGAAGGTTGGCTTCGTAATCTTTCACCTGGCGGTAGAGCGCCTCCTGCATGCCGATCACATCCGGCGACTGCGCCGCGAGCATTTCCAAGGCGACTGGGAGGCGATCCGTCCAGGCGTTTGGCGCTTGATCGCTGGCGTAGCGCACGTTGTACGTCATCACCTTGAGCGGTGCACTCGCGGTGGATTCCTGCGCCGCGGCAAACGCGTTGAGCAATGTAAGAAGTACGATCGAGTGGACGGCGCTACGAAGCGCAATTGGAGCGCAAAACATGGGCGGGAAAATCCTGTGTGGGCGGCGCGAATGGGAACCGGGCGGTGGGGCGCCCGTGCTGCGGCGAGTATAGCACGCCAGCCGGACTCGGACGAGCAACGCTAGCGTAGTATCGACCGTGGCGTCCTGGTATGCTGGAGACACTCCTGTTCGAGGAAATGTCATGGCGACCGACGAGTCCACTTCCGCTTATCCCCTCGTGCCTGGCGTCGACTACGCGCCTCGCCTGTGGACCGCCGCCGACCTGGCGGAATTGCCTGAGGATCTGCCGACAGGTTCTGTTCGTTATGAATTAGATGATGGAGTACTCATCACCATGACTCCTCCCGGCTACGATCATGGCCATATGGAAATCGCGATCGGGGGAGAATTGAGGGAACAAGGCGAGAAACGCGGCCACGGCAAGGCGACAGGCGAAGTCGGCATTGTGTTGCGTCGCAAACCCGACCGCGTGGTCGGCGCGGATGCGGCGTTTATTTCGCAGGCGCGGCTGCCGATTCGTAGAACGCCGGAAGGATATCTGGAAACGATTCCCGACCTGGTCGTCGAAGTGGTCAGCAAGAATGACACGCGAGCGTATCTCACGCGGAAGATCAAAGACTACCTTCGCGCCGGAGTGTCGATCGTTTGGCTCGTCGATCCGGCAAAGCGAACGCTGGTCGAATACCGCTCGGGTCAAGAAGCGTTAACGTATGACGAATCGGCGACGGTCTTGTTATCGGACCTCATTCCCGACTTTAAGCTTGCGCTCGCTGACGTCTTTAACGATCCCTCGCTGTAACAATCCGGAGTGTTTCCCGATTGCTATAAGAAGCCGCGCCGCGAATGTTCCGGCGTGGCGATCACGGCTGCGATCCAGGTCGAAGGCGACTTGTTCCAGGGAAAACCCTCGCATGGACCCCACTTCGGATCAGCGGCTGAGCCAGATTCAAACGCTGTGGACTGTCATCTGCCAAGCGCATGGCGACGGAACCAAGAGCGAAGTGCGTCGCGCCCAAGAACAACTGCTCGCCCGGTACACGGCCGTGGTGCGCCGGTACTTGCTTGGCGCACTGCGCGACGCCGACCTTGCCGAGGAGTTAACGCAGGAGTTTGCGCTGCGGTTCATCCGCGGCGACTTGAAAGGGGCCGATCGCGAGCGGGGCCGATTCCGCGATTATCTCAAGGGGACGCTGTTTCACTTGATCGGCGACCACCACCGTCGGCGGAAGAAGAGTCCGCTGCCGCTGGCGGATGGGCTCGAACCGATCGGCGAAACGGAGGATACTTCGCAGAGCGACCAGCAGTTTCTAGAAAGCTGGCGAGCGGAGTTGCTTGACCGCGCCTGGCGGCGGCTCGCGGAACTGCAGGAAGAATCGGGACAGCCGTATCACCAGGTGCTCCAATGCCGCGCGGCGCATCCTGAGAGCCGTTCCAATGAGATCGCCGAGCAACTCGGACCGGTGCTCGGACGCACGGTCAACGCGGCCTGGGTGCGGCAATCGCTGCATCGCGCCCGGGAGAAATTCGCGGACTACTTGCTGGACGAAGTCCATCAGACCTTGAACGAACCGACGCGCGCGCAGGTGGAGGACGAGTTAATTGTGCTCGGTCTGCACACGTACTGTCTGCCGGCGCTCGAGCAGTGGCGCGTGCACTGATGCGCGGCATCATCTCTCGCGTCTCGGAGCTCCGTCGAGTCCCGAGACACGAGAATTGAGGTTCGCCCCGCGATTACGCCAGATCGAACAACATCACCTCTGCAGCGCTGCGGCCGATGATCTCCAGACGCTGCTCTTCACTGACCGCCGCGCCGTCGCCCGTGGACAGCTCTTGCCCGTTGAGCGCCACGCCGCCGCGCAGCACTTGCAGCCATGCATAGCGCCCTGGCGCGATCGCGTGCTCGACTTGCTTGCCGTCGTCGAGCGACGCGAGGTAAATCTGCGCGTCCTGGTGGATCCGCAGCGAACCGTCGGCCGCGTCGCGCGACGCAACGAGGCGCAACTGGTTGTGCCGTTCCTCTTCGGCGAACCGCTTCTGTTCATAGCTGGGATCGATTCCCTTCTGCTCCGGAAAGAGCCAGATCTGGTACAGGTGCACCGGTTCCGTCGCGGAGGGATTGAACTCGCTATGCGTGATGCCCGTCCCGGCCGACATGCGCTGAAACTCGCCGGGGCGCAGCACCTCGCCGTTTCCCATCGAGTCCTTGTGCTCCAGCGCGCCTTCCAGCACGTAGGTGACGATCTCCATGTTGTCGTGCGGGTGCGTGCCAAAGCCTTCGCCCGGCTGCACGAAATCCTCGTTCATCACCCGGAGCGCGCGGAAGTGGACGTGCCGCGGATCACGGTACGACGAGAAGGAAAACGTGTGGTACGTGTCGAGCCAGCCATGGTTGGCGTGGCCTCGTTCGTTGGCGCGGCGCAAGGTGATCATGGCATACATCCTTTACAAAAAGTAACTCCCCGATTCTGTAGGAGGCGACTCAGTCGCCGATGAGTCGAACTGCGCGACGAACGAAATCATCGTCGCGGAACCGTTCCATCGATCGGCGACGAAGTCGCCTCCTACAGCTTGGATGTACGCTGGCTCGCGCCGTTACAAAGGGAGCGGCAGCGCCGGCGAAGGCGGCACATTCAGCCGCGCGGAGTGGTCGACCGTAAGTGGCGGCGAGGTTACTTACGTTTGCGCTTCAAGGAGCGCTCCAGGTAGGTTACGTTCGCGCGGACCCCTTCGAGATCGGGGCAGAGTCGCAGCGCGCGGCGGAAGCTCTCCAGGGCCTCGGCGTGATTGCTGAGGTGCAGGTGGCACTGGCCCATGCCGGCGGCGGCGAGGAAATGATAGGGATTGATCTCGAGCGCCTGGTGGCAATCGCGGATCGATTCCTTGTGGCGGCCTCCGTGGAAATAAGCCACGGCGCGTTGATTCCAGGCCTCGGCGAACCAGGGGGCCTGCTCGATGAGCTCGGTCGCCCGGACGATTGCCTCGTGATACTGCTGCGCGGCGTTGAGGCGAATCACAGTTTCCAGGAGTTGCCGCTGGCTCTCGCTGCCGGAGCGCCGCCAGACGTTGCGAATGGCGTTTTCGGCCAGCGTGCGGACCGCGCGGTCGCCGTCCTGCAGGCAGCGGCCGAGGACGTGGTTCGAGTCGTAGTCCCCCAGGAAGCCGAGGGCCAAGGTCGCCGCGCGACGCGTAGAAGGAACGCCGTGGCTGGTCAACCTTTCCAGCGTGCCCAACGTATATCGACTGGAGACCTTCTTGATGAATCTAGCGGAGTCAGGGTTTTTCAGATACGACTGATAGTATCCTTGCAGCAGCGCAATGCGCAGTGACGGACTGCTCACGGTGTCGACTCCCAGTGCAATGACGACGCGGTGAAGATTCTTGCGGCTGCCCAACCATCCGACCCAACCGCGGATTAGTATGCCCGAAAGGGCGTTCCAATCCAACCACCCGGCTCCATCCGAACTGATACAACTGCTGCCCGATCGCCTGACTTGGTGCGAACCTCGGGCCAGAAAAGTGCGGCCGTTTGGTTCTCCGCTCGGCGGAGCCTCGCGACCTCAGCCCTGAGTGTAACCATGAGTGCCGTTCAGGCCAACCAAAAAGTAGGGTCGGGGATATTTTTTATGCATGGATCGTACGGACTGCTCACAAAGCAACACTCGCGCGGGGGGCGGCGGGGCGGCGCGCGTTGCGAGGCGTGGTTCGCAGATCGCCCGGCTTACTTATTTTTACGATTTCTTGCGAAAGTCAGCTTGATTTGCGCGCTAGCGTGCTTGGTGCTGGCGCGCGTTTCGAGCGCGCAGGGCGCGGACAATTCTGCCTGGAATAAGCCGGTTTCGGTGACTTGGTCCGGGGCGCAACTGCGCGACTCGCTGTACCGCTTCGCCGACGCGCAGGAACTACATGTGTTGCTCGATCGGCGTGTCGACCCGAGCTCCCCACTTGCGCTGACGGCGGATCGCGTACCTGCGAAGGAGGCAGTTCGCGCTGCCGCGGAGAAGTCGGGGGCGAAGTTGGCGCTGCTCGATGGCCTGGCGTACATCGGACCGGAATCAGCGGCCAAACTGTTAGCCACGGTCGCGGCGCTGCGCACGAAAGAAGCGCAAAGCGCAAATACCGAATTGCGCAAAAAATTACTCGATCGCCAGCCGTGGCAATGGGACGACTTCGCCACGCCGCGCGAATTGCTCACTAAGCTCGGCGATGAAACGTCCGTGAAGATCGTCGGCGCCGAGCAGATTCCGCACGACCTGTGGGCCGCCGCCAAGCTGCCGCCGCTGACGTGGGTCGAGCGCCTAACCGTGCTGTTGCAGCAGTTCGATCTGACGTATCGCATCGGTGACGACGGCGGATCGATTGTTTTGGAACCGTTGCCGGAACGGGTCTTCATCGAGCGTGATTATGCTGGCGGGGCGAGGCCGGAAGAACGTATCGAAGAGTGGCGGTCGCGCGCTCCTGAGGCAGAGATCGAACTACGAGGAAAGCGGATCGTCGTGCGCGGCACGGTCGAAGAACATGCGGCGCTGACGGCCACGGCGCGGCCGAAGCCGCGCACGCCGGAGACGCCGCAATCCACGGACGTCTATACGCTCAAGGTCGACGGCGAGCCGCTCAACAAAATCCTACCGCCGCTCGCCAAGCAGTTGCGCCTTGAGTTGGTCATCGATGAACCAGGCATCACGGCCCGTGGCATTCCACTTGATTACCGCGTGACGTTCGAAGTCAAACAGGCGACGCTGAAAGAACTCATGGACGCGGTCTTTCAGGGTACGCAACTCGCGTGGCGCGTCGAAAACGGCAAACTCACGGTGAATGCGCCGTGAGCAAGGGTTTTTTCACCACAAAGGCACAGAGGACACGGAGGAAGGAAGAGAGGAGGAATTAAATACTAACGAAACATGAGCATTGAAAGATGAGCGAACGTCGAAGCAAGGGCGACCAACGATCGTCTTTGCACTCAGCACTCAACTCGTCCTCCCTCCGTGTCCTCCGTGCCTCTGTGGTGAATCCTCCTGTTCACGCGTCACGAGCATACATCGCATCGATTTGCGACGCGTAGTTCTTGCCGATGATGCCGCGGCGGAGTTTGAGCGTCGGCGTAAGCTCGCCCGTGTCGATGGCGAACGCTCGCGCGATGAGTTGGAATTTGCAGACTTGTTCGTACCGGGAAACGTCGCGGAGGCGGTTTTTCACGCGTAGTTCGTACTGTTGCAGGATCTCCGGCCGGGCGATGGCCGCTTCGAGCGTTTCCCATTGCACGCCGCATTCGGCTTTGAGATTTTCGACGTTGGGCACAATCAGGGCCGTCAGGAAGCTTCGCCCGTCGCCGATCACCATCGCTTGCGCAATCCAGGGATCGGCGGTGAGGAGCGCTTCGAGCAACACCGGCGCGATGTTCTTTCCGGCTGACGTGACGATGATCTCTTTTTTGCGCCCGGTAATCTTCAGGTAGCCGTCCGGATCGAGCTCGCCAAGGTCGCCGGTGTGCAGCCAGCCATCGCGAATCGTTTCGGCCGTCGCATCCGGGCGCTTCCAATAGCCCATCATCACGAGCGGCCCGCGGCAGAGAATTTCGCCATCGGGCGCGATCTTCACTTCCACGCCCGGCGCTGGCTTGCCGGACGTGCCGACGCGATTGTTGCCGGGCCCATTGATAGAAATGACCGGCGAGGATTCGGTGAGCCCGTACCCTTGCCCCAGCTCTGCGCCGTTTTCACAGAAGAACCGCGCGATGTGATCCGGCAGCGCCGCGCCGCCTGAACAGCAGAACCGCATTCGCCCGCCGAGAAGCTTTGGCAACGCTCCCGGCGCGGGCGTGCGTCCTCCTTCTGTCAGATGGCGCATCACCTTTTCATAGAAATACGGCACCGCGGTCAGCACCGTGGGATGCACTTCGGCGCAATTCGCGAGCACTTGTTCCGGGCCTTCGCCGAGCGCGAGCTCCGTGCCGCCCGCGATCCAGAAATACAAGTCACAGGTCCGCGCGAAGATATGGCTCAGCGGCAGCCAGTTGAGTTTGCGATCGCCCGGTTGCGGCGGAAACGCGCCCAGCGTGGCGATCACGTTCGAGGCCAGGTTCCACTGGCTGAGCATCACGCCTTTCGGTTCGCCGGTCGTCCCTGACGTGTAGAGGATCGTCGTCAGGTCTTCCGGCTTCACGGCGGCGACGGCCGCGGCTTCCACGCGCCGGCCTTCGTCGTCGCTTACCTGGGCGGCGAGATCCCACAGCCGGGGAATCGCCTGCCCGGCGAGCGGTTGATCGCAAGCGTCGTACGAAACGAATTTCACCCCGGCGAGTTGCGACTCCTCCGCGGCCAACTTGGCCGCCTGGTCAGGTCCTGAGATGATCGCCAGCACTGCGTCGCTATCGACGATCTGGTAGGCGATCTGCGCGCCGGTCAGCAGCGCGTGCACCGGTACATGCACGGCCTGCGCGAGTTGAATCGCCAGATCGGTGACGACCCACTCATAGCGATTCTTCGAGAGGTGAATCACCCGATCGCCCGGTTTGACGCCCAAACGAACGAGCGCGCCGGCGACGCGCCGGATCTCCGCGGCATACTCATCCCACGTGATCGACCGATACGCGCCGTCGCGCTTAAAGAACAAGGAATCGCGCGGGCCAGACTCGGCGATGCGCGCGGCGTAGAGGGCGACGAGCGTGGTGGGCCGGTTCGTGGTGGGCATATTGCGTGAAGGGAAGAAGGTGAGAATGTGAGGAGTTAAGAAGATAAGAAGTGCCTAGAGGAGCACGGCGAGCCGTTCCGAGAACTTCTCATCTCCTCACCTACTTACATTCTCATCTCCTCGAACCCGCGCCGCCAATCAGCACGACGTCAAACGCGCTCAAACACCGTCGCGATCCCCTGGCCGACGCCGATGCACATCGTTGCCAGGCCTAAGGTGGCGCCTTGATCGACCATCGTGTGCAGGAGCGTCGTGGCGATGCGGGCGCCGCTCGCGCCGAGGGGGTGACCGATGGCGATCGCGCCTCCGCGGACGTTGAGCTTTTCCTCATCGACGCCCAGCATCCGCACGCAGGCGAGCGCTTGTGCGGCGAAGGCTTCATTGATTTCGATTAGGTCGAGATCTTTGAGCGAAAGTCCGGCCCGCTTGAGCGCCTTTTGTGTCGCAGGTACGGGGCCGGTGCCCATCACCGCGGGATCGACTCCCACGACCGCCGTGGCGCGAATTCTCGCGAGCGGTTTGAGCCCCAGGGACTTCGCCCGCTCGTCGGACATGATCAAGAGCGCCGCCGCGCCGTCGTTGAGCGGCGAGCTATTTCCCGCGGTCACCGTTCCGACGCCGGGAATGAACGCCGGTTGCAGCGCCGCGAGTCCTTCCATGCTGCAATCGGGGCGGACACATTGATCAGACGTGATGAGCGTGCGATCGCCCTGTTCGTTGCGGCCCCAGACGGGGACGATCTCCGGTTTGAATAACCCTTTGGCGTGCGCCGCCGCGGCGCGGAGATGGCTTCTCACGGAGAAGGCGTCCTGCTCTTCGCGCGAGATGCCTTGCGATTGGGCGAGAAACTCGGCGGTGAACCCCATGTGCAGCGCCCCCTTCGAGGTGCGCTGGAACAGCTTGGGATTCAGGTCGATATCCTTGTCCATCGGGATGTGGTGCATGTGCTCCAGGCCGCCGACGATCTGCACGTCTTCGGCGTCGGCCATGATGGCGTGGGCCGCCTGGTTGATCGCCTGCAGGCTCGACCCGCAGAGGCGATTGATCGTCGCGCCGCCGGCCTGCATCGGCAGCCCGGCCATCAGGCCGACCGAGCGAGCGACGCAGAAGCCCTGCTCGCCTTGCTGCTGCGTATTGCCGAGGACGACGTCTTCGATCTCATTGGGATCGATGCCGCTCCGCTCGACGACGGCTTGCACCACCGCGGCGGCGAGGTCATCCGACCGAACGTCGCGGAAGAAACCCTTCTCAGGATGCGCGCGACCAACGCCGGTGCGGGCACATTCGACGATTACGGCGTGTTTCACTTTTTCACTCCCCCAAGCCCAGGGATGGCCGCCACGGACCAGTTCTCATCCTCAACGTTCAAGCGGCCTTCCCTGGGATAAAAGTCTTGCGCCATCCCAGGGAAGGCCGCCCGCTGTCGTTTGAGCTTAGAACGCCCGTGGTGGCCATCCGTGGGCTTGAATCTGTTTCTCGATTCCGATTATTGGTCGTAGAACGTGCGCCCTTCCGCCGCCAGTCGCTCCAGCATCTTCGTCGGCTTCATCCGTTCGCCGAGGTGGGCGTAAGGCTTGAGTTGTTCGATCAGTTGCTTCGCGCCGATGGTGTCGGCCCAGAACAGGAGGCCGCCCTTGAACGGCGGGAAGCCGATCCCGAAAATCAACCCGAGGTCGACATCGCGGGGGTCGCGGACAATTTTTTCTTCCAGCACGCGCGTCGCTTCGAGGACCATCGGCAGGAAAAGACGTTCGGTGATTTCCTTGCCGGAGATCTTGCGCTGTTCTCGCACCAGCGGAGCGATCAATTGATCGAGCGCCGGATCGGGCGTCGGCTTGCCCTTCTTGCCGGTGTAGAGCGAAAAGCCAATGCCCGACTTCTCGCCCAGCCGGCCGGCCTTGACCATCGCTTCCAGAAGCGGCGACTTGCCGACGCGATCGGGGAACGCCTCGTGCATTACGTTGCCGGCGTGATAGGCGGTGTCGAGTCCGACCACGTCGTAAAGGCCGATCGGCCCAATCGGCATTCCGAACGCCTTGGCGGCCTTGTCGACGTCTTTGATCGAGGCCCCTTCCAACAGCAATTCGAGCGCCTCGTTCATGTACGGCAACAAGAGGCGATTCACCAGGAAGCCGGGACCGTCGTTGACGACGATCGGCGATTTGCCGATCCCCTTGGCATAGGCCACGGCCGTGGCGATCGTCTGGTCGCTCGTCTTCGGCCCGCGAATAACCTCCACGAGCGGCATCTTGCGCACGGGATTAAAAAAGTGAATCCCGCAGAAACGCTCCGGCTTTTTCACCGCCTCGGCGAGGCGTCCGATGGAGATCGCCGACGTGTTCGAGGCCAGAATCGCGTCGTCGCGGAGCCGCAGCTCCAGTTTCTTGAACAGCGCCTGCTTGGCGTCCGGTTTTTCCACGATCGCTTCGATGACGAGGTCGCAAGGTGCGAACTCCGCGTCGTCGGTGGCGGCGTTCACGAGTGGCGCGAACTCGAGCGTCCGCTGCACGTCCGGTTTCTTGGTCTGCTTGTTGTACGAGACTTCTTCCAGCACTTGCCGCACGCCGCGCTGCAAGGATTCCGTCGCGGCGTCGGTGATGACGGTCGTCAACTTGCGCTTGACCGTTGCGGCGGCGATGCCGGAGCCCATGATTCCGGCGCCGATGATGCCGACGGTCTTGATCGCCGCCGGCTTGATGCTCGCGTCGGCGACGCCGGGATCTTTCTTGTTGCGATCGGTCAGGAAAAAGACATTGATCAACGCGCGGCTGATCGGCGTGCCGAACAGGGCGGCCATGCCTTCCGCCTCGGCGACGCAGGCCGCGGTTTCATCGAGCGCGGTTGCACCGAGCATCAACTCCAGCGCCGCCAACGGAGCGGGATACTGCCCCTTGGTTTGTTGCTGGATGTAAGCCGAGGCGGTCGCGCCGAGGAACGCCAATTCGGTGTCGCTCATCACGATCGGCTGCGCCCAGCGCTCGCGATCGCGCAGGTAGTCGCCCGACTTTTTCTCGTTACGCACCAGCGCGATCGCGGCCGGAAGGAGTTTTTCGGCGGGAACGACGTCATTCGCCAACCCCATCAACGCCGCGGCTCGCGAGTCGATCGATTCGCCGCTGCTGATCATTTCCAGGGCGTTGCTCAATCCCACGATGCGAGGCGTGCGGACCGTTCCGCCCCAGCCGGGAAAGATGCCGATTTTCACCTCGGGAAAGCCGATCTGCGCCTGCGGCCGATCGCTCATCACGCGGCGATCGCACCACACGGCCAGTTCCGCGCCGCCGCCGACGCAGACGCCGTCGATCGCGGCCACGGTGACAAACGGCGCTCGCGCCAGGCGGCGAAACAGCTCCTGCCCGCGTCGGCACATCGCCACGGTGTCTTCCGGCTTGATGTCCTTGGCGGCGGCGAACTCGCGGAGATCGGCCCCCGCGATAAAGATGCCGGGCTTGGCGGAAACGAAAATCAGTCCGGCCAGATCCGATCGCTTTTCCAGCCCGGCGAGATGCCCGTCCAACTCTTCCAGGACCGAGCGCGAAAAAATATTCGCGCTCTTATCCGGGGCATCGAGCGTGATGAGAGCGATATCCGGCTCGGGAAACGAGACCCGCATCGCCGCGGCGGCAGCCATCGGTCGGTCCTTCCTGGCAACGTGAAGAGGGCGGGGCGTGGACCGCGCCGCGGCTCCACTGGCTCCTCCCCCCGGTCGATTGTAAGCTGACCCCGACGTGTAGGCGCGCGCCGCGTCAGGCCGTTTCGCTTCCTCTTATATCATACGCCGCGAGATGTTCGCCAGCAGTCCACGGACCTCCGAAGATGCCGCCTCACTAGCCCGTAGCGCCAACGAGGGAGAGCGGACGCTGGTTAATTGTGCGACGTCGACCGTTCAAAACGACTTCGCTCCCTCGCTTGCGCTTCGGGCTAGTGTCACGTTTGCACCGCTGCTAGTCCTTCTCGCGGCAAACGAGGCCCACGCCCAGACCATCGAGTCCCGGCCTGCCACGCCGGAGGCGATGGCGCTTGTGAGCGTCGGCGCGGCGATCTCGGTCGTCGGCGCGTTGGCGGCCCTCGTCTTTGGCCGTCGGCTGACCGCGGCGATCGGCGTCGACGGCATGACGAAGATTGCGCTGCTGGCGGCGCTCCATTTCGCCGTGTCGTTTTCGGCCAAGATCGCCAACAGCGTGATTGCCGCACTCACGGGTCCAGCGGCGCTTTTTATCAGCGAGATCGCCGGGGAGATGTTCCCTTCACTCGTGCAGGCAGTCACGGTCGCCGTGGTGCGTCGCCCTGGCGCGCTGGCACTATCGAACCTCACGGTCTCGATCATGCACGGTCTCTGCGCAGGCCATCTCAGCCCGCTCGATCTTTGGCTTGCGCTGATCGGCGCCACGCTCGGCGAAGCGCTACTGCTTGTCACCGGCGCGACCTCCTGGCCGAAGCGCGCTCCAAGTAACAACGCGCTCCCCGCGGCCTGGCCCGCGCGGTGCGCCGTCGCGTTGTCGCTTTACAACGGCGGCATCATGCTGATTCAGTACAGCGTCTATCAGGTGTTCTTCAGCCTGTTTTTTCCCGTCGCCTACGTCGCGGCCGTGGCGCTCGTGATCGGCTGTCTCTATGGCGGCATCGGGGCCACGATCGGCGCGCGTTGGGGCGTGCGGTTGCGGGAGATCAGTTGATGCCCGCGCGGGTGGAATGCCGTTCGCTGACCTACACGTTCCCTGCGCGCGTGGAACCTGCGCTGAAGGACATCACGCTCGCGCTTGAGCCTGGCAGTTGGACGCTCGTGGCCGGGTCCAGCGGCTGCGGTAAATCGACGTTGTTGCAATCGTTGGCTGGTTTGTTGTCGGAGGCGGAAGGTTCGACGCGCCAAGGAACGCTACGCGTTGGCGATCGCGATCCGCAATCACTTCCGGCCGCCGAGCGCGCGGCGCTCGTCGGGCTCGTATTGCAATCGGCCGATCAACAGATCTGCACCACGACCGTGGAATCGGAAGTCGCATTCGGGCTGGAGAACCTGGCACTCGACGCCACGGAGATCGACTCCAGGATCGCGGAAGCGCTGGCCTTCGTTGGACTGGAGTCGCTGCGTCAGCGCCGCGTGACCGAACTTTCCGGCGGACAACGCCAACGGCTCGTGCTCGCGGCGGTCCTCGCAATGCGCCCCCAAGTGCTGCTGCTTGACGAACCGCTGAGCCAGCTCGATCCCTCGGCGGCGCAGCAATTCATGGCAGTGCTCGATCGTCTCCGCGTTGGCGGGCCGACGCTTGTCGTGGCCGAGCATCGCGTGGCGCCTTGGATCGAACGCGTCGATCGCCTGCTGATCGTGGAGGATGGCCAGCTTTCGGTGAACGTAGCTCGCGTCGAAGGCCCGCGCTGGAAGAAATGCCTGCGCATCGTCGCTGACCGCGGCGTTCGCCAGCTTTCGCCGCGAGCCTGGAACTATGAAGAGGAGCTTGCAGAACTGCAGGCCCGACGCGCGGCCGCGCGGGAAAGCGGCTGCGATTTATCGGCACTGACGTCGCCGGAACCTCCTCGAAGGTCCCTGAGCCCCGAGCCTTCGAGCGCTCCGATTGTCGAGCTGGCGGATCTCATTTTCACCTACGATCGCCGCCGACTTCCGGTTATTGACCGGCTTTGCGTCCAAATTCATCCCGGCGAACGGGTCGCGCTGCTCGGCGCGAATGGTTCCGGCAAGAGTACGTTTCTGGCGCTGTTGTCTGGAGTTCATCAACCGCAGGCGGGCTTGATCAACTTTGCGCCGAGCGAATCGCCCGCGGTCGCCTTAGTCGCGCAGAATCCCGACGGGCTGCTGTTTTGTCGCACGGTGCGCGAGGAGTTGGCTTTCGCGCCGCGCTCGGCGGGCTGTCGCGATGATGAGATCGCCGCTCGCGTGGCCGATGCCGCGCGGCGATTTCATCTCGAAGAACACCTGGATCGCGCGTCAATCTTGCTGAGCCAGGGCGAACGGCTGCGCGTGGCGTTGGCGGCCACATTCACGCTGCATGCGCGCTTGCTCGTCCTCGATGAACCGACCACGGGGCAGGATCCCTGGCACGAAGCCGAGTTGATGGACGCGCTGGGCGATGCGGTCGAGCACGGCGGACCGCCCGAGTCGCTCCTCTTCAGCACGCACGATCTCCTCGTCGCCGAGCGCTACGCCGAGCGCGTGCTGGTGCTCGACGGCGGCCGCCTCGTCGCCGATGACGCACCCGCGCGGGGCATCGACGCGTTTCGGGAAATCCTCGCGCGCGGGGCCGCGCCATGAATTGGTCGCAGGCCTTTCGCCAAGTGCGAGCGCTGCCTTGGCTCGCCGCAATCGATCCTCGCCTCAAGCTGGCCTGGCTCGCGACGATCTCGCTCGGCTGCATCTGGTTGCAGCAACCGTGGGCGCTCGCGGCGCTGACCTTTGTCGCCGCGCTGCCATTCCTGGGCATTCGCATGCCGCCACGAGCACTGGCGGCGTACGTCGGCTTGCTGCTGCTGGTTTCTTGGAGCACGGTGTTCTCGCAGGCGCTGTTCTTTCCCGTCTCAGGCGGCGAACCCCTCTTCACGATCGTCCCCGAGTTTACGATTCAAGGAAAACACTTCGCCGGGCTCCATTTCTGGACCGAAGGAGCTTACTACGGCGCGGCGCAATCATTGCGGTTCGTCGCCAACCTGCTGGCCGGCGGGACGGTCGCGCTGAGTACCAGTCCGGAGCGGCTCCTCGCGGCGCTCGTGCGACTCCGCATTCCAGCGTCCTTGAGCTTTATGGCCACCGCGGGACTGCGCTCGTTGCCGTTGGCTCTCGAGGAATGGTCCTCGTTGCGCCTGGCGTATCGCTTGCGGAGCGGTCGCCTGCGCCGCGGGCGTTTGCGAATGCGTGACGAGCTTCGGCTCTTGGAACCGCTGCTGGCGAACACGCTACGACGCGCCGGCACGTTGGCGCTGGCAGTCCGCGCCCGGGGCTTCGACGCCGGCGCGCGGCGGACGCATTATCCGCCGCTGGTCATGAAACTGTATGAACGCGCCGCTCTAGGCGCGATCGCGCTGGTCTGGCTCATCGCCATCGCTCAGGCGGTCGTGTCGTAAATCATGTACTATTTGCCGGAACTGGTATCATTCGCGCTGATGATTCGCACGTTCGTGGACAGGTAGAACGGCATCGTGCCGTCGCCGTATTCGTAGAGCGCTTCGCCGAATACCGCCGCGTAGCCGTCGCCGTTTGGCTGGAGCACGTGGTGGTAGCC
>CAZUBB010000014.1:38319-41208 GCA_964618485.1 uncultured Pirellulales bacterium
TTCCATGGTTTCGGCCGTCCAGACCGCGTCGCGGAAATCGAGCGACTTCGACGTCGCCACCCAGGCGGAAACCGACTTCGGCTTGAGGTCGGAGCTCACCAGCAATTCGTGTCCATGGCCGTTGGTTTCGTGCTTCCACTCGAGCGTCGGCAACTTGAGGCGACCCGCGGCGCTCTCATGGAGGGCGGCGATCGATCCGACCACGCGCGGCAGATCGTCGAGATCGTGGCCCCGGTTCGGCACGTAGAGGACGTGCTTTTCGCCTGGCAACTCTCCCCAGTACAAATTGAGTGCGTCGAGCGTCCAGTAGCGATCGTTGGTGCCGTTGAGGATCAGCTTCGGCTTGTCGAGGGCATCCTTGTAGTAGAAGGGATCGACGATTTCGGTGAGCGCCCGGCCGCGTGGCGTCTCAAAAATGTTTTGCAGGCCCTTCGTGGTGTAGTCCTCAATCTGCTCGGAGTACTTCCCCCAGCTCGCGAACTGGTGCTTCATCTGCTTGTTCATGTTGAGCGTATCGATGACCATCGGGGCGATGGCGTTCGCCCGGTCATCCACGGCGCCCGTAAGCCACGTGGTCCAGCCCCGCTTCGAGGCCCCCGTCACGGTGAAGTGCTTGATCTCCAGCCCCCAGTCTTTCTTGGCGAACTCCTGCGTGGCGTCCATGGCGCGCACGGCGCTCTTAACCATCGGCAGCAGCAGCGGCCAGGTCTTATCGCCGGTCTTCATGTACTCCGCGAACGTGTAGGAGATCGCTGCGTCCTCGGTGAGGCCGTCGAAGATCGGTTGCTGGGGAACGTGCATAATCGTCGCCACCGGCGACTTGAGCTTGTTGCCCAGCGTGGCGACGATCATCGCCTCCTTCGGCAAGTTGAGGTCCTGCTCCTGCGGCGGCTCCGCCAGTTCCGGCCGCCAGCGCCCGCCGGCGATCAACAACAATGCCTGCGAGGCGTCCGGCACGTCGGCCGGTTTGTAAATGAAGAGCGAATGCTTCCAGACGATTCCCCGCCAGGTCTGCGAGGTGAGCGTGAGCTCGACGAATTTGCCTCCGAGCAAGTCCCCCTCGCGCCGCTTGGTCCAGCCGTAGCTGTCGTCCTGCTGCGCGACATATTCGGCCAGCGGGCCGGTGAGCTCCGCGGCAGCCGCGATGGAAAGTCCGCAGACTGTCAGGGCGATCATCAAGACCAGCGAAAACAACTTGCGTGGCACGCGAACCTCCAGGATTCCGGTGGGCGGGGTATGTGGGCGGAGAGGAACAACAAGGACCGGTGACTCTGCTAGCATAATCGGCCCCGCGGATTCGTGCCACGCGAAGCGCGGTTCTTAATGCTGCGGCGAACCAAGCAAGCGAGCCGGACCCGTCAGCGCCCGGAGTTAATTGCTGGCCAGCGCTGCCGCGCGTTCCGCGTGCTCGCCGATGGTCTTGAAGATGCGGTACATCGCAGCGAGATAGTCCCTCGCTTCGTCGAGCGGCATCACGAGCGGCGGGCTGACGCGTAGCACTTTGCCGGCCAGCGGGCCGAGGAGGTGGATCGCCCGGCCTTGGGCGTCGCCGAGATAGCAGGCGCGGACGCATTCGTTCGCGACCTGCTCCGCCGAGAGCGCGGCGACCGCGGCACATTCGATGCCCCACACGACCCCCTCTCCCCGCACACGAGCGACCACGGGCAATTCCTCGAGCCGGCAGAGGCCTTCTTCGAGCACGCCGGCCAGTTGCCGCGCGTGATCAAGCACGTCGGTGGATTCAAACTCGTCGATCGTGGCCAGCACCGCCGCCGAGGCGAGGGGATTGCAGCTCCAGGTATCGGAGGCCTCGCCATAGTGCATGTTGGCGAAGACGTCCGCGCGACCCACGGCCGCCGCCACCGGCACGCCGTTGCCAAGTCCTTTGCCGAGCACCACGATGTCCGGTTCGACGCCGTAGCGCGTGAAGGCGTACATCGTTCCCGTGCGGCCGAAATTCGCCTGCACCTCGTCGAGAATGAAGAGCAGATCGTGCTCGCGGCAAAATCGTTCCAGCAGTTGCAGATACTCCGGTTGCGGATGAAACGATCCGCCGCCGCCGAGGTAGGGCTCAGTGATTAGGCAGCACAGGCGCGCGCCGAACTCGTTCCAGAGTTGATGCAATTCCTGTTCATACGGCGCGAGAGCGAGCGGCTCGCGGCGAAGCGCGACGCTGCCGCATTCTTCTTGGGGAAAGGAAATGAATCGCACGCGCGGATCGCGGTCGGCGTCCTGTTCGGTTCCGGTCACGGCGCCGGCCAGGCCTTTCTTGCCGTGAAATCCGCGTCGCGTGGCGAGAATCATGTCCTGTCCCTCGCGCCGATCGAGCGCGGCCCAGAGCGCCTTCTGAATGGCCTCGCTGCCGCTCGCCGCCCAAAGTACCTGCTGCATCCGCCCGCCGCCGGGCTGGGACTGCAGGTTTTCGATCAGTCGTTCCGAGGCGCGGATTTCAAGCTCCGTGGCGGCGTTGTACGCGGTCAGCGGCGCTGCGAACGAGTAGGGTTGCGATTCGTCGAGTTGGCCGAGCCCCAGGTAGTCGAGTGTACGGTACCACCAGCGGCTCGGGTTGTGCCCCAGGTTCGCGACGAGGACGCCGGAGGTGAAATCGGCGAGCATCCGCCCTTCCGGCGTCCAGTGGTAGCAGCCGGCGCTCTTGGCGATTACCGCGAGGCTCGGCGTGAACGTCCGCAAGCTATGCGGCTCCACCGCGGCCAGTCGCCGACGCAGCGCGTTCGATCCCTCTTCGCCGCGATGCTGAACGGTGGGATGGAGGTGGTGGGGCATGGGCGGAAGGAGTCAGGAGTTAGAAGTTAGGAGTTAGAAGTTAGGAGCGAAGTCGTGGTAGATCTGTCGCACCAAAGAACAAAAAAACCGCGACCGCCTGAGGGG
>CAZUBB010000015.1:0-222 GCA_964618485.1 uncultured Pirellulales bacterium
CTTCATTTCGCAGGTGACTGCGCCGTCCTTCCATTCGACCGGATCGAGCGGCAAGCCGTTGGCGCCTTGGTCGGGACTATCCATCGTTCCGGTCCACTTGCCGTCGGCGTCGCGATCGAAATGAAAGACGAGCCGCAACTTCGCGAGGCCCACGTCGAGCTTCCCTTCCCAGATGCCGACGCCGGGTTCCTGGGCTGTGTTCTCCGCCGCCGCCGCTGGCTC
>CAZUBB010000015.1:263-6968 GCA_964618485.1 uncultured Pirellulales bacterium
GAAGAAGCGACGAAGTCATTCGGCCGAACGTTTGGTTCAACCTGGCCCCCGGCATTTTCGTCGACGGCTGGCGGGAGTGCAACGATGCTGTCGTCAATTTTGCTTTCGCGTTCGATAATTTGATCTTGCACCGCATTCGGGAATTCCCTACAAGCCGCGGTATGAACAACGCTCGAACCCTCGCGCGCCGCCGTTTCTTGCGCCTAGTGTGCTTTACCGGCGTCAGCGCCGTTGCCGGACGCGTCTGGGCGCAAGGCTCCAGGGCCTTGGCGCCGGGTCGCACCATCAGCCTTCGGGACATGCTCAATACCGGCTTGAAAAGCCGGCGTCCCGAGGACTTCGCCTACATCGATATGGTCGTCGATCTCGTCGAAGCGGGCGTTCTGCCGGAAAGCCTGGTGCGCTCCACGTTCGCCTTTGCGCGCAAAAAGCGGCCCTATCCGCTGGTTTATTTCCGCAGCGCGCTCCGCGTCCGCGCGAAGAAGCTGCGGATCACCGTTTAAGAAGCCTACTCCGGCACGCGCACGAGATCGAGCCGGTACCCGGCGCGGCGGCGTAAGTGGCGGCGGGCCTTGGCATGGCAGGCGCGGATGCGCCGCTCGACCTCGGCGACGAGCTCGCGCTCCTCGTAACTCGCGATTTCGTCCGGCATGATCGGCGGGCCAAACTGCACGTCGATTCGCCCGCCCCTTGGAAACTTGCTCGATCGCGGCCAGGCGTCGAAGGCGCCGTCAATCGCCACCGGCAAGAGCGGCACGTCGAGACGCCGCGCTAATGCACAGAATCCGGGCTTGAGTGCATGCACCTCGCCATCCGGCGTGCGCGTTCCTTCGGGAAACATCAAAACCATCTCGCCGCGCTTGATGCGACGCAGCGTTTCCTTGAGCCCGTTAAGCCCCAGTCCCTCGCGGTCGATCGGGATCGCGTCGAGCGACCGGATCAGCCAGCGAAACGGCGGGAAGCGAAACAACGTTTCGCGCGCGAGATAGTTGAGTCGGCGATCGCAGGCCAGGCCGACGAGAATCGGATCGAGATGGCTCTGATGGTTCGAGAGCACCAGCGCGCCGCCCTCGTGCGGGATGTATTGCCGCCCTTCGCAGCGAATCCGGTACACCACCAGGAAGAACAGCCGGCACACGACCCGCAGCACGTCGTACCACAGACGCTTGGCGAGCGATCGCTGGGCGCCGGAGTCCTTCATCGTCGGTCGCGTGGCAGCGCTCATTTCCGTCGGGCGGTCTCGATGTATTCGTTGACGTTCTGTTCCAGCACATCGAGCGGCACGGCGCCGCTGGAGAGAACCGCTTCGTGGAACTCGCGGACGTCGAATTTGTCCCCTAACTGCTCTTCGGCGTGGGCGCGTAACTGCCGGATTTTCAACTCGCCCGTTTTGTAGGCGAGCGCTTGTCCCGGCCAGGCGATGTAGCGGTCGACTTCGTTCGTGATATTGAGCAGCGTCATGGCGGAGTTTTCGGCCATGAACTCAATCGCCTGTTCGCGCGTCCAGCCGAGATAGTGAATGCCGGTATCGACCACCAGACGCAAAGCCCGCCACATCTCGTAGCTTAGGCGGCCAAAGTCCTGATAAGGGTCGGTGTAGAAACCGGTCTCCAGTCCGAGCCTTTCCGCATAGAGCGCCCAGCCTTCGACGAACACGGAAAAGCCGGCGAAGCGTCGAAACGGCGGCAGATTTTCGAGCTCTTGCTGCAGCGCAATCTGCAAATGATGCCCCGGCACGGCCTCGTGTAGCGAGAGAGCCTCGATTTCATAGAGCGGACGGCTCTTCAGGTCGTACGTGTTCACGTAATAGAAGCCCGCCCGCGAGCCATCTCCCGACGACGGCATATAGTAGGCAGTGGTCGTCAAGGGAGCGATGTAGTCCGGCACCTGGCGGATACCATACGGAACGCGCGGCAGTCGTTTGAACAACTTCGGGAGTTCGCCATCCATTTTCTTGAGGACGAAGCTCACTTCTTTCAATAGTTGGTCCGGCGACTCGGCATAGAACTTTGGGTCGCTGCGCAGTTGCTGCACGAAGGCCGCGAAATCTCCCTCGAATCCCGTGGACCGAATCACCTCCTCCATCTCGGCGCGAATCCGCTTCACTTCCGCCAGTCCGGTCTCATGGACCGCTTCCGGCGACATGTCGAGCGTGGTGAAAACGCGCACGCGGTGCTGGTAGTAGTCGCGCCCGTTCGGAAGCGCCGCGGCGCCGAGCGACGTCCGCGCCTCGGGGACGTACTCGTCGGTCATGAACTTTAGGAACGCTTTGTAGCCCGGCACGACGCTTCCCGAGATCGCCTGCCGTCCGGCGTCGGCTAGCCGCACGCGTTCTGATTCAGGGATGCGTTCCGGGAATTCCGTAAACGGCGCATAGAGTACGCTCCGCGCCGGATCATCGACAATATGCGCGGCGATCGGCTTCTCGAAACCGCGGAGAACGATGGCCGGCAGCGTGTAGCCCTGCTTGACCGCTTCGCGCAGCAGCTCCATGTGCTGGTCGGCGTAGGTCTGAAACGCGTTCAGCCGCGCGATGTAGTTGTCGTAATCCTCGACGGTCGCCAGCGGCGTCTGCTTCGGCAGATCGGCGAAGGAGACGTGAAAGCCCTCGCGATTGGTGATCGGCATCAGATAGCCGCGGAGCTCATACTCCCGCAGGCCGTCTTCGCGGAGGCGCCGGAAGATGTCGTAATTGATCCGGTCTTCGCGATCGAGCTGCGCGCGATCAATAGCGGCCAATCGCTCCAGGAACTTGCGGTCCGCGGCGGCGCGGCGGTCAATGTCGGCCAGCGACACGCTCGGTAGCTTGTCGTTATAGTGACGGTCCCCCGCTTGCGTGGCGAGCAGCGGATCCTCCCGCAGATCATGCTCCCAGGCGTCTTGGAGGAGCTGCTGGAGGGAAGCGGCTGCCTCGGCAGCGCCGACGCGACTCGTCTCCGTCACCATGATGGCAATCGCCATGGTCAGAAGTGGGAGAGCGGCGCGTTGCCACGTCGATCCAATAAGCATTGGGCAAACTCCTTCAATCTCTTGGTAAAGCAACGCCAAGCCGCTCACGCACTTCATTGGCTCGTGGCCGCCACGCCTCCAGTCCTTGTTCGTCAAACGACTTCAGAATCGATTCGCACTGTGATTTGTCTCCCTCGATAAACGACAGGATTGCCAAGCACATTCTCTCCGCCGGCAACATGCGAAACCGCGTCGTGTCGCAGAATTGCTTGACGTCTGCCAAAGACCTAAGGTCGTCAAAGAAGGGCAGCACATTGGTCGTGATGGCTTCACGGATGGCGGTATACGTGGTTGTCATGTCGCTACCGGACACAAGCGTCCACCAAAGGTCTTTTGACCTATTGCTAAATGCGCCGACGATTTCGCCGATTCGAAATCGAGGAAAGCACTCCCACTCGTTAACGAACTCCGGAGGAGACTTGCCCGAGCAAATCGTCCACACTTGCCTATTCCACACACCCACGTTTAATGTGACACTGGCACATTCGGCAGTAGAAGTGCTGTGCCGCTGTAGATCAACGACATGCGTCAGTTCGGGAAGAATGCGGTTCCAAGTCGATTTGTACTTATGGAAACCAGTCGATTGAAGCAGTGGGCCAATGACGATTTCCTCCACATCGTCGGAGAGGGAGCGGCGTTTCTTGGAACTGTGGCGGCTCATAGGGCGCGACCGCTCGTCAGCAACATTTGTTGATTGGGTAGTTGATCAGGTTTGCGCCGAATAAGCGTTCGGCGCTCCGTTCCGCTCACTCGGGCGTCACGTACGCCGCGGTGATCCCACCGTCCGCCAGGAAGGTCGCGCCGGTGGTGAAGCTCGATTCATCCGAAGCCAGGAACAGCGCCGATTGCGCCATTTCCTTGGCCAGGCCGAAGCGCCCCATCGGGATATGCACCAGCCGGCGCTGCTTCTTTTCCGGCGTGTTCAAGAACTTCATCAGCATCTCGGTGTGCAACGGACCGGGGCAGAGCACGTTGACGCGGATATTCTCCCGGGCGTGAATCACCGCCAACTCGCGCGTCATCGAGAGCACTGCGCCCTTGCTGGCCGTGTAAGCAAGCTGCGGCGTCGCCGCGCCGAGCACCGCCACGAACGAAGCCGTGTTGACAATCGATCCGCCGCCGGCGCGGCGGAGCGCCGGGATGCCGTATTTGCAGCCGAGCCACACGCCCTTGACGTTAATCGCCATCGTGCGATCCCAGACCTCCTCGGGCGTTGTTTCCGCATTGTCGTCGCGACTGTCCATGATGCCGGCGTTGTTGAACAGGATGTTCAATTTGCCGAACGCCTTCTCGGCCGCCTCGACCATCCGCTGGCAATCGCCGTCTTTCGAGACGTCCGCCAGGCAGAACTCCGCCTTGCCGCCGGCCTCGCGCACCATTTGCACCGTCGTTTCGGCGGCCTCCTTGCCGACGTCCACGGCCAGAATCGCGGCGCCCTCGCGTGCGAACAACAACGAAGCCTCGCGACCAATGCCGCCCCCCGCGCCGGTAATCAACGCCACCTTGTCTGCCAAACGCATGTCTTGATGTCACTCCGACAATTCGTGTTGATGGTGAGTCTAGAAACTACTGCTGCGCTAGCGCAATCGGTTCATGCGCTGTTGCGCGGCGTGAACCAAACGCTCGAAGAGTCTCTGCTGAATGGGATCGCGCTCCGCGGCAAGTTCCGGGTGCCATTGCACGGCGATCATGAACGGGTGGTCGGGCATTTCCACCGCCTCGACTGTCCCGTCCGCGGCGCGGGCGACGACCTTCAGCCCTTGGCCGACGTCGCGAAGCGCCTGGTGATGCCAGGAAACCGTGCTGCAGGACGTGCCGCCGATCAGTTCGGCGAGCTTGGAACTCGGCTCGATCGCCACGGGATGTTCCGTCGGCTTGCGCGGCGGGGCGCGATGCGGCACGTCGTCTCCGACTTCGTCCGGCAGGTGCTCGATCAACGTGCCGCCCAGCGCGACATTCAATACCTGACAGCCGCGGCAAATACACAGCGCCGGCAGATCGCTCTGCGACAGTTTCTTCGCGAAGATGAGTTCCCACCCATCCCGTTCGGCGTCGGTCATGTAGATCGTTTCGTGGGGGTTCCCGCCGTAATGGCTCGGGTCGACGTCCCCGCCGCCGATCAGCACGAAACCGTCAAATCGGGCGGCGAGCGTCTCAAAATCGGGCTCGCACGGCGGCACCAGCACTGGCGTCCCCCCAGCCCGGGCGACCGCGTCGCAATAGGCCGCCGGCGTGCAGAATCGCGGCGTATCCTCGTCGAAATCGTTGCGCCCGTAAGTGGTTAATCCAATAAGCGGTTTCATGCGCGGAATGGTTCTCGCGGCGGGGCGGAATCGGCGGCCTCGGTCCTCAATCGTCGCCGGGAGTCGCGGTTCCCGCAAGGACCGTCTCCACCGAACTCCAAGCCGCATCCGAGATCTGGGAGAGGCGCTCCAAGGAAAGCGCAAAAGATTGAAAACGTTTGACACCCTCCAAACGCCTAACCAGAATCGCGGTAGCCACCCGCTTATAGGGGTTAATTCCTGATACCTGCAACATTGAGGGCGCAGATGACTGGCCTCGGGGCGCCGGTACTTGCGCGTACGGCATGGCGCGCTGCGCTCGCTCTCGGAATTGGCTGCGCCGCCGCGCATGCGATCGCCGGAGTGATCCGTCATGATCGCGACGACCAACGGTACCGCGACCTGGGCAACCTGCCAGAGTATCAGGCGGTCGGACAAGTTCGCGCGGACGTCAACGGCGCGAGTCGGCTGTGCTCGGGAACGTTGATTGCGCCCGAATGGGTGCTCACCGCCGGGCATTGCCTCACCAGCACGACGGCCGAGGGCGTTTTCTATCGCCAACTCGGGGAGACGCTCTACGCGAGCGAGATCATCGTTCATCCGCAATTCACCGGCGCGCCCAGCGGCGGCAACGATCTCGGGCTCGTGCGGCTCGCGAGCTCCTCGTCGACCTTCACGCCGGCGCAGCGGATGCGCGACCTCATTCCGCTCGGCGCCACGGCGACGATCGTCGGCTACGGGCTGACGGGCGACGGACATACCGGCGCGATCATGGGCACGCACGGCGTGAAGCGCGCCGGGCAAAACGTCGTCAATGTCAACGGCCTCAGCGTGCTCTCGCAGACCGGTGAGCCTTACCCGGAACACGTCTTGTTATCCGACTTCGATAACCCCGATGCGGCTGTGGACAGCACGTGGGGATCGTCCACGCCGCTTGACCTGGAATATCAAACGGCGTCTGGCGACAGCGGCGGCGGCTGGTTTGTCCCGCATCACGGCGCGGAGCGACTCTACGCCGTCCACTCCTTCGGACTGAGCTTCGACGGCGTCAATGACAACGACTACGGCGACGCCGCCGGCGCGACGCGCGTGACGCGATTTAACGCCTGGATCGACGGGCAGCTCGGCGCTGACTATTGGAACAACCCTGCCGGAGGGCAATACGCAGAGGCGTCGAATTGGTCGAGTAGTGCTGCGCCCCCGACAAACCAGACGCTGCGATTTGCGTTTCCGCACGAGTACGACGTGGCGATCGCCGCCGACCAGGAGATTTCGCGGCTTGAAGTCGGTCGGGGAATGCCGGCCTTCGTGATGACTTCCGGTACGATGCGCCTTCACAGCGCGAACATCGCCGCGGAGGCGGCGGCGCACTTCGAACTCGATGCCACGGCCGTTTTGCAGATCGAAGGCGATG
>CAZUBB010000015.1:6978-17459 GCA_964618485.1 uncultured Pirellulales bacterium
TTTCCGGCGGAGGGCCGCTGAGCATTTCCGGCGCCGGTGAACTGCGATTCGCACAGAACGCCATGATGAGCGGCTCACTCGCGGTCAACGGCGGCAGCCTCACCGTCGAAGCCGGCCGAACCCTCATCCTGAATGCTCCGCTGGAAGTGGGCGCGAACTCGACGATCAACGTCAACGACTGGGCGGTGCTCCACGCGCCCTCGTGGTTGCAGCAAAGCGAGCTTGCTCTGAACGGCGGACGGCTCGACATCTCCGGAGCCATGCGGCAGACGGCCGCAGCCGCGACATCGATCGATCTCACGCGCGTCATCCTGGAAGGCAGTTCCGCTCCGATCGCCGTCGGCGGCGATTACTTTGCCGACGGCGGAACGCTATCGCTCTCGATGAACGGCGTCCCGACGCGCGACGCTGAAACGGCGCGACTTTCCTCGCAAACCTGGACGATCCTCACCGCGCAAGGCGCGCTCGGCGGCGCGTTCGACAGCGTCGACCTCTCCGGCCTGCCCGAGGGGTTCGAGTTTTCGCTCGCATACTCGGATCATGCGATTAGCCTTATCTTGGAAGGGCTGCCGCGCGCATTTTTCACGGTGCCAGGCGACACCAACGGAGACCAGGTTGTCGATCTGCAAGACCTGAACAACGTCCGGGACCATTTTGGCGCCGATCGCGGCCTCGGGGACACCAATGGCGATGGCGTGATCGACCTCGGCGACGTGAATGCCGTGCGAAGTCACTTCGGAGAACAGCGGCTCGATCCGCGATTTACCGTTCCAGAGCCTCGCTCGCTCGCGCTTGCGTGGACGGCATTCCTGGCGCTGGCCGCGCTGCGTCGCCGACTAAAGTAACCCCTTGCGCTTACGGATCAGCCACTCCGTGATCAACAGCGTGAGCACGACTGCCAGCACCGGCCACTGATTCCAAAGCGCGATCGGCGGCAGCGTGGCGACCGGAATCTGGCTGCCGCTTGGCAGGTCGCCCCACAGCCGATTCGCATTGGCGATGGTGTAGTAACGGCCGCGCGTCCGCTCCGCGATGCGGCGAAGTTCAGCGTCATCCGTTTCTAGTCGCTGTGTTTCGCCCGGCGGCGGGATCACGCGGAAATCAACGCTCGGCGGTTTTCCGGGAAAACTCGGCGACGTGATCCAAACGTGATATTTCCCTTCGCCGGGATGATTCAACGTTCCTTCGAAGATTCCTCGTTCGACGGAACTGCGCGCTAGTTTCAATGTCTGCCTCCGCTCGCCCGGACGTTCGATCGCGAGCGAGACGCCGTCATCTTCGGCCGGGGCGCGGCGATCATCCGCGAAGCGCACGCGAAGCCGGGGCGATTCTCCGCGCTGATACTCGCGCCGGTCGGCGGTAAGTTCGGCCAGCCGATTCTCATCGGCCAGATTTGGGCGGCTCAGATATCGGATCGTCTGAATCCAATAACGGCCAAAGTACGCGTCACCGACGCGAAATCGCCAGCGATAACTTTCATCGGTCGCGTGATACAGCACCTTGCCGGCCCCGGCGAATTGCATCGCAATCATCGGGCGCGGCTTGCCGTCCGGCCCGACGAGCGTCGGATGTTCCGCCAGCACGCGCGCGCCGGCTTTCAGCGGTCCGGCTGGCTCAAACCAATACCACGGCGGAAGTTTCTGCCACACTTCGGGCGTATCGGCGATGGTATCGCCGATCTGGCATCCCGCGCTCGCGGCGCCGAGCGCCGTTAAGCGTGGAGAAAAGCCCTCGGTCGCCGGCAGCGCGCTCACCTGCGCGGCATCGATTTCGACCGGCAGCAGTTTCGCTAACTCGGTTCCTTGATAGGCCCGCGGCGTGAACCGCGGGCCGGCGACGACCGCCAGGCCGCCTCCTTTCTCCGTAACGAATTCCTCGATCAACCCGAGCGTCCCGGAGCTGAGGAACGCCGGATTGACGTCGCCGAAGACAATAACGTCGTACTGGAACAGCTCATCGCGATCGGCGGGGAAGACCTTGAGCGCCGTGCGATCGCTCGCCGAGTACTCCAAGTCGGCGTCCTGCAGCACGGTTTTCAATTCGATCGACGGCTCGCGTTCCAGGAGCGCCTTCAGCCGCCGAAACTCCAGGCTGGGCTGCCACCAGGCCATCAGCACGCGCAACTTGTCTTTGCGCACCTCGATGGTGCGCGTCTCTGCGTTGTTCTCCGCGTCGACTTCGTCCGGCAAAGGAGCGATTTTCACGGCGACATCGAATTGCCCCTCTTGCCCCGGTCGATAGGTGAGCCGGACGCGCTGGGCAGCGCCATCTGTGCCGAACGCAACCGGCGCTTCGGCGAGGACATCGCCGGTCTGCACGTTGACGAGCTGCGCCGTGGCCGATTGGTTCTCGTAGCCCGAGGCCGTTACGGAAAACTCGAACTGCGCCACGTCGTTGACGAACACCACCTCGTCGGCCAAAAGATCGCTCAGCTCGATATCCTTGAGCGGCCGGCTGCTGCCGATCGCCACCGTGTAGAGCGGCACGCCCTGTCGGCGGGCGCTGTCGGCCGCGGCGGCGAGCGACTCTCCGTCGGTGTTGACGCCATCGGTCAGCAGCACGATGGCCGATGGGGGCGTGCCGCGCAGATCATCCAGCACCGTGCGAATACCGTCACCGAGCCGGCTGGTCGCGCCGTTCGCTTCGAGAGCGCCGATCTCTTTCTTGATTTCCGGCAACGTGCCGTCGATCCGCCGCGCCGCATCCGAAACCGCGTACAGCCGCAGCCGTTGTCGCGTCGCCAGCCGTCCGAGCGCCGCCCCTTGGTCGCGCGACAGGAGATCTTTGATCAGTTGCAGTCGCGTGGCCGGCCGCGTGGAATCGCCTCCGTGCAGCGTCTTCACCGCGTTCTGCAGCGCGGGTTCTTCGTAACGATCGGCCGTGGCCATGCTCGCCGAGTCGTCGATCATCACCACGGCGTAGGGCAGTCCGCTTCGTTCGAGCGCCAATATCCATTCGGCGATCATCCACAGCACGATCCCGAGCGCTGCGACGCGGAGCCCGGCCAGAAACGCGCGCGTCAGCGCTCCGGCTGATTTTCGCTCGCGGCTATACAGGAACGCGATGTAGCCGGCGCCACAAGCCGCCAGCAGCACGGTCACCGCCGGCGACAATCCCCAGGCGTGCTCGAAGCGGAACAACGTCCCTTCGCCCGACGCCGCTTCGGGAAGGCCGAACCATCGCTGCAGCCAGGCGGGCAGTTGCTCGTTCATGCGTGGCGCGCTCCGAAGTACCACGCCAGCGTGCTTTCCGCGAACATCAATCCGATCGCCGCCACGAGGAACCCAAAGTGCATCGCCGCGCCGCGGCTCCCCGACATGCCGTTCGCCGTCGCGCCCGCGGTCACATGGGAGAACAAGTCGAACTGCAGGCCGGGCCACAACTCGTTGCGGAGATAAGATTCGTCCACGTAAGCCGGATCGCCCTCGATGGTATCGACGTTCACGGCAAAGATCGGCATGGCGCCGGTCGGCGTTGCGCCGGCAATGCGATAGATGCCGCTGACGCACGTTTCCCGAAAGTTCCACCGCACGCCGAGTTCGTCGGAGGTCGCCTTGGCCTGTTCTTCGCGGCCGCCCGGAAACTGAATCGTAATCGCCGGATCGCTGGCCGAACCGCGGAACGTGCCGCCCAGCGGCACGCCGACCAGCGAATTCCGATCCTCGCTCGTACCCTGCAAGGACGCGAAGAGCATCTCCTGGACGAGCGGAACGAAGCTCGGCCACACCGGCCACAGTGTCCAATCGCGATCGGACGCCGATGTCGCCACCAGGATCGAAGTACCGCTTCCCACCGGCGCTTCCACGATCCAGGGATCGCCATCCGCGAATGCCGCCGCGACCCGCGCTCCACGATCGATCGCGGGAGTCAGCCGGAAGTACTTGGCGATCGGCGTCGTCAGCAAGCCGGCCTGCTCTTGGCCGCGAAACGGACTCACAATCGCGTGCCGATAGCCAAGCGGGTCGATCACCTGGCCGGCGTTTTCCGCCACCTCTCCCACGGCGGCCGGCAACACGGCGTGGTTGCCGCCCAGACGCTCGTTGTAATTCGCGGCGTCAATTCCCGGTCCAAGAATCGTCACCAGCCCGCCGCCGCCCTGCAGATAAGCGCGCAAGGCCCGCACTTCCGCTTCGGTGAAGCGGCGCACTTCGGCCAGGAAAATGCAGTCGTACGCTTCAAGGTCGCTCTCCAGCCAGGTTCCTTCGGTGACGACCTCCACCTCCGCCAGGCTTTCCAGGGCCTCATCGGAAGGCGCGAGCGCCACGCGGAGATATTCCGCGGCGCCCGAGGTCCCAACCGATCCGGGGCGCCCGTCGACGCAAAGCACGCGCAGCCGATCTTTCACCGCCAGGCTCAGCCAGCGATGATTGTCCACGTCGAGCCGATCCCCCGCGATGCGAGCTTCCACGGCGTGGTCTCCCGGCGTATCGAAGCGATAGCGAAACGACGCCGCGGCGTCCCCGCCGGCAGGCAGATCGACCGATTGCTCGCCGATAAGCGCGTCGTCGACAAAAAACTGCACGCGCTGCTTTGGGCGCGCCTCGCGACCGAAGTTGCGCACCTGGGCTTCGAAGGCGACTTCCCCGCGCGTCGTCGGCACGCGTTCCACGCACGTCAGCCCGGTGATGGCGACGTTCCCCTGATCGGGCGGTCCGACGTCGACCACGACGAGCGAGGCGCCGTCGGCGACGAGTTTCTGCGCCGTGTCGCGCACTCGTTTGACTTGCGACTTGTCGCGCGGCGCCCAACTCGTTCGGCCCAAATCGCTGACGAGATACACTTCGTCCCGGGCGAGCCGCCGCTCGTCGCGCCGCGCGGTTTTCACGATCTCCGCCGCCTGCTGGAGCGCGCCCGCCAAATCGCCGCCTGCTTGCGGCAGCGTCACGGCTTCGAGTTCCTCGAGGAATTCCCGTTTGGCGAACGCCGGCGTGCGCACGATGGGCCGCGACGGCGCGCACTGCAAGATCAACGTATAGCCATCGCCCTGGGGGCTTTGCTCCACGATGTCGGCGATCATCCGCTTGGCGTCGGCGAAACGCGTTTCCTCCTCCGGCCGAGATGCCATCGAGTACGAGCCGTCGAGCACAAACACGCGGTGCGTGCGCACGCCGGCCACGTTGGCGATGCCCAACCCTTGCAGGACGGGATCGGCCACGGCGGCGACGAGCGTCAGAATCAGCAGCGTGCGGAGTGCCAGAAGCAGCCATTGTTCGATTCGAATGCGGCGGACGTTTTTCCGCATCGCCGCCAGCAGGTATTCCATTGCGGCCCAGGGCTGTTCCCGGTAACGCCGGCGATTCAAGAGATGAATCAACAGCGGCGCGGCCGCCGCCACCGCCCAGAACAACATCCAGGGATGGGCAAAAAACGCAAGAATCGGCGGCAATTCAAGCATGCAGGTCCGCGCTACCTCGCAGTTACACAGGGGCCTCCGCCATTATAACGCCCTGCCCCACGAGCAGCCCGCCAAACGCGAATCAACAACGCTCCTTTTCTCCTTTTCTTCTTTTCTCCTCCCTACTTCCCCCCGAGCCCCATCAGATACGCCAACAAATCCGCGGCGTCCTGCGCGGTGACGTCGCGCAGTACCAACTCCGGCATCAGCGATTGCTCGCGCCGTTCCATCACGGCGATTTCGTCGTGGCTGAGATGAGCGATGTTTCCCGTGGCCTCTTTGAGTACCACTTCGCGATCATTCTTCTCGATCAGGAATCCGACGAGCACCTGGCCTGTGTGCGTCTCAATGATGTAGGGGAAGAACTCCGGAGCGATCGCTTTGGATGGCAGCAGAATCGTCTCAAGAAGCGCGGCGCGCTCGTATTTGCGGCCGATCTGACTGAGTTCTGGACCGACGTTCGAGCCTTTGCCCTGCACAGCGTGGCAGCTCTTGCACTGCGCGGCGCTGCTTTCAAAAAAGATCCGCTCGCCCCGCCCGGCGTCCCCCTTGAGCGCCAGGATTTCTTCCGCCTTGACGCGATCGCCGAGGCGCTCGGGGAGCTGATCCTCCGGAATGTACTTCTCATACATAACGCGGACGTTGACGTCGGGATGTTCCGTGGCCGACTTCAACACCTGCCCGCGCAAGTCGTCGGGCAGCTCTTGTTCATCGAGCATCCGGAGCATGTAATACGCGCCGGCGGTCGAGCTCATGAGCCGCTCGGTCAGCGCGCTCCGTTCATCGAGGCTATGTTCTTTGCCAAGCAGCAGCGTGCGGAAGGCCTCCCAGTCTTGCAGATCGACCAAGGCCCGCATGGCGTCTTCGTGCAGCGTCACATCGGGACTGGAAAGCACGCCCTGCAATGCTTCCCGCGCTCCCTCACTGCGCAATTGCACCGCGGCGCGAATCGCCGCGAGGCGCGCGTCGCGCGACTGGGATGCATCGGCGATGAGCTTCAACACATCGCCGCTCAGGTCGTGCAGTTCGTTGCGCGTGACGAGATCCAACGCCAGCGATTGGGAGTCCGGCTCCGCGAGCAACTTTCGGACTCCGGCGCGCAACTCCTCGCGTTTCGCCAGCTCGCGCCAGCCATTGGTGAGGTTGCCGGAAAGCATCTGCCAGGCGCGCCGGCGCATGGCTGGATCGGTTTGCTCATCGAGCGCGGTCTTGAGCACCGCTTCGCCCGCCTCGATCGCCGGACTCAACGCCAGTTGATTGAACAGCACCACACGCTGCGATTCACTGAGATCAGTCGCCGCCAGCGAACGCAACAAAATGGCGCTCGCCGCACCGGGATTCAACAATTGCGCGAGCGCCAACTGTTCCGGGCGAATCTGATCGCTCCACGCGGCGAAGAGTTGCTCCTTCTGATCGCCGGCCGCGATGTTCAACGCCTCGAGCTCGTAACGATCGGTCCCATCAAAACGACTCACGAGGCTTAACCAAGCCCGCTTCCTCGCGTCCGCCGGCAGCGCCGGAAGGAGCAGGGCGATCTCGCGCCGCACTTGCGGCGAGGCGTCGTTCACGAGGCCCAGAATCGCCTCGGCATGCTCCTCGCCATGACGCCGCAGGATGCGCACCGCCAATGCGCGGACGCTTTCATCCGTGTGACGCAACGAGCGCACCACCGTTTGCCGCCCCGCGCCGCCGATCCGGTCGAGCACCCATAACGCCCGGGCGCGATTGTTCGGCTCGCTGTCGCGCAGTAACTCGGTCAACGCGGGGACGCTTTTCTCCCCTTCTGCGAGCAGTCGCTCCCGCGCCAAGAACTGCGTCGCCAAATTGGGATTCTTCAATCCTTCGATCGCCGTTTCGATCGTCGCAAAGGGGCCGGCCGCGCCGATGCGCTCCAGCTTCTTAACTTTCGGTCGCAGTAAGAACACGCGCCCGTGATCGGGATCGTTGTACGCGTGCCCGCCGACGCCTCCGTCGTACCAGTCGCTGACGTACAGCTCGCCGCTCGGGCCGGCGCAGATGTCGTCCGGACGGAAGTACGGATCGCCATCGGTCGCGACGAACACCTCGCTCGCGGCAGTCATGCCGTAGCCGTGCGGCGTGTGAGGATACTTACGGACCTCGCGCGGACCGGCGTCGCAATGCAGCGGCATGTTCTTGAGCGACGCGCCGAACGCGTCTCCTTCGTAATAGCAAATGCCGCAGGGGGAGCCGAACCCTGTGACGAGCGTGCCCGGCACATAGCCCGGCTGATAACCGCGGAAGTGCCAGGCCTCGCGAAACGGCACGCCGGCCGGCACGCGCACATCAAGCTCCCGGCGATCGAACGGCGGATGGCCGAACCAGCCGTAGTCGCCGCCGTCCATGATCCAGCAAATCCGCACGCTCTCGTTGCCGTCGTTGTCGTTGTCGGAGAGAAACGCCTCGCCGAAGGAGCTGACGCAGACCTCGTAGATGTTGCGGAAATTGACCGCCACGGTTTCCAACTTGCTGCCGTCCATCTCGCCGCGCAGCACGGCGCCGAACTGAAACTTGATCTTGGAACCGTCGGTTCCGGTCACGTCGAAGCCTTCGTCGCCGTGCGCCATCCACCACTTATGGTCCGGCCCGAGCGCGAGACTATGCGCGCCGTGATCGTGATTGAAGCCGCCGAAACCGGTGAGCAGTTTTTTCGGCGGACCGTCGGCCTTGAGGTCGCCGTCCTTGTCCTCGAAGACCCACAGGTCAGGGCTCGTGGCGACATACACCTTGTCGCCGGCGACGCAGACGCTCATCGGCGCGAAAAGCCCTTCGGCGAACGTCGTCACCTTGTCGGCGCGGCCGTCGCCGTCGGTGTCTTCCAGGACTTTGATCTTATCGGCCGGCGGTTGTTTCGCGCCGCCGCGATACCATTGGATCTCCGCCACCCAGACGCGCCCGTGCGTATCGACGTCGATCGCCGCGGGATTGGTGATCAGCGGCTCGGAAGCGAAGAGCGAAACTTCCATCCCCTCCGGCACGCGCAAGGTGGCGAGCTCTTCATCCGGCGTCTTCTGCGCGAACGCGGCACAAGCGGTCCCATGCAACGCGAGCATCGCGAACGCCAGACGGCGCATCGTTTGTAAAGGCAGAGTCATAAATCCGGTCCGATTGACGAGAGTGGAGGCGCGGCCCAACCGACCGGCGCAGCGCCGAATCACCGACGCCCGCCGTACAGGACCATTGTACCTCGGCGCAATCCGCGCCCGCAATTCGCCAATGTTCGCGCGACAAGTCCTGTTGTGACACGGTCTCCCGACCGCGTCACCGGCTCGACCGAAGGTCTCCCGAACGTGGCATGGACAGGAGACCACTGCCGAAACGCATTTAGCGCGCCGAGTCCGCTACAGCCGTCGCGGTTGGCGGCGTTTCGATCGAGCGTAACGCGGCGCTCGCATCCTTGGCCCGGCCAATCAAGTGCCCCGGCATGATGCCGATCACGAGCACGCCGAGCGCGCAGAGAGTCATCGCCAGACTCGCGCCGGGACCGCCTTGCGCGGCCGGTTCGCTCTCGGGCGCCTTGAAGTACATCACCGCGATGATGCGCAGATAGTAGGCGGCCGCGATCGCGGCGTTGAGCATGCCGATCACCGCCAGTGCGACGAACCACGTGCCGAGGCTCGGGATCGCCTCGCCGCCATCGACCGCCAGCGCGCCGCCGAAGAGCGACAACTTGCCCCAGAACCCAGCCAGCGGCGGAATGCCCGCCAGGCTGAACATGAAGACTGCGATCGCCGAGGCGGCCAGGGGGCGGCGCCGCGCAAGTCCCGCGAGTTGGTCGACGTTATCGATCGTGGCCCCGGCGTCGCCGTGCGCGGAGGAACCGCCGAGATATGTCAGCGCGGCGAACGTGCCGAGCGTTCCCAGCGTGTAAATCGCGAGATACAGTAGCGCCGCGCCGAAGCCGTCGAGTCCGGCAATCGCCGCGTTTCCACCACCGGCCACGCCATTCGCTGCAAAGCCGGCCGACAAACCCACCAGCAAGTAGCCGGCATGGGCGATCGACGAATACGCGAGCATGCGGCGCAGATTATCCTGCCAGAGCGCGATCACGTTGCCGAGCGTCATCGTCAGCACCGACAGAATGAGCACCACGCGCCACGCGAACGGTTCCATCTCCGGCATCGACGCGCCGACGATCCGCACCAAGGCCACGACTCCGGCGATTTTCGGCGCCACGGAGAGCAGCCCGGCGTTGGGGTTCGTCGTTCCCTGATAAACGTCCGGCGCGTAGAAGTGAAACGGCACCGCCGTCATTTTGAAGCCCAGCCCGGCAAACAAAAACACCAGGGCGAGCCCCGCCAGTTGCTGCGCGGTCGACTTGGCGATGGCGCCATCGCCGGCCTGCGCGCCGAGCACCTTGCCGAGGTCGGCCAATTGCGTCGTACCCGCGATGCCGTACAGGAAGCTGAACCCGTACAGCATCAGCGCCGCGGCAAAGATGCTGAGATAAAAGTACTTGGCGGCCGATTCCTGGCTCTGCGCGTCGGCGCGGCCCAGATACAGCAGCAGATAGGTCGGGAACGTCACCAGTTCCAAACCGAGGAACATCAGCACCAGTTCGCCGCTCCCGGCGACCAGCATCATGCCGGCGCAAATCAACAGCAGCGTGCCGGCGAGTTCGGAAGTCGCGCCGCGCATCGCGAGGCGGGAATTCATCATTACCATCAAGCCGCCCACGCACAGCGCGAGCCAGCGCACGTAGTTCGCGAGTTCGTCGGCATGCACAGGGCCGAGCTGCCCGCTGGCCTCCGGCAACGTCCACAAGGAGTACGCAGCGCCCAGGATTCCCGTGAACGCCAGGTAACTCCACAACTCGCGGGCGCGAAACATCGAGCCGGCGACGTAGATCAACGTCGCCACGGCGATCAGAATCGCCTCGGGCGCGAGCTGCTTGACGACGGCGATCGATAGGTACGGGTCAGGGGGCATCGGTGCGTTGCACGGAGGGAAGTGAGGATTGAAGTGTGATGAGTGCTGCGTGATCGGGCGGCCGCGCTGCGCGCTCCGCGGCCGCCATGGTCGCCGGTGCGGAGAGCCGTTCGATGTCCGGCGTCATGTGCTCCAGGAA
>CAZUBB010000015.1:17511-24746 GCA_964618485.1 uncultured Pirellulales bacterium
TAACCTGGCTTGAGGCCGATCCAGAAGACAAACACGACGAGCGGCACGAGCGCGGCGATCTCGCGGAAGCAGAGATCGCGCACGTGCGCCTCGACGGGATGGCCGCTGATTTCGCCATGTTGCACGTGCGGTTCCTTGAGCGGTCCGAAGAACACGCGTTCGACGAGCCAGAGCATGTACCAGGCGCCCAGCACGACGCCGAGCACCGCCCCGACGGCGAACACCATGTACTGCTTGTCCCAGCCGACCGGAGCGCCGCTCCAGGCCCGCTGAAACATCCCCATCAGCAACATGATTTCGCCCGCGAACCCGTTCATGCCGGGCAGGCCGATGCTGGAGAAGGTCATGAGCACCAGAAAGAACGCGAGAATCGGTGTCCGCCGCGCGATGCCGGAGTAGGCCTTGATCTCGCGGGTGTGATAGCGCTCGTACAACATCCCGACGAGCGCGAACAATCCCCCGGTCGACAGGCCGTGGTTAATCATCTGCAACGTTCCGCCGGCCAGCCCGAGGCGATTCAGCGCGAAAAGGCCCAGCAGGCAGAAGCCCATATGGCTGACGGAGCTATAGGCGATCATCCGTTTGATGTCGCTCTGCGCGAGCGCCACGAGTGCGCCGTAGATGATTCCTGCGACTGAAAGCCCTAACAACCACGGGGCGCATTCGGCCGTGGCATCCGGCAGCATGGGAATGCTAAATCGCAAGAAACCATAGGTGCCGATCTTGAGCAGAATGCCGGCCAGGATCACGCTGCCCGCGGTCGGCGCCTGCACGTGCGCGAGCGGCAACCAGGTGTGCAACGGGAAAAGCGGCACCTTGATCGCGAAGCCGGCGAAGAGTGCAATGAACACGGCTAACTGCCAGCTGAGAGTCATCGGGCTCGCGGCCAGCGCCTCGGTCAGCGCGGGAATCGAAAAGGTCAACGTCGGCGTCGCCCCGGCCGCCGGATGCTTGAACGCCCAGATGACGATCGTCAGCAGCCCGAGAAACGTCAGCACGCTGCCGGCCAGGGTGTAGAGAAAGAACTTGATCGCCGCGAACCGGCGGTCCTCGCTCCCCCAGATTCCGATCAGGAAAAAGAGCGGGATCAGCGTGAATTCGAAAAACACGTAGAACAGAATGATGTCCCGCGCGGCGAACACCCCCAGCATGCCGGTTTCCAACAGCAGCAGGAGCGCATAGAACGCCGGTGCGCGATCTTCAATCGCCTCCCAACTGACGAGCACGGCGGTCAACGTCAGCAGCGCGCTGAGGCCGAACATCCACAGACTCAGGCCGTCGAGCCCCAGGCTGAAATTCACGTCGATGCCGGAGCCGCGCAGCCAACCGTACTCGAACACTTCCTGGCCGTTCGGGTAATGGAACACCAGCCAACCGGCGCAGGCGAGCGTGACGAGGCTCGTGACGAGCGCGGTGAGCCGCGCGGCAGCGCGCCCGCCTTCGCTCCAAGCCCAAATCCCGCCCGCCCCCAACAGCGGCAGCAAGACGGTGAGTGCAAGTAGATTGAGCATATTCTGAGAACAATTCTTCGTTGGTCTATTTGGCCATCGCTTGCGCGTCGGGCTAGTATCGTCACGATCCCGGCCAGATGAGCGTCAGTAACAGCACCGCGAGCGCCATCATCATTGCCAAGGCGTAAAACTGCACGAGTCCCGTTTGTAACGAGCGCAGCGTCTTTCCCAACAATTGCGGCAAGTATCCGCAGAAATCGACGAGGCCGTCGATCAGCACGCGATCAATCAGGTAACACACCGCGGCGAGCGCCTTCATGGGCCAGACCACGAGCACCAGGTAAATCTGATCCCACCAGAACTTGTGATACGAAGCGTTATAAAACGGCCGCAGCAGCTTCGAGAGGTAATCGACCTCGCGGCGGTCGCCGAGATACAGAAACGCCGCCAACGCAACGCCTGACAACGCGACCAGCGTGCTGAGCGCCGCGACTTCGATCTTGAACTCGCCGAATGGACCGCGATACGCCGTCGGTACGAACGGTTGCGAGAAATACGCCAATGAAGGCGTCTGCTCCAGCATGTGGCCGAACCAGTGGTCCACCTCGCACCAGCGCCCCACGACGAGGGCAAACGCCGCGAGAATCATCAACGGTACGGTCATCGGCCAGGGCGATTCATGCGCGTGATGCCCTGCTTCGTGTGGGATGCGCTCCTCGCCGTAGAAAGTCATGAAGAATGCGCGGAACGTGTAGAACGCCGTCAGGCCGGCGGTAATCACGCCGACCACGTAGAGTGTTCCATAAAGCACTCCGGCAGTGGAATCGCCCGATCGCGCTTGCACGGCCGCGAGGATCGCGTCTTTGCTGTAAAAGCCGGCAAACGGCACAATCCCCGCCAAAGCCAGCGAGCCGAACAGAAACGTCCAATGCGTGACCGGCATGATCTTTCGCAGGCCGGAGAAGTAACGCATGTCGATGACGTGCCCCATCGCGTGCATCACGCTGCCGGCGCCCAGGAACAACAGCGCCTTGAAAAAAGCATGCGTGAACAGGTGGAACATCCCCGCGGTGACGCCCGCCAGCGTTCCGGCGCCGAGCGCCAGGAACATGTAACCCAACTGGCTGACGGTCGAGTACGCGAGTACCCGCTTCAGGTCAGTCTGCGTAAGACCAATCAAACCCGCCAACAGCGCGGTAAACCCGCCGATCACGGCGACGACCATCGGCGCACTGAGCTCGACCCCGCCGACGGGATAAGGCTCTTGCAACGAAGCCAGAAAGAGCGGCGTGCAACGGGCGACCATATAGACCCCGGCCGTGACCATCGTCGCGGCGTGAATGAGCGCGCTGACCGGCGTGGGGCCTTCCATCGCGTCCGGCAACCACACGTGCAGCGGAAACTGGGCGCTCTTGCCGCATGCGCCGAGCATCAGCAACAGGCAAATCGCGAGGCCGATGCCACCGCCCACGTAGGGATCGGCGGGATTCATCAATCGCGCCTGGCCGAAGACGCCCGCGATGCCGTCGGCGTCGTGGTAGTTGAGCGTGCCGTACGTCGTCCAGATGAGGAACAGCCCCAGCGCGAATCCGAAGTCGCCGACGCGGTTCACGAGGAACGCCTTCTTGCCGGCCGCGGCCGCTTCCGGCTTCTCGTACCAGAAGCCGATCAGCAAGTAACTGCAGACGCCGACCGCCTCCCAGAACACGTACAGCAGCAGGAAGTTGCTCACCGAAACGAGCATCGTCATCGAAAAGACGAACAGCGCCACATAGCTGAAGAACCGCCAGTAGCCGGGGTCGCCGTGCATGTACCCCGCGGCGTAAATCGCGACCAGCGTGGCGATGAACGTGACCATGCAAAGCATGATGGCCGTGAGCGGATCGCTGCGGAGCGAGATATCAATCTTAAACGGCAGCGTCGCCGGTAACGACGCCTCGCCGATCGCCGGCAGCGCGTCTTCCGGCGTCTGAATGGCGCCGTCGATCGTGGCCCAGTTCCACAACGAGTGCAGAATCTCGACGCCGACGGCTTTCGATTCCGCAGGCTCGCTGGCCCCATCGGCTGCGGCCCCTTCCTGGTAACGCACCGGCTGCAGCATCGCATGGGCCGGCGCGTCGTGCTCGGCGTGCGTCTCCGGCAGCAAGGCGCGGACCTCGAAAAACATGCTCAAGCTGACCAGGAAGCTCAAGCCGATGCCGACGATCGTCGGCCAGTGCGCGTGTTGTCGCAGGAACGAGCGCCCCAAAAGCGCCGTCACCAGCGACGCCGCCAACGGCAGCGCCGGGATCAGCGTCATCCGCGTCGATGTGGAGAGAAAATCAAACATGGGTCCGGTGAATCACTTCTTCCTGATCGAAACGGGGTTCGCGCCCCGCGGGGGTCAGCGTGGGCCAGTGCTTCGTCTCATCCGGCTCGGCGGGCAGTTCCTGATCGACGAACGCCGGCAAGTTCGACTCGCGTTCCTGTTGCCAGAACGTGATGTCGAGATTTCCCGAGCGCTGGAACATCATCAAGATCATCGCCAGCGCCACGGCGGCTTCGCAGGCGGCCACAGTGATGATGAAAATCACCAGCATCTGGCCGCCCCAGTCGCCGTGGTAACGGCCCCAGGCGACGAGGCTCAGTGACACGCCTTGCAGCATCATCTCCGCCGCGAGGAACATGATGATCATGTTCCGCCGGGTGACGAATCCAACCAGGCCGATCGCGAACAGCAGCCCGCCGACCACGAGGTAATCGAGCAGCAACCTGGTCTCATCCATAGTGCGGCCCTCCCTCGCGGCGCTTGCCCGAGCCTTGCATGGTGATCGACACCGCCGCCACGACCGCGACAAGCAACAGCGTTCCGCCAACTTCGATGGCGATCAAGTGCCGGCTGAAGAGCTGCGCCCCCAGTCCCGCCACATGCTCGGCCGTCAGCACCGCGTTGTCGGCGACCGCCTTCGGCGCAGGCAAGGTATTGTTCTGCGGATCGAGCGACTCACGCAGCAAGTACGTCAGCAAGCCGACCAGAAAGCCACCGGTCACGGCGCCCAGGAGCGGTTCCCAACTGATGCGGTCGTAGGTGGAAAGCCCTTTCGGCTGTGCGAGCATGAGCACGAACAGCATGGTGACGAGAATCGCGCCGGCGTAGACGACGATCGTCGCCACCGCGAGAAACTGTGCGCCTTGAAACAGAAACAGCCCCGCGGTGCCGGCGAGCGTGAGCGCGAACCAGATCGCGCAATACACGGGACTGCGGAACGACACGGCCCCCACCGCGGAGACGACCGTCACCGTGGCGAGCAGCGAAAACACGGTGAATCGCAGGCCCTCGATATGCGGCAGCTTCGCCCCGAGCAGGATAAACGCCGCCAGGGCGAGCATCCCGCCGATGCGGCGCCCTCCCGCCACGCCGCGCGGCAGCAGCAGGTACATCCCCGCGGCCGACAGCAAGGCGACCAGCGTAAAAGGGCTTGTCGTGAATTCCAGGAGTTTTTCGGCGAAGGTCACACCGTACCTCCCAGGGCGATCGATTTCATCGGCTCGGCGTCCTTGGTCATCTCGTACACGCTGAGCAGTTTTTCTTTGTCGAAGATCATCTCTTCACGGCTACGGCCGGTCAGGTCCATCAGGCTCGTCAGTTCCACGGCATCGACGGGGCAGGCCTCTTCGCACATCCCGCAGAAGATGCAGCGCAACTCGTCGATCACAAAACTCTCAGGATACTTCTCGCGATCGGGCCAGGGGCTCTCCGCGGCGATGATGTCAATGCAATGCGCGGGGCAGGCCGTCGCGCAGAGGAAGCACGCCACGCACTTGACGCGCCCTTCGGCGTCCTTATTCAGGCGATGCACGCCGCGATAAATGAGCGGGTTCCCGATGTGCGGCCGTTCTTCCGGAAAGCTGACGGTCACCTTCTTGCTCACCAGGTGGCGCGCGGTGGTCGTCAGCCCCTGCACCAGCAGCGGCAAATACATCCGCCCGGAAAGCCCGAGCTTCGGCTCTTCCACCCAGAGAATGTCGGTGTCGTCAGGTTTCATGTCGGAAGGAATGGTTGGTTTCGATGCTCAACGCGGAGGAGATGAGAATGTAAGAATGTAAGGAGGTGAGAAGGTAAGTAGCTTGCCGTCACACCGTTTGCCGTCCAACTTCTGCCACTCTTAGCCTTCTCTGCGTCTCCGCGCCTCTGCGTTTCAAGTTGATTTGTCGATCTAATCCATCGCCCCGATCTTGGTGTGGATCGGACGGTTGTCGGTTCCTAAGGGCGCGGTCCACGCTACGACCGCCCAGCCCAAAAGGCCCACGACCCAGCTCACCGCGATGAAAATCGCCCAGGCGGCGCCGGCCCCGCCGACACTCTCAATCAGTTGCGGTTGGAATTCCTTCAACGCGGCCACGACCACGAGGTTGACCATGCCCATCGGCAGCATTACCTTCCAGGCGAGCGACATGAGCTGATCGAAGCGAAACCGCGGCCAGCTCCAGCGCACCAGCATGAAAAACAAAATCACGCCGGTGATCTTGGCCATCAGAATCACGTGCCGCAGGATCGCCTGCGTCCAGGTGATTTCGCCGGTCGCGTCGCCGGTCAGGCCCCAGAAGTGCCAGCCGCCGAGGAACAGGATCACGATCAAAAACGCGGCCATGATCATGTGCAGGAATTCGGCCACGAGGTACATCAAGAGCCGCAGCCCGGAGTATTCCGTGTGGTAACCGCCGATCAATTCCTGCTCCGCTTCGGGCAAGTCGAACGGCAGCCGCGCCGCTTCGGCAAAGGCCGCGATCACAAAGACCACGAACCCGATCGGCTGCCAGAACACGTTCCACATGCCGCTCGACGCCTGCTCGTTGATGATCGTCTCCAACCGCAACGAACCGCTCGCCAGCACGATCCCCAGGATGCCCAGGCCCATCGGCAATTCGTAAGCGATAAGCTGGGCGCTCGATCGCAGACCGCCGATGAAGCTGTATTTGTTATTGCTCGCCCAGCCGCCGAGAATCACGCCGTACACGGCGATGCTGCTCAGCGCGAAGACGTAGATCATCCCCACGTCGATTCCCGGCGAGACCGTCAGGTCAATTGGCCCGTACCCGAAGATCGGCGGCAGGCGATCCCCGACAGGCACGACGGCGAAGGCGGCCAGCGCGGCGGCAAGAATCGAGATCGGCGCCAGCGAGTAGAGGAACTTATCGACGTGCCCAGGCGTGTATTCTTCCTTGAGGATGAACTTCACGCCGTCGGCCAGAGGTTGCCCCAACCCGAACAGCTTGATCTTGGTGAGTGGAATGCCGACGCGGTTCGGCCCCTTGCGGTCCTGCACCCAGGCCGCCATCCACCGCTCCACGAGCACAAAATAGGCAGCCGCCGTCATCAGGCCGCCAATCATGACGGCGATCTTGATCAGGGCTTCGATGACGTAGGAAGGCATAGTTGGTTGCTAATGGTTCAAGTGATGAGTGATGAATGGAAAAACCCAAATTCATCACTCATCACTTCGTTTCTCACTTGGCGTCCGCTTCCGCCAACAACTTCGCCCGCAGATCCACCCCCGTCTCGCCAATCTCCGCGCCGGCGGGTTCGAAGTAGAGGATTTCCGCGGCGACATCGCTCAGCACCGAGCGCGCGTTGTACAAACCCGGCCTGGCGAGCAGTTGCCAGTACACTTGCCCTTCGACCCAGGCGCCGGCCGGAGGACGAATCGCCCAGGCGAACGACTGCAGTCGATCGGCGTGATTCACATACGACCCGGACCGTTCCGCAAAGCCCGCGCCTGGCAGTTGATGCGTCGCCTGCTCCAT
>CAZUBB010000015.1:24756-35409 GCA_964618485.1 uncultured Pirellulales bacterium
GAGCTAAACATATCCTCCACCACCAGCACGTCCAGCCCCGCCAGCGCCGCGGCATGTTCGGCGGTGTTCCAAGTCGTCTTGTATCCGCCGCTGACCCAGACCGCGCGAATCTCGCTCGCCGGCAGCGACTTTGCAAAATCCTCGAACGTCGTCACCGTTCCCGCGAAGTGCTTCAGCACCGCCTCGACGCCGCGCCGGTTCGGGCATTTTTCGGCGCGAATTGTGAAGCCATTCGGGAAACGCTCATCCGTTCCCTCGACCGGTACGGGTCCCAGGACCAGCTTCGCTTGCGGATCGATCGATCGCAGATAGGTCGCCAGCAGGTACGCTTCTTCGACGGTCAAATGCGGCGAGAGTACGCCGGCGAGCCGCCCCGCCTTCTTGAACGCGGCGTCAATCTCGCCGCGCAGCTCCGACCATTCCTTGTTGGCGATTACGCCCTGTTCGTTGCGGTGCTTCGCGCCGACGAGCCGGTTTTCGGCATGCAGATGGTGATAGCCGTAACGGCCTTCGTCGCACATCCACCACTGATTGACGGCCAGGTTCTCGCGCGGCTTCAACCGATAAACGTGATCCTGGTTCTCTTCGACGTGGATCGAGCATCCTGTCGAGCAGCCCGCACACACGCCCGCGTGGCGCTTCATGAACCAGACGCGTTGCGAATACAGAAAATCGGTATCTCCCAGCGCGCCGACCGGGCAGATATCGACGACATTCCCCGAAAGCTTGTTATCAAGCGGGAATCCCGGCATCACGTCGATCTCTTCGTGGCTGCCACGGTTGGCGACCATCAACTCCGACGTGCCCGTGATTTCGCGCGTGAATCGCACACAGCGGGTACACATCACGCAGCGGTCGACGAAGAGCGTCACCGTATCCCCCATCGGCCGCTTGCGACTGGTGAAGGGTCGCAAGTCCGCGCGGCGTTCCTTTTGGCCATGCAGGAAGTAATAGTCCTGCAACAGGCACTCGCCGGCCTTGTCGCAAATCGGGCAATCGATCGGGTGATCGATCAACAGCGCCTCTTCGACATACGCCCGGGCTTGGCGGATCTTCTCGCTGTCGGTGACGAACACCGTGTCCGCCTTGGCCGGAGTCTGACACGCTGGCACCAGCTTCGGCATCATCGTGATCGCGCCGGTCTCTGGATTGCGCGTCCCCGTCTCGCACAAACACATCCGGCAACTCGCCACGACACTCAAGCCCGGATGCCAGCAGTAATGTGGAATCTCAACACCAGCGCGGCGCGCAATCTCAATTCCATTCAGCCGCTCATTGGCGGCAATCTCGATTTCCTTCCCATCAACGATAACGCTAGGCATGACGAGTCAATTGCTGAATGATGGTTGAACGTTCCGCGCCAGGCGCAACTGTCAGTGAGCTAACACGGGAAGCGCGTCCACAGCAGCCTCTACCATGTAGCCGGTTGGGTTGGTGCGCTTAATGTAATCCTCGAACTCTCCGCGGAACTTCCGGATCGCGTTCTTAATCGGCCAGGCCGCGCCGTCCGCCAGGCCGCAGATCGTGGTGCCGGGGATGATGCCGATGGTGTCGCCGATTTCCAGGAGCAAGTCCAGGTCTTTCAATCGTCCCTTGCCCGCCTTGATGCGGTTCAGCATCGAAAGCGACCAAGCCGTCCCCTCGCGGCACGGCGTGCATTGACCGCAGCTCTCGTGGGCAAAGAACCGGCAACTGTTGTGCAGGAAGTCGACAATGCTCACGGTTTCATCCAGCACCACGACCGCCGCCGTGCCGAGCCCCAGGCAGCCGACGCGTCCCGGGCCGGCGAAATCGAGCGGCGTGTCGAACTCCGCTTCGGTGAACAGTCCCATGCTGATGCCGCCGGGAATCGCCGCCTTCGCCTTGCGATTTTTCCACACGCCGCCGCCGTACTCGTTGAGCAGTTGGCGGAGCGTGATCCCCAGCGGCGCTTCGTAGCAGCCAGGCTTGTTGACGTGACCGCTCAGGCAATACAGCTTCGGCCCATAGCTGCCGGGATCGCGCGGATTCTTTGGGTCCGACGGCACGCCGATCGATTTGAACCAATCCGCGCCGCGCCGCATGATCTGCGTCACGCAGGCCATGGTTTCGATGTTGTTCACCACGGTCGGCTTGCGAAACACGCCTTCCACGGCCGGAAACGGCGGCTTGATGCGCGGCCAGGCGCGCTTGCCTTCCAGGCTCTCGATCAATCCGGTCTCTTCGCCGCAGATGTAGGCCGCGGCGCCGCGGTGCATGTAGATGTCGAGCGAAAACGGGCTGCCGAGAATATTCTTGCCGAGATACCCCGCCGCGTAGCACTCGTCGATCGCCGCTTGCAGCCGCTCAAGCGATTTGGGGTACTCGTAGCGCAGATAAATGTAAGCCGTCGTCGCCCGCGTCGCGTAGCAGCCGAGGATGATCCCCTCGATCACCTGGTGAGGATCTTCCTCCATCAGGATGCGATTGTTAAACGTCCCCGGCTCGCTCTCGTCGGCGTTGATGCACATGTAGATCGGCCCGGGATGGTCCTTCGGCAAGAAGGTCCACTTGAGACCGGTCGGGAAGCCCGCGCCGCCGCGCCCGCGCAAATTGCTCGACTTGACCTGCTCGGTCACCTCGACCGCCGTCATCTCCTTCAGCGCCTTGCGCAGCGCGGAATACCCGCCGGTGCGCTCATACACTTCGCGCGTATGGCTGTTTTCCAGATCGATATTGGCCAGCAGAACGGGTTCAAACATGGATCACGTCGTTATCAGTTTTTTTTCACCACGGAGGCACGGAGGGAGGACGGAGAATGTCTATTTCATCTTGAACCGCGGAGGCGCTGAGACGCGGAGGGGGGAGAAACGGGGAAGGTGGTTCGACAGATTCACAAGGCACCTTCCCAACTTCGCCGAAAGTCAACAATCTCACTCAACTCTCTTCATCACTCTCTGCGTCTCCGCGTCTCTGCGTCTCTGCGTTTCAAAATGTTCTCTCCCTCTCTCCTCCGTGCCCTCCGTGCCTCCGTGGTGCAACTCCTCAATGAGCCTTGACGCCAAGTTGCTTCAGGAACGCGTCGGCCTTCTCGTTTGTCAGGTCTTTGTGCAGTTCTGTGCCGGCCAGCATGCAGGGGGCGAAGTCGCACGCGCCCAGGCATTCGCCGAACTCCAGCGTTAACTTCCCGTCGGCAGTGGTTTCGCCGGGATGGATGCCCGCCTTGTGGCACATGTGTTCGAGCACTTCCTCGCCGCCGCGGAGCGCGCAGCTCACGCTCCGGCACACCCAGGCGCGGATCTCGCCGTGGGGCGCGTCCTGCTTGAAGAAGCCGTAGAACGACAGCGTGTCCTGCACCTGCGAAGGGGCCAACTCCAGCACCTTGGCGATCTCCACCACCGCTGCCAGCGGCACGTAGCGGTACTTCTCATTCACCAGATGCAGCGCCGGCAACGTCACCGCCTGCTTCGTCGGATACCGAGGAAACAACGCGGTAATCGCGGAAACCAGGTCGGGGGTGAGGAAGGGGGCTGTGGTGGTCGACATATGTAGGTTCACTCGTAATTCGAGTGATGAGTGCAAAGTGATGAGTGATGAGTGGACATCGGCGACGGCCACTCATCACTCATCACTCGCCACTCATCACTTCCACTTACCGATCCAGCTCCGCCGCGATCACGTTTAGGCTTCCCAGCACCGCCACCACGTCCGACAGCGTGTGGCCGCGAATCAGGTGGGGGAAGATCGCGAAGTGAATGTACGACGGCGGCCGGCAACGGGCGCGGTAGGCGACGTCGGTGCCGTCGCCGACCAGGTAAAAGCCCAACTCGCCGTTCGGCGCCTCGATCGCTCCGTAACATTCTTCGTGCGGCGTTTCAAAACCGCGGTTGGTCATCGTCAACTCGAAGTGCGCGATCGCCCCTTCGATCGAACGGTACACTAGCCGCTTGTCCGGCAGCGCGGTCCGCTCGTCCTGGCCCACGTTGACCGGTCCGCCCGGCAGATTCTCCAGCGCCTGCGTCACGATCTTCAGGCTCTCGCGCATCTCGGCCATGCGCACCAGGTACCGCGCGAAACAATCGCCCGACTTCATGCAGCAAATCTTGAAGTCCATATCGGCGTAAGCGAGGTATGGCTCGTCTTTGCGCAAGTCGCGGGTGACACCGCTCGCGCGGGCGATCGGCCCCGAGGCGCTGCGGCTGATCGCTTCTTCCTTGGTAAGAACGCCAACCCCCTTGGTCCGATCGACGAAAATACGGTTGCGATTCAGCAGTCGCTCCATGTCGTCGAGCGTCTTGGGAAAAGTCTTCAGAAACGTGCGAATTTTTTCGATGACCAGTGGCGTGAAATCTTGCGACACCCCGCCGACGCGCGTGTAGCTGTTCGTGAATCGCGCCCCGCACAAGGTCTCGAAGATGTCGTAGAACACCTCGCGCTGGTAGAACGCATACAGGAAGTAGGTGAACGCGCCGGTATCGAGCCCCACGGCGCCGTTGCACAGCAGGTGGTCGCTGATCCGCGCCAGCTCGCACAGGATCGTGCGGATATACTTCGCCCGCGGCGGCAGGTCGATCCCCAGCAGCTTTTCGACCGCGCCGTGCCAGGCGATGTTGTTCGCCAGCGGCGAAATGTAATTCATCCGATCGGTGACGGTCACATACTGGTTGTAGTCCAGATGCTCACCGATCTTCTCAAACCCGGAGTGCAGGTAGCCGATGTCGGGCATCGCATCGACGACCCGTTCGCCATCGAGCTTGAGCACCAGCCGCAACGTCGTATGCGTCGCGGGGTGTTGCGGCCCGAAGTTGAGCGTCCAGATGTAATCGACCGGCTCGTCGTGCGCGAGGTCTTGCGTTTCCGAGTTATGTGCAGCGGTCAGCGCCATCGAGTTATGCCTGATTGCGACGGAGGACCGGGAAGTTGTGGCGCTCCCCGCGCCCCTGCAACGGGTAATCTTTGCGCAATGGATACGCGGTGAATTCGTCCGGCATCAGAATGCGGCGCAAATCGGGATGGCCGTCGAAGACGATGCCGAACATGTCGTACACCTCGCGCTCCATCCAGTTGGCGCCTTCCCACAGCGAAACCACGCTCGGAATGTTCAACTCCGGCTCGTTCAGAAACACGCGCAGCGTAATCCGCTCGTTCGTTCCCGTGGCCGCCAGCAGGTAGGCCAATCCAAAGCGATCCTTGGCGTCGCGGTAGTTCAGGTAATCGACGCAGGTGATATCGGCAAGCAAGTCGAAGCCGCGCTGGCAGCGAAACCACTGCAACACGGCGAACGCATCCGCCCGCGGCACGACGACGCGCGTATCCCCCCGGAACTCGCTGGTCGCCAACCCCGAGTACGCGGCATTCATCGCTTCCAGCGTCGTTGTCTTAAGCATCGATAACTCTAGTTTTTCACCACAGTGGCGCAGAGGTCACGGAGAGTGGAGGGAGAAGGCGATTGACAACTTGAAACTCGAAGGCGCGGAGAGGTGATCAGGGAGCGTAGAAATGGATTACACGGCGCCGCATGCGTCATTCCACCCGAATCGCCAACTCCCTCCCATCGGCCAACGTTCGAAAACCTCGAACTCTTTTCTTCCCCTCTGCGTCTCAGCGCCTCCGCGTTTCAAAATGGCCTTCGCCCACTCCCTCGCTCTCCCCTCCGTGTCCTCCGTGCCTCCGTGGTGAATTCTTCCCTTCACCGCAAGCTATGCATCGGCCCTTGGATCACCGGCAGCTCGATCAGCGCTCGCTTGGTCAGTTGCCGCGCGCGGGTTTCGAATTCTTCGCCCGTGATCGTCCCTTCGTTTTGAATCTTGTCTTGCAGGTCGATGATCGCCTGAATCAACTGCTCCGGCCGCGGCGGGCAGCCCGGGACGTACATGTCGACCGGAATGAAGCGATCGATCCCCTGCACCACGGAATAGGTGTCGAACACGCCGCCGGTCGACGCGCAGGCGCCCATCGAGATGCACCATTTCGGCTCATTCATCTGCTGCCAGATGCGCTGGAGCACCGGCAACATTTTCATCACCACGCGCCCAGCGACGATCATCAGATCGCATTGCCGTGGGCTGAAGCGAAACACTTCGGCGCCAAACCGCGCCAAGTCGTGCTTGCTCGCCCCGGTCGCCATCAGTTCGATGCCGCAGCAGGCCGTGGCGAAAGGCATGGGCCACAGGCTGTTCTTGCGGCACCAACTGGCCAACTCGTCGAGCTTGCTGACGACCACGTTTTCCGGCAGTTCTAACGCCATCGGAACACCCCCTTCCGCCAGACATAGAGCAGCCCAGCGGCGAGCAAGGCGATAAAGACCATCGCTTCAGCAAACACCAGCCCCCGCCCCTCGACCCAACCGGCTGCCACGGCCGCGTCGATCCCCAGCGGCCCGGTCGGCGCCGTCCCGGGCACAGCCGCCGCCCGGCTGGCGACGGCCCAGGGATAGAGGAACAGCAACTCGACGTCGAACACCAGAAAGACGATCGCCACGAGGTAAAAACCGATGTCGAAACGCCGCCGCGTATCATGGATGGGATCCATGCCGCTCTCATACGGCATCTGCTTGACGGCGGTCTGTCGCTTAGGTCCGAAGAGTTTTCCGGCCCCCAGCAGTGCCAGGCCGAGGCCCGTGCTGAGGATGGCGAAGAGCAGAATCGGGACCGCCGCTTCCTGCATAAGGCGTTTCTTGTCAACGACTTGCGAAACTTGAAGGACGACATTGTGAATGGTTTCACAAGCCCGTCCCGAAAAAAATCCGACCTCGGCCGGATGAACGCCAGCATGGTAGCGGTCCCCACGGCGATGGTCAAGCGGCCGCCGACCGTGTTGGATCCGCACGCCAGAACCACCCGTGGGAAGTCATTCATCCGGGTTCGCGCCCCCTACGCATGGGTGCCCCTCCTTTGGATCGCTCTTGGAGATTCGCGCCGTCGCGGGTAGTTTTTTCGCTCGCCACGGCCGTGCTCCGGCAGGGATGACGCTTTGAGCCGCGCCGTGGCCTCGCGGATGACTGCCGAGTCCCGTTTCGGCGGCCGACGATTGCCAATCGCCCCGCGCCGCGAGCCGATCGACCCTCAGCACGGAGCGCGACCGAGCATGGAAGCTCACTTTTTTCGAGGCGCTGCCTGCGCCTTGGCCCTGTTGTCGATGGGCGCCAGCTATCGCTCGGCGAACTTCGTCGTCAGCGCCGACACCCAAGAATTAGCGGAAGAAATCGGCCTGGCCGCCGAACGGTACCGCGTCGAAATGGCCGAATACTGGCTCGGCCACACGCTGCCCAATTGGGCCCAGCCGTGCCCGATCCGTGCCGAAGTGAATCCCACGCTCGGCGCCGGGGGCGTGACGAGTTTCGTCTTTGATCGCGGCGAGGTGTATCGCTGGGAAATGGCGCTGCAAGGCTCGCGCGAGCGGGTGCTCGACTCCGTGCTGCCGCACGAAGTGACGCACACCATCTTCGCCTCGCATTTCCGCCAGCAGCTCCCCCGCTGGGCCGACGAAGGCGCCTGCACTACCGTGGAGCACAAGAGCGAGCGAGCGACACACCAGCGATTGTTGGGCGAATTCCTCCGCACCCAGCGCGGCATTCCGTTCAATCAAATGTTCCGGATGAAGGAATATCCGCAAGACATCCTGCCGCTCTACTCGCAGGGCCATGCCCTCGCGCAGTTTCTGATCGGTAAGAAGGGCCCCCGGGCGTTCATTCGCTTCGTGGAAGACGGCCTGGAAACCGAGGATTGGACCGAAGCGACGCGCAAGAATTACGGCTTCGAAAACCTGAGCGACCTGCAAACCGAATGGCTCGCCTGGGTCAAGGAAGGCTGCCCGGAAGAGAAAACGCTGCTGGCCGCGAATGACGCCGTAGAGGCCAACGAGGACGCCGCGCTCCGTGAAAACGCCGCCGAGCGACTCCCGCGTCCCACGCCGAACCTCATCTACCGTGCCCCGAACGCCCGTCCGGAAAAGCAGGCCAGCGCCGCAGCGTCGCCATCGCGCAGCCGGGTCACGAGCGATGGGTGGCGCCCCCCTTCGAACCGTCGCCCCGCGAAGCCTTTGGTGACGCAGCCGGACGAGGACTCCGCGCCGAAGGCCAGCGGATCGACTGCTGTTGCCGCGAAAAAGAAATCGCCGGACGTAATCCTCGAATGGCGACGGGCTAACTCGGCGCTGCGGTAAAGAAGAAGATGTACTTGCAGATCTGAAAAAACACCGGGGCGGCGAAGCAGATCGAGTCGATGCGGTCCAGCACGCCCACGTGCCCTTCCACGAGCGTGCCGTAATCGCGTACGCCGCGGTCGCGCTTGATCGCCGACATCGTCAGGCCGCCGGCGAAACCCATCAGCGCCGTGGCGAACGACAGAATCGCCACTTGAAAGATGTTAAACGGCGTGGCCCACCAGAAGGTCATGCCCAGGAGCGTCGTGGCGCTGATCCCGCCGAGCATGCCGGTCCAGGTGCGTCCCTGGTGGATCGTCGGCGCGATGACGTACTTGCCGAACAGTTTTTCGGCCGCCAGGTGCAGCACGTCTCCTAACTGCACGATCAGCACGAAGAAGAACAGCAGCCGCGCATTGCGCACCAAGCGCTCCTGTGCATTGAGCGGAGGGCGCTCCGCTGGCGCTGCTACGGCCGCCACCGCCGCGCCTCCTTGTGGCGCGATGCGCTTGATCTCGACTTCATCGAGACTGAGGATCGCCGGCGCGTAACTCAGGCAATAAACGCAGATCATGAGCGCAGCTTGAATCTTCGCAGTTCGCTCTAAGAAACGCTTGTAGTCCCCCACAAATGCTACGCGCGCAGGGATAAACAAGAAGGCGAATACGGGGATTAAGATGCTGTAGAGCGCTTCGCGCTGCATGCCGATCAACACGTATTGCAGCGGCGTAAACACAAAAAACACCCAGAAGAGCGCGCGGTGATCGGCCGCCCGCGTTGGAGTGAGCGTAATAAACTCCCGCAACGCCCAAAATGAGATCAAGCCGAACAAAAAGACCGTCGCGAAGTAGCCGAACAGATATGCGGCCGCCAACGCCCCGGCCATGATCCACCAGGAGTTCACACGGCGATTGAACTTCGACACGATCGCCGGATCCATCCCGCCGTCGACCTGACCGCGCAGAATCCGCCCCACGAGCGTCGCCACGCCGAGCACGACGATCACGCCGAGGATCAGGATCAGGGTGCGACGGTCGTTAAAAAACACAGCGGGCTCCTAGGCCTCAGTCAAATTATCATTTCGCCGCTGAACGTGTCCTACTGTAGCCGAGGTCTGTGACCTCGGTTCGTAGAATCGAGTAGCCGCCTTCCACGCAACCGAGGTCACAGACCTCGGCTACAGTGCGAAGGCTCTTCGTTCATCATTCCTACTTCATCGTTCATCGATCCTCTTCACGCTTCCTTCAATCGCTTCACCGCTGCCCGGGCTCGTACTAGGAAGTCGACCTTCGACTCTCCCTTTTCGAGCCAGATCGGCGGGCCGAACGTGATGCAGCTCAAGAGCGGCACTGGCAGAAACTCCCCGCGCGGTAGTACCCGGTTCAAGTTGTCAATATGAACCGGAACCGCTTCCAGATCAGGGCGCTTCTTGCAGAGGTAATACAGCCCGCTCTTGAATTCGCCAATCTCCTCACCGGTATTGCGCTGCCCTTCCGGGAACACAATCAGGGAATTCGTATCCCCCAGCGCCCGGATCATGGCGTCGACCGGGCTCTGGTGAACCTTGATCTCCTTGCGGTCGATCAGCAGTGCGTGAAAGACCTGGTTGGCAAGATACCGGCGGACCGGCCCTTTTTCCCAGTAGTCTTTGGCGGCGACCGGCCGCGTCAACTCGCGAATCGGCGCCGGCAGCAGCGACCAGAGCACCAGCGCGTCGAGGTGGCTCGTATGATTGGCGAAGTACACGCGCTGGCAGTCGTCGGGCTGCGAATCAATCCAGCGCACGGTGGCCCCGCTCAGGATCCGCGCCGCCGCGGCCAGGAGCATCGCCATCAGTTCAGTAGAAAATCGCTCCACGTGTTCGATTACCTGCCGCTATTCCCGTCCCGCCCGGGCGGGTTCCGCCGCATCGCCATGCGGTGCGAAAACAATCGTAGCCCGTGGCCGACGCGCGGCCTAGCCGCACCCCCGTACAATACACCGCTCGATGGCAATCTCGCCCCATAAGCCCAGGGGTGGCCACCACGGATTCTCTTCGCTCGAGCGACTCGGGGCGGCCTCCCCTGGGATCGGTACGCATCACGATCCCACGGAACGCCGCTTGCGACTTTGTGGAAGCGCAAATGGTCCGTGGCGGCCATCCGTGGGCTTGATTGTGCTCGGGAGAGTATTCGTTTGGCGGGGCTCGCTCTTACCGGCCCGGCAGGACGATCCCCATGCGCTTCATCAGCAACTGCATATCCTCCCAGACGTCGCGCTTGGCGTCAGGATTCCGCAGTAAATACGACGGGTGATACGTACACAGGACCTGCATGCCGCGGTAGTCATGGAATTGCTTCCGCAGCTTGCCGATCGTCAGCTCAGAATTCAGCAACGACTTCGCCGCCACGCCGCCGAGGCAGCAGATGAACTCCGGCCGCAGAACTTCCAACTGCCGCTCAAAGTAACCGCGGCAGTTCGCCACTTCATCCGGTTCCGGATTGCGATTGCCCGGCGGACGGCACTTGAGGGTGTTGAGGATGTAAACGTCCTCGCGCCGCAGCGTGCAGGCCT
>CAZUBB010000015.1:35419-39722 GCA_964618485.1 uncultured Pirellulales bacterium
ATGATCTTGGTGAGTAGTTGCCCGGCTCGCCCGACGAACGGAATCCCTTGCGCGTCTTCGTCGGCCCCCGGCGCTTCGCCCATGAAGACCAGCCGCGGCGTCACGTTGCCGACCCCGAACACCGTTTGCGTACGCGTCTCGGCAAGCAGCGCGCATCGCGTACAACCGGCCACTTCGCGTTGAATCACCGCCAGGGCTTCGGCCGGCGAAGCCGCTGCCGTAATTGGCGCGGCCGCTGGAACAGCGACCGGCGCTGTGGCACTCGTCGTCGCCATGCGAATCGCGCCCTTGGCTTTCGGCAAATGCGTCACTCCCGCACGGGCCAGGCTCTCCAATTGCTGAGCCGCCAGCCGCCGTAAATCAAGTTGATCCGTCATGGCCAGAGTATAGCGGCACTCGAACGCCGCGAAACGCCCCACGAGCGATTACAACTTGCTCGCCATGACGCGGACCTTGAAGCCCAGCGCCTGCGAGAGCGCCACCATCTCGCCGAAGATGTTGCCATACGCCACGGCGACGTGATTGCTCTGGTAGTGCGCCATTACCGTTTCCATGTCGCAACCGAGATCGGCCGCCATGAAAGGCCATTGCCGCGTGGTTCCTTCCCACCAGGCGTCGCGCACCTTCGGCGGAAGCTTGACCGATTCGCCGCGGCCGATATCCATCCACAGCATGCCGTCCTTCACATAGGCCCGCGCCCAGGTGATTTCGCCGGGCAGGCTTTCGCCGGCAAACGTGCCGCCGGCGACCGGAAAATACCCGGCCGGCTGGCGATAACTATGCACGCCCTTGAGCGAATCGCCATCGTGATTGAACGCATACGCCCCGCAGGAGCCGGAGTTCAGCAGCACCCACAGGAACCGACCTTTGTGCTTTGCGCCCCAGCGTACGTCGTGGAACATCACGCCGGGATGCAACCCACGGCGCTTGAGGATGCGCTTCATCAACTCCATCGGAACCAGGTTGCCCTGATCGGCCTCCGTGCTCGTGGCGATCACGTCGCCGTTTCCTTCGGGGCGGCAGGTGCTGTTGAACAGCCCCTCGCAGAAATCGCTGGGCGGCAACAGCGGCAACAGGCCGAGTTGATACTGCCAGCCGACGCAATCGGCGCCGAACTCATCCACCAGGTCGAGCACGGTGAGGTACATCCGCAACTGCTCGCGCGTGCTCAGCGACGTAAAATCCTCGGCCCCCTTCTCGCCCCAGTGGAACTTAACGCCTTTCTCCACCACGAACTTGTAGGCGTCGTCGATGCGGGCCTCGGCGATGAACTTCCCGCGGCTGATCAACCAGGCCTGATCGACTTTGTGTTCGCTGAAGCCGATCTTCGAGAGCAACCGGCTGCCGAAATAGCCGTTGATCATCCCCATCGACGTATCGCCGAGCATGAGCGCGAGGATGCGTTTCTTGCGAATCTCCGCATGCACGTCGGCGGCCGCATTGGCCGCTTCCGGCGACACCGGCGCGCCGTAGTGCAATTCGCTCTCGTCGTAGCGAATCGCCCCCGACGAGCACCACTCGTCGAGCCGCTCCATGAATTGCTTGTCCTTCGTCCAATCGGGCGCGTCGGTCCACACCCGCGAATGGCGGCGATCGACCATTTCCAGGCAGGAACTCGTATTGAGCAGCGCCACGAGCCCCGGCCATGTGCCCGAAAAGTTCGATGCCAATAACAGCGGCGAGTCCTTCCCCACCACGCCTTCGACCGTGTGCGGGCCGTAGGTCCAATGGCAGAAGACGCCGATCGCCGGATCGTTCACCGGCCCCAGCTTCTCGATCGCCTCGTTCGGCTTCCGCAAAAACCCCTTCACCACGTACGGCTTCCGCCCCAGCTTTTTGAGCGCTGCGGAAAGCTGCTCCGTGGTTTCCCGCACCTGCGGCAACGCCCACTTATTCGGCTCCTCGCGATAGTCGCCAGGCCAGAAAATCGCAACCGGTTTGGACATGGGGGGAGGAGAAAAGGAGAAGAGAAGAAAAGGAGAAAAGAAGGGGCGTACCACGGAGGCACGGAGGGCACGGAAAGTAGGTTAGAGGAAATTGAAACGCGGAGGCGCTGAGACGCGGAGGGGGGAGAGAGTTAGACGGAGAGGAAATAGACTGAATCGACCACGAAATACGCAGAATTCACGGATTCTGGTGCTGCTCGTGGTTAATACATTTCCACGACCTCCCCTCTGCGTCTCAGCGCCTGCGCGTTGAAAAAAGCACTCGTCCTACCTCCGTGGTGAAAATAGTTACTTCAGCCCGGCCATCGCTTCGACCAGGATCCGCGAAGTGCTTTCGCGCATGATGCGGGGGTCGACTGGTTGGCCGTCGATGAGCGTCTGGCGCACTTGCTTGCCGGAGATGAACACCGGCTTTTCGTCCTTGTGCAGCTCCATCAGGTCGACGCGTCCTGCGGAGTCGTAGTAGGCCGCGAAGCCGACCTTGAGCGGCTTGATCTTCAGATCCCCCTTGAGGTTCTCGAAGATCTCCTGCGCGTCGAAGTCGCCCCAGATCGCCGTGCCGTCATGGTAAGGCGCATCGGCATGTTTGCGGCCGATCACGATGTCGGTGAAGCCAAAGTTCTGGCGATAGATGCCGTGCATGATCGCTTCCTTCGGCCCGCCATAGAACATCTTGATGTCGCAGCCCAGCAGGATCACGCGATCGGGCACCGACTCGCCGCGCGATTTCCAGAGCGCGGGATCGCTGTCTCCTTCGCCCAGGCCGCGGGTGTCGATCAACGCCTCATAGGTGCGCATCCGCACTTCGGCGTTGACGTCGTCCCCCTTCGTCTCGCCGACGAGCGGATTCAGGCACGCCCCCGCGTTGTGTCCTTGCTTGAGCAGTTGCTCCAGCCCATAAACGAGCGCGTACTCGTGCGCGCGGTGCAATGGATTGCGCGTCTGAAAGGCCACGACGCGGTTCCACCCCTTTTCGGCCAACAGCTTCCGCACTTCGCGCGGCGAGAGGACGTACTTGCCGAATTTCGCGTTCTTCGGCTGCGGCAACACCCGAATCTTCCCGCCGATCAGGTGCGTCTTGTCGGCGTCTCCCTTGAGGACCATGTCGGCGCCCGGGTGATCGGTCCGCTCGGTCAGGTAGACGCTCTTCAGGTAGCGCGGCTTGTCCCACGCGAAGACGTCGCTCAGTTCGAGCGTCGCCACGATGTCGCCGGCCGTGTTCACGAGCGCCACGGTCTGCCCCGGCTCGAGGGTCTTCGCCAGCGCCTCGGTGATGGGCAGCGCGAGCGGGATCGTCCAGGCGTAGAGCTTTCCGTTGTGCTCGATGACCGATTCGTCCAGCACCCGATTGTAGGTGGCGGAATCCATCGGCCCAGTCAACGGGCTCAACACGCCGTCACCAAAGCGGTACACGGTGGAGAGGTCGGCGTCGGAAACGGGAACCTTGGGGAGCGCCGCCGCCGCCGCCTTCTTAAAGGCCTCGACCTCGGCCGCAGGAACGGTGCAGCAAACCGGTTCAGTCAACCCGCCATGCGGGGGGATCAAATCAGCCATGGTTTCCTTCGCCTTGACGGGAAAATCAGTCGTTGGGTGAACGCGTCAAAGCGGGTGAGTATAAAGGGAGCGAGGGCGGGGCTCAACGGCGGCTAGGGTGGCGGGAACGTGACTGCGGTGCTCCGCCGAGCGATTTATCGGAGAGAATGGAAGCACCGTCGGAATCGATGCCGCGGTCAGAATCGCGTTTTCTGGCGTGTGGACGTCGATTTCGATGCGACGACCTGTGTCTGCAAGTGCGCGGTCGACGCACTCACTCTCTTTCCGACCACCGATGGCGGACTACGATGCAGCCGATGGCGATTGCCAAGCCGAGTAGCGTGAACGTCGCCGGCTCCGGCACGGGGCGAAGATCGAGCGCGATACCAAACGCGTGGCCAGTTCCATTCACCACCGTTTCAACTTCCGTACCATCCAGATTTGCGCGCCGAATCGCACGGGCGTTGGCTTCTGCCCAGTACATCTTGTTATTCAAATCATCGATAGCGATTCCCCAGGGGAATTCCAAGCCGCTGGTCACCAAGTCCTCGACTGCGGCGCCGTCGAAGTTCGAGCGCCGAATATTGGACAGCGTGGAATCTGTCCAGAACATTTTTCCCAGGGTGTGATCCAAAGCAATACCTCCCGGCGAGCCTAATCCGGTTGTTACCAAATCTTCAAGTCCGCTGCCGTCGAACCCGGCACGTTGGATTCTGCCACTCTCGCCTCCTTCGAGAGAAAAGTAGATTTGTTGTGCCGAAAGGTCGAGCGCCAATGCAAAAGGATTTCCGTCGGGAACGTCGATCACTGTCTCCGTCGCCGTT
>CAZUBB010000016.1:0-4124 GCA_964618485.1 uncultured Pirellulales bacterium
CGACGACCGACCGCTCGGCCCAAAGCTGGTGGCCCTGGAAACGCAACGCCCCCGCTAAGTAGAGAAGGCTCAACCAACGATGCGCGTTATCCCTGGACCACGCACAAGAATTGCCCTCGCAGCCGCGGTGGTCGCGCTCGGCGCAGCGGCATTCCTCGGCCGCGCCCCAGATTCTCAAGGCGAACCGCGCACCAAGCTGAACGCTCCGCCCGTCGCAGAAGCGCCCACGCCGCGCCCCTGGCCCACCGACACCCAAGGCCGCCCCCTCTGGGCTGTCCTCTCGCCGATCGAAAAACCCTCCAGCCTCCAGCCTCCAGCCTTCAGCCTGCAACTCTGCCAAGCCCTCGGCCCCGCCGCGCCGCACGCCATCTCCGGCGTCGATTGCGTCTCCGGCGGCAATTGCGGCGAACTCGGCTGGGAAGCGATGCGGATGATCAATTGGCAATCCTACGCGCAAGGCGAATACGTCGGCCACGCCCGCGAGGCCCATGTTCCCGAATACCGGCTGCGCGTTGACGATCTCCTCTCGCTCGTCTACCGCGTCACGCGCGACGAGATCTCGCAACCTTACGAGCTCAACGTCGGCGACGAGCTCACGATCGACTCCGTCACCGATCAGACGCTCAATCGCTCCGTGATCATCCTGCCCGACGGCACCATCACGCTTAAACTGCTCGGCCAGGTCCGGGCGGCGAAGAAGAGCGTCTCCCAGCTCCAAAAGGAAATCGAGCAGCTCTACACTAAGTACTATCCGATCCCGGCGGTCACCGTCACGCCGATCAAAGTCAACACGCAGCTCGAAGACCTCCGCGCTACGGTTGACAGCCGCTTCGGCTTCGGCGGTCAAACTCGCTCGGCGAAAGTGACCCCCGAAGGCACCATCGCCCTCCCCGCAATCGGCAGCGTCTGGGCGCAAGGGTTGACCCTCGGCGAACTGAAACGCGAAATCGACGCCCGGTACGCGACCGAAATCCAAGGCATTGAAGTCACGCCGATCCTCGAACAGCGCGCCCCGCGTTACGTCTTCGTTGTCGGCGAAGTCAAGAACGGCGGCCGCTTCACCCTCGAAGGGCCGACGACCTCGCTGCAAGCCATTGCCCTCGCCGGCGGCTGGAACGTCGGCGCCAACCTGCGGCAGATCGTCGTGTTTCGCCGCGCCGACGATTGGCGGTTGATCGCCACGATGCTCGACCTCCGCGGCGCCCTCTACGGCCACCGGCCCTGCCCGGCCGACGAAATCTGGCTCAACGACTCCGATATCGTCGTCGTCCCCAAGAGCCCAGTGCTGGTGGCCGACGATATGATCAACCTCTTGTTCACCCGCGGCCTCTACGGCGTGGTTCCGTTCCAAGGAGTCGCCGTGAACTTCGCCAAACTCGCCACGATCTAAAGCGTCTCACATGGCTCCCTCTCCCTTGCAGGGAGAGGGCCGAGGTGAGGGTAGAAGGGTTGGTGCTGGTCGAGGACTCTATCCATCGAGAAGCATTGCCGACGCCAGCCAGCGACATTCGCCCGCCCGGAAAGGCCCGGAATTCTCCGATCAGGCAAAGTATAATGACGGAAACATCGAGCACTTTCGCCTGCCCCGCGCCCCAGTCGAAATCTCCTTGCAGCGGCCTACCTCTCCCCTTCTTGTGTTTTTCGCGGCTGCCCTAACCAGCAAACTTCGCAACGGAGCGTTTCCGGCCCGGATGGCCTCGTTCGTCGGACCGCCGTGATTCGCCCATGTCTTCGCCCAGGGAAGTCGTCATCACCGGACTTGGCGTCGTCAGCCCGATCGGGGTCGGCGTCGACGCCTATTGGCGCTCGCTGTCGAGCGGCCGCAGCGGCGTAAAGACCGTCCGCTCCCTCCCAACGGCGCACCTGCCGGTCCGCATTGCCGGCGAGATTATCGATTTCGACGGCAAACAGTTCATCACGCCGCGGAAGAGCCTGAAGGTGATGTCCCGCGAGATCCAGTTCGCCGTGGCGTCGGCCGCGATGGCAATCCAGCACGCGGAATTCAACTCGGGAAGCGTCGCCCCGGAGCGCTTCGGCGTGATCTTCGGCGCCGACATGATGCACGCCCCCGCGGACGAACTCGAATCGGCCTATCGCGCGAGCTGCGTCGAAGGGCGCTTCGACTTCCGCCGCTGGGGCGAAGCCGCCATGAGGGAGATCTACCCGCTCTGGATGCTCAAGTACCTCCCCAACATGCCCGCCTGCCACATCGGCATCGCGCACGACGCCCGGGGACCGAATAACTCCATCACGCTGGCCGAGGCCTCCTCGCTGGCGGCGCTCACCGAGGCGACCCGCGTCATTCAGCGCGGCCACGCTGACGCCATGGTCGTCGGTGGCGTCGGGTCCTGGATGTCGGCCACGTCCTACGCCCGTACCGAAGCCCTCGACGCCTCGCACCGGAACGACGCGCCGGAAGCAGCCTGCCGCCCGTTCGACGCCGGCCGCGATGGTCACGTCTTCGGCGAGGGCGCCGCAGCCTTCATCGTGGAATCTGCCGAGACAGCGAGACAACGGGGCGCCCGCGTGCTTGCCTTCGTACGCGGCGCGGCCAGTTGCTTCCAAGCCGTGCCACGCGGCCAATCGTGCCCGGAAGCCGCGCTCCGCCGAGCGCTCCGCGCAGTCCTAACCGCCGCGGAGTGGCGCCCCACCGACGTCGGCCACGTCAACGCGCACGGCGCCAGCACGCTAACCGGCGATCGCGCCGAAGCCGCGGCCATCGTCGCCGAGCTAAGCAATACGCCAGTCACCGCCCCCTCAAGTTACTTCGGCACACTGGGCCCCGGCGGTGGCGCCGTAGAGTTACTGGCCACGGTCCTCGGCTTCGCCCATGACGTCATTCCGCCGACGCTCAATTACCAAAAGCTCGACCGCAACTGTGCCGTGAACGTCGTGCATGAAGCGCCTTTGCGCGGCGCGCCGCAGCGCTCCATCGCGCTCAATTACACCTCACACGGCCAAGCCGTCGCGGTAGCCCTCTCCGGCCCCGACAGCGACTAACACTTCTTGGAGCCGAAAGCGTCAGCGCCCGGAGTGACGCGCGATCTCGCCTGAACCGCCTGTAACTGTCTTCCGCGCAGCTACTTCGGCTCCAGCCGCAACAGATTATCGCTCGCGCCAATCTCGATCGTCAGCGGTTCCCGCGCGTACCAGCTCTCGGCCGCCAGGTGATCGAACCGCGTGAATTGCAGTTGATAGTCGTCGATCGTGCTGGCGTCCGCGCTCAGCTCGAACAGATGGACCACGAGCCCGTTTTCGCGATCCCAGCGATGCGACACGCGCACGGGCGGTGGAACCAACTGCACTTTCATCGCGCCTAAGCCAGGCGAACCGGTCGAATGCCGCTCGACCAATGAAATGCGCGTCGGCTCGCTCGTGGAGCGCGGCAGTCGCACGCGCAATTGTGCGCTCACGCCTTCCAATCCCGGCACACGGTGCGTGGTCCCTTGCTGATTCGCCGCGTCCCCCAGGTTCGTAATCACCAGGTCCGCTGAAGTGGCCGTCGGCCGGAGCCAGACCCGGGCCTGCGCTTCACGGGATTCCGCCGGCCAGCCCAACGCCTGCCACGCCACCGCCGGGCATGACGTATCGGGCAAGAAATTGGCGTCGTAAAGATAATAAGCGTTCGGCAACCGTCGGCCGTCCGGCGCGAGAGGCGTCAATTCGACCCACATCTCGGCTGGCCTCGGTACGAATTGCCGTTCTGCGCCCTGCACCGAAAACGTGAATCGCACGCCGTCGCTGCTGCCGAGCGCACGGTGGGCGACAAAATTCCAATCGGTACTCAAACCCGTGCTGCCGGCCAGCAGCGGCGCGGCGACCGAGTCCTCGACGTTATACGGCACGACGAGTAATTCGCGTCCGCCGCGATCAAGTTGCAGTTCGACCGCTTCGCCGCCGGCCAGTTGCAGCGTCTTCTCCGCCCCGGCGGCGAACACGGTATAGTCGGTCTGCGAAGTCGGTTTCGGCGTAATGCTCAACTGCGTACCGACGCGCGCCGGACCAAAGAGTTCGCCGTTCGGCCCCACGATGCGATACTCCGTCGGCCCGAGCAACTCCTCGAGAGAAGCGATCAGCGACGTGGCATTTTCGACCTCACATAACTTCCGCCGGTTTGATCCGCG
>CAZUBB010000016.1:4134-5826 GCA_964618485.1 uncultured Pirellulales bacterium
GCCCGGAACTCCTCGCTCGCTTGCGCGGCCTCGCTGGCAGGCACGCCAAAGCCGACGATGTGAATCGGAATGTTGCGCCCTGCCGCCAGCGCAAGAATATCTTCGCGCGTCGTCGGTTGCAGCGCGTTGAACTGATAGTTCACACCGTCGGTGATCACCACGATCCGCCGTTCTGCGTCCGGATCTTCCCCGGTGAAGTCGTCGAGCGCCTGCCGCAGCGCCAAGTACAACGGTGATTGGCCCCACGGCTGCACCTCAGCCAGAATGTCGTCTAACTCACCGGCGACCGACTCATCAAAACGTCCGAGCGCTAACACCAATTCCACGTCCTCCGCCGGCGTCAAATCCGGCGGATACGGTCGCGTGTAAGTCGGTTGCGGCAGAATCTGCGTCGGTTCACTCGTCGTCCAACCAACGCGATGCCCGAAAATTCGCACGCCGACGCGCGCGTCTCCCGCCATCGCAAGTTGCGTCATCATCCGTCGCAAGGCGTCCTTCGCGGCGTCCATGCGAGGAATCTCAGCCGCCTGCCCCGCACTCTCCACGCCAGGAATCGGATCGCGCATCGAATACGACGCATCCAGCACGAACACCACCGAGGCAGGCTGTCGGCGTCGCCCTTGCACGACCACGCGCGGTGGGCCAAAGCGATTCATCGTCACGTCGACCGACACGCCCGCCGGCGGACGAATCAAAAACGCGGTGCTCCGTTCATTGCCCCGCAGTGTCACCACGGCGTCGAGCGCCGGACCACGCGCCGCCAGATCAACCGCGGGCAGCGAAAACTTCACGGGCTCGGCCGAAAATTCCGCCGCTGCGCCGACCGGCAACCGCCCCTTGCGGTCACGCACCCAGACCGCCGGCGTTCCCGGCGGCAGTCCACCGGCCGCGGCAGCATCCTTTTGCACGTTGATCGTCAGATCGAGATTCTCGCTCGGGTCAACGACCAACAGATCGGCCGCCGTGGCGCTAAGTGCCAACGGCGCCGCCCGCTGTCGCAATGCCAGCAAATCCGTAAGCCGTTCGATTTCCTGTTGTGCAAGCGGTCCCGGCATCGCCAGCTTACGTGCGTTGGTCAGGTAGTCAGTCGCCGCCGTCGCGAAGAACGGCGCGTCGCCCGGCGACGACGGTCCGAAAAAGTCATCGAGTGCGCGGCGCGCTTGCCAAAGTTCAAGCTGCTGCAGATCGAGCCGCCGCACCAACGTTAATGGATTATCATCGCGATCCGCCATGTACGGAATCGTTGCTCGCAATGATTGTTCCCAAGAAGACCAGCGATCGCGCTTCAGCGACGGCATCTCCGCGGCGGCGAGACTTGGCGCAGCGTCATTCGCCAGCGCGTCGCCGCCTGCCGATAACGCGCTGCGCGCCTGTTCCGGGAGCCGCCACACGTGTAACCGGGCGAGGTTTCCCAATTGCACCGGGGTGACCGAGGCGCGATTGCCGCCGTCGGGCGTAGTGTCCAGATTCCATAACGCCGCCAACGGATGTCGAGTCCACCGACTCGTGATGCGCTCCTGGTATTGGCTCGAATCGATCGTCGGCGCCGATGGGCGCGGTTCCTGAGCGAATCGCCTGGCGAGCGCCGACTCTAGCTTCGCGCGGGCCCGCCACACTTCATCGCGCACTGCCGCGGGCAACAGCGGCGCCGCCAGCATGGCGTCCATCGCCCGCACGTTGCGACCATCTAAA
>CAZUBB010000016.1:5836-25099 GCA_964618485.1 uncultured Pirellulales bacterium
CTTGCTCCACCATGAGCCCTAGCAGTTGATCACGCCGCCCGCGCAACTCGGCCACGCGCGTGTTCAACAGCGCCGAGTCGCTCGGCGACTGCACCGTGGCGCCGTCGCCGATCGCCAGGAGCGCCTGCAACTCCTGGATATCATCAATCAGCGGCAGCAAGGTTTCGTTGATCACTCGGTCGAACCGCGTCGCCTCGGCGATGGTCGGCCGCGGCTGCGCCAGCCACTCCGACAAGTAGGGCAATTCGGCGTGCGTGATGTCGACCAGTTCGTACGCCTCGGTCGCCAGCTTCGACCAGGCCGCGGCCGCATCGTAATGCGCCGCTGCTTGTTGCTGCGCTGCGACCGCTGCCGTCACGCCGTCGGTGTTGCCAATGAAGAGCTGATCGATCGCCCCGCGCCGGGCTTGATCCCCGGACAAAAGCGCGGCGTCAAACCACACGCCAGGGCGCGGATCGCGCGGGGCGGCGAGCTCCTCCGCGACGATCTGTTGCCGCACCGCCTCGCCCACCACGTTGGGTCGATCCCACCACGCACTCGCGCTCGCGGCGCTTAACAGCGTCAGCAATTGCGATTCACTCGCCACCGGCTGCGGTAACGGCTGCAGCGCAGCGGCGCCTTCCGCGAGCGCCGCGGCTGTTGGCGCAGCGGCGAAATTGCGCAGCACGCTGTATTGTCGCGCGACCCCCGGATCGTCCGTCAGCGACACGCGCGACATCGCCGCCAAGGTGTGCAGTCGCGTTTCGGTAGGCCACAACGAATCCCCATTCTGCACGCGCCAACGGCTGGCCGCGCCGATCTGCTTTTCGAACGCCGCCAGCCGCGTATTCAGCGACTTGGCCAACGTTCGGGCCGGATCTTGAAACGCCGCGCCGCCGCGCAACAGTTGCTCCAGCCGCAACAAATCATGCTCCAGGCGGTGCCACTTGGCGGCGTCGAGGCTCACCAGGCCGGCGCTTTGCAAGCGCTCCCGCGCCGTCCAAAGCTGAGCCAACTCGGCGTCGGTCACGGCCGGCGGCAACGCTTCCGCGCGTTCCAGCACGACGCGCCGCCGCGCCGAAGGGCGCAACGCCCAGGCGACCTGAAAATCCTCGTTCGCGCCGGCCAACAGCGTGGGCGACTGATCGGCGCCGCGGTGATATCGCGTCCAGGCATTCACTTCGCGATCGAGATACGCGGCCAGCTCCCGCAGCGACACACGGCGATCGTCGTTGCCGCCGTTCACGTCCGCCTCGCCCGCCAGGCCCAGCCGCAAGAAGTGACCAAACACGCTGCCCCGTAATTCGGGCGCCGTCCAGGAGCGTTGGCCACGTCCGGCAGAATTCAGGATCACGAGGTTCGGCAAATTCACTTTCTGCGGGAGCTTCTCAAGCCCCGCGACGAACGCGTTTTCTAAGTTGCCAAGCTTCCAATCCACGTCGGCCCGCGCCGCATCGAGGATCAGCAAGATCCGGCAATCGCTGGGCAAGTCCTTGGCTCGCAACCTCGCGGCGATTTCCGCGAGCGGCAACCAGTTGCCAGGGTCGAACGTCGTTGCGCCCGGCGGGATCAAACATGCGTCGCCATTGCCGTCGACCGCGCCGGGCATGCTGATCGAAACCACGAGCAAGCCATGCCGCCGCGCGTAAGGAAGCAACCGGTCCAATTGCCGCTCAAAGCTTCGCATCCCCGCTTCGCGCGTCCGCCAGTCGGACGAGATGTTCGTGATCGCCAGCGTCTGGCCGTCAAGCGCGCCGCGCAATTCCGCAAGATCCTCGCGCGCCCACCCGTGCGGCGTGACCGGCCAGGCGTAGTACTCCGCGGAAATCGCGATCCACGGCGTTAGTTCGGGGGCGAAGATCAACCGCGCCACAAGCGCCGCGGTCAGCAGCACCGCGGCGGACAGCAGTCCGATCGTGCGAATCCGCCGCCAATGCTCCTGCGTTTGGAGGTGCTGCAGCGGTTGCGCCGTCCAGTCCTTCTGCCAGCGATGGCGCACCGCCTTCGCCCGCGCGCCGACACGGCCGCGCCAACCGCGGCGAACCTGGCTGTCAGCGGCGTTGCCGCCATTAGTGGCTTCGGACATGGCCTTGGCTCTGGCTGTCGAATACGGTCCACACGCGCCCCGCTCGGCGCAGCGCCTCGACGTACTTGCGCTCGGCAACGCTGCGGCGCGCCTGAAGGATCTCGTTACGCATCAACTCGTCGGCCTGCGCCTTCGGCATCGTTGCGAACCGATTTCCTTGGGCCTGATGATATCGGCTCACGTCCAATTGCGTCACCTGCTGATCAAAGTGCACGCCCGACGCCCCGCCGGCCGGTGGATCGCAGCAACCGGCCGAGGAATGCCCCCCGGCTTGTTCGTTGGCGATCACCGTTGCACATACCATCGAATAGAGATGCTGTTCCACGAGCTTGCGACGCAAAATCGTCTGTTGCGCCGAGGGGAGCACGTAGCTCACCAACTGCACGTCCTGCTCCACCTGCGGCAGCACCTCGCTCTCGTAGATCGATCGCCCATCCACCTTCGCAAGCAACTGCCCCGACGGTGGCGTCGGCGCGGACAGCGGAGCCGGCGTCGCCTTCGCCGCATCGATCGGCCGCAGCGGAACGGTTTCGCCAACGGCCAACTGCCCATTCGGCCGGACCACTTCCCCGGCCGTCGCCTCGGCCGCGGCCGGCGCGGGCGGACCTTCCGTCGGCGCGGTTTCCGGCGGTGCCGCGGGTTGGTCGCCGCAGCCGGCCATCGCCAGCCGTGCCAGGCGCCGTACCCGCGCGGAGGGCTCCTTGTAGCAGCCGTTCGGCTCGATATCGTTGGCGATCTTCCGCAGCTTGGCGATCACTGCCGGGCTGCAGCAGGCGGTCTTTTTGCACTTCTTGCAGGCGTTGCCGGTCGTACCGCGGAGCGCCTTCACGGCCGCGTAACGGACCTCTTCGGTGCAATCGTCGAGCGCCGCCAGCATCGCTTCCTCGATGCCCGGATAACACCCCGCGCACCCCATTTCACCCAAGTAGTTGAGCGCCTTGATCTTCTGCTCCGCCGCGTCCTCTTCGGCTTTCGTCTCCGCGGCGCTCTTCACCGCCGGATTGTCCGAACTCATGTTCGCCGGGTCCGTAATCGCCAGCACTTCCGGCTTGGCTTCGAGGCCGGGAAACCGTGCCCCCAGGCGGTTGCGGATGCGATCGAACAGCCCGCCCAGCACCTCGAACGCCCGTTTGACCCCCAGGAACTCCCAGAGCGTCATCTTGCAACAAGGCGCCGCCGGCGGGGCCACGGCCACGACGGTCGTCGCACCGGCCTGGGCGGTCGTCGGAACCGCCGGGGCCGCAGGCAGCGCCGGCGGACGAGGGGCCGCGCAGCCGACGACGACTGCTACCAGCAGCAGCCCAATCGCGGCGAGGCGTTGTCGTCCGTCCATGCACGAATGCCCGAGCGAAATCCCCAGGCGCGCCGCCAGCCATGGCGTCGCGCAGCTTCCGACCGGAAACTATCGGTTCCACGGCCAATCCGTCTTAAGCAATTAGGCAAACATTGCCGGCTGGGGCGAGATTACCGGCCGCCGACAAGGCAATATGGAAATCATGGAAAGTCTGGGTAATGCGCTGCTTCGTGGGAGGCGACTCCGTCGCAGAAGGAATTGGCTCTTTTCTAGATAAGTCGCTGAGCAAAACTCAGCATCGGGCGCGTTCGGCGTCGGAGACGCCTCCCACAATCGATATCCGATTTGCCTTGCGCTGGCCTCGCCATTCATTGGCTTTTCCGCGCCGGCTCTGCTACGGTGAAAACTATGCCTGTTGAATTCCTCTGCCCCGGCTGCCGGGCGACGTTGAGCATCGCTCGGCGGAAAATCGGCTCGGACATCGAATGTCCGCGCTGCGCGGGCCGCATCGTCGTGCCTGACGAGTTCAGTGCGCGCGCCGAGGTGGTCATGGCGCGGATGGAACGCAGCAACCGAAAGTCCCGTCGAGCTGAACGCAAGCTGGATGGAACCACGGGGTCGCCGCCGGCCAACCTCGCTCAGCCCATGCAAGACATCCCGCTGGGGACGTTAGACCTCGACTCCCCCTGGTCGCCCGACGATCACGGGGCCGACGACGCACCGCCGGTCGTCGTGGAAGCCCCGCCGATCGCCCGCTGGCAAACCGGCGCCACGCCGGTTGTTCACGAGAATCCCGAGTTCGTCACGGCGCGCTTGCGCGAGCGCCGCCGCTCGCGCATCGGACTGATCGGCTTACTGATCGCGGCCGCGGCCGGCGCTTTCGTCCTTGGCTACGCCCTGGGGCGTTCACAGAACTTGAGCGGCGCGGCGTCCCCGGAACCCGGCGAACCGGTACTCATCGAGGGACGCGTCACGTTCACCGACGCCATGGGCTCATCGCGCGGCGATGCCGGCGCTTTGCTCCTCGCCGTGCCGAGCGGTCCGCTGGAAGTCAAGCTTCGCCCCCTGGGATTGAACTCCAGCGCCGCCGCACTCGCCGACGCTGATGCGGAAGAATTCTCCCGGGCCGGCGGCGCGATGACCCGCGCCGACGACAACGGCGGATTCACCCTCGTCGTACCGCGACCCGGCATGTACCAACTACTCTGGATCTCCCGCCAGGCGAATCGCCCGGACAGCGAAGCTCCCGCCGCCGCCGATCTCGACGCGTTGGCCCAACATTTCCAGTCCCCAATCGACCTCATCGGCCTGCGGCGTTACGCCCTGGAAAAGCGCAAGCTCGACAGCAATGTCGCGCGGCTGGAGCACGCGTTTCGGTAACTCATTAGTCCGCCGCCGCCAGGTACTTTCTGAAGTGCTCGAGGTCCGGCGTCTTCAGCCCGACCACCTTTGCGGCGTCGTCCCAGCGGCGAAGTTGCACGGCCTCTTCGGCGAACGGTTGCGACTCGAATTCCCGCCGTTCGTCCGCGGACATCTTCCCTCCCTGCAACTCCAGGCTGCGCCGCGACGGCCCGCTGAGGAATCCGTAATACGTTTCGTCCACAGCGCACAGATAGCGTTTGGCGACGACGTGCATGCGAACTGGCTCGCATACCGCCGGCGCGAAGCGGCCGACCAGCCAGCGGGCCGCCAGTTCTTCGTGCGCGTCGTCGACACCGTGCGTGGGGGCGTCCTCGGGGAGGGCGTGAAGCAAATGTCCCACGTCGTGCAGCAGCGCCGCCGAGATCAGATTCGGCGACGCGCCGTGGCGCTCCGCGAAAAATGCCGCTTGCAGCGCATGCTCCAACTGCGTGACGTTCTCACCGCCGTATTGCGAACTGCCTCGCTCGCGGAACAACTGCAGCGTATCGCCGACACGGCTGTCGCGTGGATTCACGGTCATCGAAATCACCTCGCCTCACGAAACCTTAACATTGCCTCGGTATAGTCGCGTTCCGTACGACGGAACTGAAACCTTCATAGCAACAACGGCGGCGATCGTCGATGACCGTGGCGAGTGCAGGGCGGCAGTCGAGAGCGGATCACGGCACTTCCGTCGGCGCCGCGGTGTGGGCCGTCGCCGCCGCCTTTGGCGCCTACTTCTGCATGTACGCCTTTCGCCGGCCGTACACGGCCGCGGCCTTTTCAGGCGAGTACGCCGGCATCGGCTTCAAGACGTTGCTGGTCACGTCTCAAGTCATTGGCTACGCCATTTCCAAGTTTATGGGCATTCGCATCGTCGCCGCCACGGCTTGGGGCGATCGCGTCCGCCGCTTTCTCACGCTGATCGCCTTAGCCGAGATTTCTCTGCTCCTCTTTGCCGTCTTGCCGCGCCCCTTGGCCGCCATCGGATTGTTCTGCAACGGACTCGCGCTCGGCATGGTGTTCGGCATGGTGCTGGGTTTCCTCGAAGGACGCCGCATGACCGAGGCGCTCTCGGCCGGACTGTGCGCCAGCTTCATCCTGGCCGACGGCGTGACCAAGTCAGTGGGCGCCTGGCTGCTCGCACGCGGAGTTACCGAAGCCTGGATGCCGTTCACCGCCGGCCTGCTGTTCCTTGCGCCGGTGTGCGTCTTTGCCGCCATGCTGGGACGCATTCCGCGACCGACCGAGGCCGATCAGCGGGCGCGATCCGAACGCATCCCCATGACGGCCGCCGTTCGTTCGTTTGGCGTTATGGCGTCGGGCTCGGCGCTTTGGTGGCGATGTACTTGATGATTACCATCCTCCGCAGCTTCCGCGCTGATTTTCAACCAGAGCTATTTCGCGAACTCGGGACAACGGTCACGCCCGACGTCTTCGCCCGGACGGAACTCGTCGTCATGTTCGGCGTGCTAGCCGTCAACGGTTCCGCTGCGCTGGTCCGCGATAACCGCGCCGCCTTTAACCTCTCCCTGCTCACGTGCGGCGCCGGCTTGCTGCTGATCGTCGCCGCACTCGCCGGTTGGCGGTTGCAATACATCAGCGGCGTGGTGTTTATGATTGCCGTCGGTCTTGGAGTCTACCTGCCATACGTGGCGGTGCACACGACCGTTTTTGAGCGCCTTCTCGCCATGAGTCGCGAACGGGCGAATCTCGGCTTTCTCATGTACATCGCCGACGCCTTCGGATACCTTGGCTACGCTGGCGTCATGCTGGTACGCAGCGCCGCGGTGGTCGACGAAACGGCATTGCCGCTCTTCACCTGGATGTGTCGCGGTTGCGTCTTGCTTTCGGCGGTGGCGCTGCTGCTGGTGTGGCGGTTCTTCGCCGCCTGCCACGTCGCCGAATCGCCACCGCTCGCAGAGGAGATGGTTTGAGCCAATACGCTTTGGCCGCGGTTTATGCGGGAACGCCGGGCGAGCTTGAGCTGCGCGAGTTCGCCGTTCCGCGGCCCGCCCAAGGAGAAATCCTCGTCCGCGTCCTGGGTTGCACGCTCTGCGCCAGCGACCTCCACAGTTTCCATGGCCGCCGCTCGACTCCCACCCCGAGCATCCTCGGACACGAGATTGTCGGCGAAATCGTCGAGCTCGGCGGTGAGCGCAGGCCCGTCGATCTCCGCGGAGCAACACTCGCTCCTGGCGACCGCGTCGTGTGGACGCTTGTGGCCAGTTGTGGCGAATGCCCCAATTGCCGCGATGGCCTGCCACAGAAATGCGTTCGAGCAGTGAAGTATGGCCATCACGCGCTGGAACCAGGACGCGAATTACTAGGCGGCTTGGCTGAGTTCTGCTTGCTTTTGCCAGGGACAGGGTTGGTAAAGGTCCCCGAAGCATTGACGTTGGCCGAAGCTTGTCCACTGGGCTGCGCGACCGCGACCATCGCGGCCGGAATGGAGACGGCCGGTGCGTTGCGAAATCGCAACGTCCTCGTCGTCGGAGCGGGAATGCTCGGCCTCACCGCTTGCGCCATGGCCCGTGCGCGCGGTGCAGTGGACGTCTTCTGCGTCGATATCCGGCCGGAACGTCGTCGCCGCGCTTTGTTGTTCGGCGCTACGCACGCGCTCTCGCCCGAGGAATCCGAGCCCGCCATTCAAGATGCGACCGGCGGTCGTGGCGTGGACGTCGCGTTCGAGATTTCCGGCGCCAACCCTGGTTTTCAAACCTGCTGGAACGCAGCGCGCGTCGGCGGACAAATCGTGTTGCTCGGCGCGGTCTTCCCTTCTCCGCCCGTTCCCGTGGTGTTGGAATCGCTTGTGCGGCGCAACCTGTCGATCCGTGGCGTTCACAACTACGCGCCGCGGCATCTGGCGACCGCGGTGGAGTTCCTCGAAGAGAACCGCGCGAACTATCCCTTCGACGGCTTGGTTTCGGCGTGGTTTCCCCTGTCGCAAGCCCAGGCGGCCTTTGATCACGCGAGCGCGGCCGATATCGTCCGCGTCGGAGTCGCCAGCGCTGCCGTCACATTGTGAGACACCGTTATACGCCGTTGCCGCGCTCCAGCGAGCCATCGGCCTTCAGCAACCACGGCTCCCAAAGCAACTGCGTGCCGCTCACCCTGATGTCCGACTTCTTCGGCTGAATCGCCACGTCCTCCAGCGACAACTGCGACGCATCGAGCTCCGTCTGAATCTTCTCCGTTTCGGCCTTGAACTCCGCTTCCAACGCCAGAATGCGCTCCTGGATTGCCGCGACGGTGTCCCCTGCCTGCGAAACGTCTTGCTGTTCGCGCAGCACGCGGCCTGCGTTGCGGACCGATGTCGACGCCTTCGAAATGCTGGAACCCTTTCGGCCAAAGACGGCGTTCAGCAGCGTCGTGCCGAATGACACTGCCGTGGCGAGTGCCTGCTCCTTCACCTGCGACTGCTCCTTCTGCTCCCGAGCTTCCGCCTTCCGCTTCTGCTCGGCCAACGAGTTCAACTTCGTCGCATACTTCTTCCGCAACTTCTCCACCTGCTCGTCGCGCGCTTCGCGGCAGAGTTGCGAGAGCCGAATCCGAAACTCCGCCTCGCTCTCCTCCGGCCGCGAAACCCGCTTGAACTTCGCGCACTTCCACAGCCGAATCCGCTGGCTGCGGTACAGAAAATCCTTGAGCGCCGTCGAGAGCTGCGTGTACTTCTTCGCCTGATACAACTCCGCCGGCAGCGCGCTGAACCGTGCGCCTTCCTGCGGCGCGGTCTCGAGTTCTGGCGCGTCGCCCTCCGCAACCTCCGCCGCCGCCCAAACGTCGGCGACGACTCCATCCGCCACCGGCGCGATCAGCGACAACGATCGTCCGACGTCGACGCCGCTCGACGCCTGCACAAAATGTACCTTCGCGGTCCCCAAGAGCGCAGGTCGATACACCAGGGTGCAATCCGCTGGCACGGCGGCGCGTACTGGGACGAAGCACTCGCTGATCCCCGTCGGCAACACCGGGCGCTGATCCGATTCCGCCGTTCCACGCGCCGGCGTTCGCGGCGCCGCGGCCGTTGCCGGCGCGCTCACGGGCTTCGCTTCCTTGCGATCCTTCATCAACCCAGCAATCTGCTCGCGTGTAAGCGGGCCTCGCAGATACGACAGCGCCCAGCGGCTCTGGAACACGACTGGCCGATCCTCATGCACGTTGTTCATCAAGAACACGCGTTTGCCGAGGCCCGACAGCGTACGGTCCATCGCCGCGCGATCGAACGCGGCCCCAGCTTGAGCGCTCGCCCCCTCCAGCCCGTCGAGCACGCGCAACTTGTCGCGCTCCGTTTGCAATCGCCCCAACAACCACGTGCCGCAATTGGCGAGCCCCTTATAGTCGAGGTCCACCGGGTTCTGCGTCGCCAGCACGATCCCCAGCCCGTACGCCCGCGCCTGCTTGAGCAGCGTCAGCATCGGCGTCTTGCTCGGCGGATTCTGGCTCGGCGGAAAGTACCCAAAAACCTCGTCCATGTAAAAGAGCGCCCGTAAGCTCGAAGTCCCCGGCTGGCTGCGCATCCAACTGATCGTCTCCGAGAGGAGAATCGTCACGAAGAACATCCGCTCCGCGTCCGACAGGTGCGCCAGCGACAAAATCGACAGCCGCGGCTTCCCGTCCGGCGTGTACAGCAACCGTTGAATATCGAGCGCCTCCCCTTCCAGCCACGCCGAAAAACCCGGCGAGGCCAGCAGGTTATTGAGCTGCATCGCCAGCGAGAAACGCTCCCTGGCCGGAAAAAAACTCTCCAGGTCGATCACGCCGACCTTATCAAACGCCGGCTGTTGAATCGCGCGAATCAGCGCCGGCAAGTCGAGATCGTTTCCTTCACTCCAAGCGGTCTCCAAGATCTTGGAAAGCAAAATCTGCTCGCGACTCCGCAGCGGGTCGGCGTCGATTCCCAGCAGCCCCAGCAACCCCGCGGCGGCAGACGAAATCGCGTCGCGAAATGTCTCCGCGTCGTCCCGCGTCGAGGCCGGCGGCGCAGCAAACGTACGCAGCACGGTCAAAGGCATTCCGGCGCTCCCGCCCGGAGTGTAAATGGCAATATCCGCCGCTGCGCGCAGCCGCGCGATCCGCTCCGGCGGCTGCCCCCACTCCGCGAGCCCCTGCCGCCACTGCTCCGCGACGGCCGCCGCCTGCTCCTCGGGCGTGCGCCCCGCCCGCGTCGCTTCCGCCGGATCGATGTACGGCGCAAAATCCTCCGGCCGCAACTGCGGGAACGTCAGCAGCAGATTGCCGAGATCTCCCTTGGGGTCGACGATGATCGCCGGCACGCCGTCGATCGCCGCCTCTTCCAGCAGCGCAATGCACAACCCCGTCTTGCCGCTCCCGGTCATGCCGACGCACAAGGCATGCGTCGTCAGATCCTTGGAATCGTACAGCAACAAATCCTCGCGCGGACGACTGGTCGCCAGATCATACTCACGCCCCAAGTAAAAAACGCCCAACCGTTCGTAATCTTGCATAGTGCGCGCGAAGGTGGAGTCGAAAAGTGCGCCGCGAGAAACCCAAGGCAATCCATTGTACCCGACGTCCGTCTGCAGCCGAGGTCTGTGACCTCGGTGGGCCAGCAAAATCGCGGTTCTTCAGTCCACCGAGGTCACAGACCTCGGCTACAGACGTTCAACACTTCTGATTCCTACCATCGCACGAAATCGAGCAATGAATGTGGGACGAAGCCCCATCCTTCTGCACCCCCTTTTCGCGTTCTTCGCGGCTATTCCCCTCCCAAAATCCCGTCACCGAAAAAACATTGCAAATCACCCACCAAACCGATAGCCTATCTGTCGGCCGCGCTACGGCGATGTAGCGTCGCACAGTTATCTCTGTATCTACGGGCAGGAGGCGTTCGCCATGCGTGCTACGAAAACCTCGGGCTTCACCCTGGTCGAGCTCCTCGTCGTCATCGCCATCATCGGCATCCTGATTGCGCTCTTACTGCCGGCCCTACAAGTCGCCCGCGAAGCCGCCCGCCGATCGCAATGCACCAATAACCTCAAGCAAATGGGCCTGAGCGTGCTCACGTATGAGCAGACGTTCAAAATGTTCCCCATCAGTATCAGCCCCTGGCGAGCCCCGACCGATCTGCCCGGCGGCCCCAAGCAGTGCGTGCAATGCAACGGCAAGGGCTGGATCGTCGGCATCCTGCCGTTCATCGAACAAAAGGCGCTCTATGACCAGTTCGCGCCCCGCTTCAACGGCGATATGTTTTCCGGCGGCGGCATGATGCTGCCGGAAGGACGCGGTCAGTACCCATGGATCATGGACAAGCAACTCCCCTTCCTGCAGTGTCCTACCGATCCGTCCGTCATGGTCATCTCCACGGACGAATATCAATGGGAAAACAAGCGCGTCGCCCTCACCAGTTATAAAGGTGTCCTCGGCGACACTCGCATGGGCGGCTCCGCGAGCGTGCACCAGGGGAGCGAACCAACGTGCTATCATACGATCGGCTGCAACGGCATTTTCTACCGCAACAACTACCGCGAGCCGATCAAGCACAGCAAGATCAAAGATGGCGCCAGCAACACGTTTATGATCGGCGAGGACGTGCCCGAATACAACAATCACTCCACGGCCTATTACTCCAACGGCGACTATTGCAGTTGCCACGCGCCGCTCAACTATATGACCACGCCGCCGCATCCGGAAGAATGGTGGAACGTCATGTCGTTCCGCAGCCGTCATCCCGGCGGCGCGAGCTTCTGCCTGGCCGACGGCTCCGTGCAATTCATCAACGAAACCATCAACCACCTGACCTATCGCGCCATGTGCACGAAGGCCGGCAAAGAAACCGTCACAATGCCGCAATAACCCGGCCCCACCTTTCCAGTTTCCGGCATGCAGACGCGACAACTCGGCGACTCCGACCTCCACATCACCCCCATCGGCTTCGGCGCCTGGGCCATCGGCGGCGGCGGCTGGGCGTTCGCCTGGGGCCCGCAAGACGACGCCGAAAGTATCGCTACGATTCACGAAGCCATCGACCTCGGCATTAACTGGATCGACACCGCCGCGGTCTACGGTCTCGGTCACTCCGAGGAAATCGTCGCCAAGGCGCTCGCGGGCATCACAAAAAGGCCGTACGTCTTCACCAAGTGCGGCCGCGTCTGGGACGAAAACCGCCTGATCGGCAAGCGTCTCACCTCCGCCAGCATCCGCGCCGAGTGCGAAGCCAGCCTCCGCCGCCTGCAAGTCGACGTGATCGACCTCTACCAGGTGCACTGGCCCGAGCCCGTCGAAGACATCGACGAAGGCTGGCAGACGATGCTCGAACTGCAGCGTGAAGGCAAAGTCCGCTGGATCGGCGTCTCCAACTTCAGCGCCGAGCAAATGGCCCAGGTCGCGCGCTTCGGCCACATCACGTCGCTCCAGCCGCCCTACTCGATGATCCGCCGCGAAATCGAATCGAGCGTCCTCCCCTATTGCGCGGAACACAACATCGGCGTCCTCGCCTACTCTCCCATGGCCAGCGGCCTCCTCACCGGCGCCATGACCCGCGAACGCATCGCCGCCCTCCCAGCCGACGACTGGCGCCGCGAAAAAAACCCCAACTACCAGGAACCACTCCTCACCAAGAATCTCCAGCTCGTAGAAAAACTCCAAGAAATCGCCGCCCGCCTCGGCCGCACCGCCGGCGAAGCCGCTATCGCCTGGGTACTTCGCCGCCCCGAAGTCACCGCCGCCATCGTCGGCGCCCGCCGCCCGGGTCAACTCAAGGAACTCGCGGCCGCCGCTCACTGGCGTTTAACGCCCGGCGAATGCGACGAACTCGAACCCCTTCTCGCGACCCGCACCACTTAGCCGCGATAGTGGGAATTCCGAGGAGTACGGAGCTAGGAGTACGGAGCTGGGAGGCCAACTGAAAACTGAACACTGAAAACTCCCCTTGTTTTCTCCTTTTCTCCTTCCTCGCGCGTTGCGCGCTTCTCCCCCCTGCGTCTTTCTCCTCTAGAGGGACCAGCCCAGCATGACCGGCCCGCCGGATTCGCCCGATGTCCTCATCCGCCGGGCGCTCGCCGGCGACCGCGAGGCCGTCAACGACCTGCTCGGTCTGTACCGCAACTATCTACAGCTCCTGGCGCGGACGCAAATCGATATGTACCTGGCGCTTCGCCTCAACCCGTCGGACATCGTGCAGGAGACGATGCTCCGCGCCTTCCGAGGCTTCCCGCAGTTCCGCGGCGCCACCGAAGGTGAGCTGCTCGCCTGGCTCCGGCGGATTCTCGCCCGCTGCCTCGCCGATCAGTCACGCCAACACCGCGCGCAACGCCGCGACGGCCGCCAGGAGGTCTCCTGGGAAGCCGACTGCGACCGCTCCAGCGCGCAACTCGCCGCACTTCTGGCCGATCGCGGCGCATCTCCCAGCGAAGCCGCAGCGCATCGCGAACAATGCGTGCTGCTCGCCGACGCCCTCGCCCGTCTCCCCGAAGACTACCGCCAGGTGCTCGTCCTCCGGCACCTCGAACGCGCCGATTTCGCCGAAGTCGCCGCCCGCATGGGACGCTCCTCCGCCGCAGTGCGTATGCTATGGGCTCGCGCCCTGGAACGCCTGCGGTCCGAAATGGAGTCGCCCCCATGAACAGCGCCGTCAAGCAGCTTCGCACTGATCTCACCAACTCCGAAGACGCCGAACTGGCCGACGTGCTGGAAGCCTACTTCCAGGCCCTCGAGTCCGGCGCCGCGCCGAGCGTCGAGGAGCTCCTCGCCCAACATCCCGCGCTCGCCGATCGGCTGCAGCGCTGCCTGGCGAGCCTGCAATTCGTCGAAGGCGCCGCGTCGCAAATGGTCCTCCCCGCGCCGCTCGATGACCTCGCCGACGAAAACCGCCGTCTCGGCGACTACCGCCTGATCCGCGAAATCGGCCGCGGCGGCATGGTACTCCCGTTCGCTTCGGTGCTCGACGCGCGCCAATTGCAGCGATTCCAGAACGAAGCCCTCGCGGCTGCGAATCTCGATCACCCCAACATCGTCGCCGTCCACGGCGTCGGCTGCGAACGCGGCGTTCACTTCTATGTCATGCGTCTCATCTCCGGCGCCACGCTGGAGGAAGTGATCGAATCACGAAGGAACCAGGAGTCAGGAGCCAGGAGTCATGAAGGAAAGCGTGAAGCAAACCGCGATGGTCAAGCGGAAGCCCCCGCGGCCCCTTCCCCCTTCTTATCTTCTCAACTCCTCACATTCTCACCTCCTCACCTCTCCACCTCTCCCGTCCTCCAAGCCGCCCTCTCCACGGTCAACAGCGGCTCATCGAAAGAGCGCTTCCGCCGCCTCGCCGCGCTCGGCATCGAGGCCGCCGAGGCCCTTGAACACGCGCACCAGATGGGCGTCGTGCATCGCGATATCAAGCCGTCGAACCTGCTCCTCGACGAGCGCGGCAAACTCTGGGTCACCGACTTCGGCCTGGCCCAGGTGGAGTCCAACGCCACGCTGACGCTTCCCGGCGACCTCCTCGGCACGCTTCGCTACATGAGCCCGGAGCAGGCCGCCGGCCGCCCGACGATGATCGACCACCGCACGGACATTTACTCTCTCGGTGCGACGTTGTACGAACTGGCCACGGACCGGCCGGTCGTGCAGGGGCAGGAACGCGCCGCGATCTTGCGCGAGATCGCCGAGACGGACCCGGCGCCCCCGCGCAAACTCACCCCAGCCATGCCGGCGGATTTCGAAACAATTCTGCTGAAATGCCTGGCCAAAGAACCGTCCGACAGGTACGACTCGTCCCAGGCCCTGGCCGACGACCTGCGGCGGTTCTTGGAACAGAAGCCGGTGGTGGCCCGAGTACCGTCGGCGGCTTCGCGCCTACAGAAATGGGCGAGGCGGAATATGGAAGCCGTCGCCGCAACGATCGGCGTGCTGTTGCTTGGCAGTGTCGGCTTAGCGACTGCGACAGCATTGATTGACCGCGAGCGATCAGCCGCCCTGAGAAATGCCGACAAGGCGGATGCGAATTATCGCCTGGCGTTGGGGGCGCTCGAAGCGACCCTGGTAGAGAACGTGATCGGCGACTTGTCGAGTAACGACGCCACGAACGAACAAAAGCGAGAGCTACTGCAACGAGGCATCCAGTTCTACGAAGAGCTGGCGCGGCAAAACCACCTCGATCTGGCGGAAGTGCGGACCTATCAGCAGCTTCTTCGGACGCACTACTTCCAGATGGCGGACGCTCGGAATGCCGACCGACAGTTCGAGATCTCCCGCCAGTATTACCTCCAGTCCATCGACAAGGCAAAAGAAATCGTCCAACGCTTCTGCGTTTCGCCAGGCGATCATGAGCCGCTACCTGAAGTGCCTCAAGAAGATTACGCCGATGGGTTCGCGTTGGCCAATTGCCTCAACGGCTATGCCTTGCACCTGTTCGACGCAGGAGACCTTGATGAGTCGCGGCGATATCTGCTCGAATCTCGGGCACTCTATGAAAGAATTCAGCGCGAGCTTCCCAACGACGCTCAGCTGCGCTATCAGCTCGGCGTGAACTACTACAACATGGGTAAGTTCGAATCAGCGGCTGGGCTCACTGCCAATATGGAATTGTCCTATCTCACCGCGGAAGAATACCTCGGCAGCGCGGTCCAGCAAGAACCAGAACAATCGCGATACCGTCGCATCCTGGCGATGTGCCGTTACAACCTGGGGAGTCTGTATGGGACGATCAATCGCAAGGACGAGGCCGCGGAAATGTGGCGGAAGTCACTTGCCGATTGGCGACTCCTGGCGGAGGACTATCCGCGCGTTTCGGAGAATCACAGCCGCTGCGGGGCCACCTTGCACAACCTAGGGGTGCTGGAACTCCAGCGCAACGAGCCGACTCAAGCGCGAGCGTTGTTGGAAGAAGCGTTGACTCATCAGAAGCGTGCGTTGTCGCGAAAGCCGGTCTATGAGCTTGCCCATCAGTTTCGTGCTCAGCATGTGACTTCTCTCAAAGAAGCGCTCACAAGGCTGGGCGATGTTAGCGCTCTCGCCGCGCTGGAGAAAGAGTCAGATCGCCTGGCCGAGACGGCGGCTTCGCCGTGAATTGGTATCACATCAAGAATCTCCACGACTCATAGGTCGCGACCATGATTCGCCACGATGAGTGACGTGTCATCACGGGAAACCACGCACCTCGGAGCACTAGTCGCATGCGCCCAACACTGATTGCCTTCTTCGCAGCCGCTGTCCTTTCCGCATCGCATACCTTTGCCGCGGAGTTTATTCCGCTCGGCAACCCGCTGGGTTTCCTGACGCGTGCTGCGGCAGTTTCGGAAGATGGAACTACCGTCGTCGGCACGATGAGCGGGCCTGGCGCCAATGGAGAGTTATCAAGCCGAGGGTTTGTTTGGCGGCGAGACTTTGGCGTCACGGAGCTAGAGCCACTCGATGACGATTCAGATGAAGTGACAACAATTGCGACGGACGTTTCGGCTGACGGTGAACTCATCGCCGGGTACGCCGGGATTAATGGCGAATACGATCCCGTCATCTGGACTTCGTCCACGGAAGGTTTCCCGCTTGACCTCGACGATACTTCGGCGTGGAATCAAGGAACGACCAGGATTTCGGGAGACGGTTCAATCGTCGTAGGGTCTGGGCTCGAACACCAGGGGTGGCGCTGGACCGCAGAAACGGGTGTACTTCGTTTGCGTGGTCTGGCCGGAGACGACAGCAGCATCTTTGCCCAAGCAGTTTCGAAGGATGGTAGCACGATTGTTGGATACGACTTTCTACCGAATGGTCCGACGGCATGGCGATGGAAAGAGTCGGATGGAATGGTCTACTTCAATGCTGGATTGTTGGCCGCGAGCGGTGCACAAGGTGTTTCGTCGGACGGAACATTTATCGTTGGAGGTGGTAGGATCGGAGCGGAGACTCCGCAGGCATTCTTGTGGTCGAAAGCTGACGGCACACAACTATTGGGTGGACCAGAGGTTGGAATCTACGAAGGACAAGCAAACGATGTCTCCGATGACGGAGAGTTGATCATTGGGCGCGCCACCACCGATAGCGAAGATTGCTGCGAATTTGGAGCCACCGTGTGGACTTCCAATGGGGCGCGATGGTTGAAGGACTTCCTCGTTGAAGCGTTCAGTCTGGGCGACGAACTAAGAGATTGGACTCTCAACGATGCGAGGGACATTTCTAGCGACGGCCGATTCATCGTGGGGCGCGGCATTAACCCCGACGGAATTCAGGAAGCATTTCTCATCGACCTAGGGCTCACGCAGCCCGGCGACAGCGACCATGATGGAGACGTTGATCTGGAAGATCTGAACAACGTCCGCAACGACTTCGGCATCGCCGGTGACGGCATCTTAGGCGATGTCAACGGAGACGACATCGTCGACCTGGAAGATCTCAATCTGGTCCGCAACCACTTTGGGGAAGGTGTCTCCATTGACAACGCCGTCCCCGAGCCCCAATCCTGGACGCTCGCCCTCACCGGCGCTATCGCTTTTCTGGCGTCCTTCCGCCTCCGCAGCTCCCAAAAAGAGCGACTCACGCATTTTCCCACCAAACCGCCGCTTTCCCCTTGAATGAAAAGCTTGTTCTAACAACATTCGTAGTCACAATCGACGCGCAAATCGACCCATTTTGACCGGCTTGTCGACGGCCCAAGTACACGGTGTACTAGCGGCATGAATCAACTCGCCGCCGCGTTCGACCTGCGTGATAAAGTCGCCATCGTCACCGGCGCCAGCAAAGGGATCGGCGCCGCGATTGCCCAAGGGCTGGCCGAGTGCGGCGCGCACGTCGTCGTCAGCAGCCGCAAGCGCGAGGCGGTCGAGGCTGTGGCCGAGGCGATTCGACAGCGTGGCGGCCAGGCCACGGCCGTGGCGGCGCATGTCGGCCAGCCGGAGCAGTTGCACGATCTCGTCGCGTCGGTCGCGGCCGGGCTCGGCGGCATCGATATCCTGGTCAATAACGCCGCCACGAACCCCACGTTCGGCGCGGTCGCGGATCAGAGCCTGGAGGTGTTCGAGAAAATCCTGGCCGTCAACGTCAAGGGCCCCTTTGAACTGGCGCGGCTCGTGTTCCCGATCATGCGCGAACGCGGCGGCGGCTCGATCATCAACATTGCCAGCGTTGGCGCATTGCGCCCGGAACCGATGCTGGGCCTCTACAGCGTCAGCAAAGCGGCGCTCGTGAGCCTGACGCAAGTGCTGGCCCGCGAATGGGCGTCGGCTCAAGTGCGCGTCAACGCCATCTGCCCCGGCCTGGTGCAAACCAAGTTCAGCGAGACGTTGTGGAACAACGAATCGCTCCTCAAAGGCTTTCTGCGGCGCGTCCCGCTGGGGCGCTTAGCGCAGCCGGATGAGATCGTGCCGCTGGCCGCGCTGCTGGCGTCCCCTGCCGGCAACTACTGCACCGGCGGAGTCTACACGATCGACGGCGGCCTCACACTGTAGCGCGGCGCCGCTAAGATGTCGTGCTCCGCATGCGTCGGTTCCCTCAGCCGCGGGCCTCAATGGCCGGTGAGCCGTCTGGATCGCTTGAGCGGTCGATTATCGTTCGAAGCGGCGAGCATAAAGAGAAGATCCGCCGCCTTGGCAAAACTGCCGGCTGCGCAATCCCGTTGAGTCTCACTGGTCCCGCCGGTCGTTGCCGATGCGAGCGTTGCGCCGAAGTGATTGCGAACCGCGTTCAGGTCGCCAAGGTCGACGACGCCGTTGCCATCCAAGTCCCCGTGGAATCGCTGCGCTGAGTCAAGGCCGAAGTGATTCCGCACCCGGTTCAAATCAATGAGCCCCACGCGGCCATCGCCATCGGCGTCGCCCGGTAGCCATACGCCTTCGCGCCACAATTCGCGCCCTAGCACGCCGTCTTCGGCCGAAAACAGGAGGTCATCGCCGACTTTCAAGAACTCCGCCGGACGCGACGCCGCCGGTCCCGGCACAACGTCTCGCAGCAGTTGCGGCGCGGCCTCATCGCCGGTCGGAACCGTCCACAATTCCGCGCCGTGGGTTCCATCATCGGCGCTGAAGTACAAGACGCCGTCGAACACCGCAAGTTCCGCCGGGGTCGAACTCGCCGGTCCAGGATAAATGTCGGCGGTCAATTGCAATTGCTGACCGTCGAACAGCCACAACTCGCGGCCATGTTCATCCGAGACCGCGGAGAAATACACGCGACCCGCTACGACGGTCAAATCCCTCGCCAGCCGGTAGTCAGGCGCTCCGGGCGCTAGCGGCGCAGGAACGAAGTTGCCTGCATCTCCGTTGCGTAACCAAACGGCCCCATCCAGGATGTAAACGCCCAGTTCGCCCAACGATTCGAGCCCCTGGAACGAACCGCCGGCCGTCATGCGTTGGTCGGTGCGGTGCGTTCCCTCGGGCGTCCCATCGCTCGCCCCCAGCGCGAGAAACGGACCATCCTGATCCTGCCCCTCCGCGCCATAGAAGATCGAATCGGGCCCAGCGGCGAATCGCAACGAGAGCGGCGGATGATTTGGGCGGATCAATTCGTCCGCGGATAGTTGGACCAATTGACTGTTGCTCGGTTCGTAGACCCAGGCCGTCAT
>CAZUBB010000016.1:25109-27905 GCA_964618485.1 uncultured Pirellulales bacterium
TCTCGCCGAAGGGAACCGCGGCCCAAGTCCACGAACCGGAAAACAGTCGTGCGCCCTCCGGCTCCACGAGCGTAGCGACGATCTCAATCTCCGCGGAGACTCCATCGACGCGCGCCAACTTCAAGCCGAATTGATTGAATACGAAATAGGCGTCTCCCTGCACGACCGGGAATTGCAGCGGCTCATCGTTCCAGGAACGAACCCCGATGTCGAGTGAATTTCTGCCGACCTCCAGATCGCGCGCGGTCCGCGTCCCTTGGATTGTGCCGTCCGAGAAACGCAGTTCATTTCCCGTGAACGTGTCGTCGTCTAAGAACAGAACGCCGCCAGGCAAAGCAGCCACCAGGGCTGGATTGCCGGGCGAGTAGCCGACGGAGATTCCGATACTACCGGCGAAATGCCGATTGAAGACCTCCAACCCTTCCTGGGACCCGTCCGAAACATACAACGCTGGCGGCGACGACGGCGCCGTCGTGGCTTCGCTGGAAGTGGTGAACAACCGCCCAGCGAAAGCATAGAGATGCGTGAAACCGTCGAACTTCTGAACGCAGCATCCGTTGTTGTAAGCAGGCAAATTGAACGCCTCGCGCGTTCCTTCCAACGTGCCATCGGTCGTCCACACGCCGGCGCCGGCCTTGGGCAGGAAGTAAAGCGCGCCATCCAGAACCGCGAACTCCGGCGCCGCGGCGGGAATGGCGCTCGGGCCGTTCGTATCGACAAATTGGACTTGGGCGGTGCCTTCCACCGTGCCGTCCGTGCGCCATAAGAACGACCCGATCGAGAAGTCGGGTACGAAGTAGAGCGTTTCGGCCACCACGGCGAACTCCCACGTGCGGGCCACGTCCGCGCTCTTGACCAGCTCCGGCGTGGGCGACTCTTCGGACGTCTTCCAGAGACCGTCGCGAGATAGAAAGTACATCTGGTCGCCGACCGGCGTGAATTGACCGGTGACGCCGTTCAAAAAGGAATGCGCGTTGACGCCGGGCCTCAGGTCGGCGAGCATCGTGGGCGCCGCGGCGCCGGCGCGCAAGACCCAGGGCTCGAAGCCGTGCTGTCCATCATTGGCGGCAAAGTAGAGATCGTTGTTGAGCGACGCCATCGACCGCGTGCTTTCGAGCGACAATCCGCTCGTGATCCCCGATCCAATGTTCGCGACGAGGCTCGTCCCTTCGGGCGTACCATCGGAGCGCCAAAGTTCCATCCCATTCGGATTATCTTTGGAGGCGAAATAGACTTTTCCATCCGCTTCCGTCAGTCCGAAGCGTCCGATGCAATTCCTGGGGGAGCAAAGATCCTTGAGTTTGCGCGTGCCGGCCGGCGACCCGTCGGTAACCCAAAGCTCCGGCCCGCCGCCGCGATTCGCCGTGAAGAACAAGCGATCCCCAACCGGCGTCAATTCGTCGACGGACACAAACTGCCCCACGCCCAGTCGCACCGTATCGGCGGACGTACCATCCGACGACCAAAGCGCGCCGTAACCCTCGTTGGGGTTGTCGCCCTGAACGGCGATGAACAGGCGCTCGCCGACCGTCACCAGTTCGCGTCGCGTGCGAGCTACGGCACCGTCGCCAGGGCTGAGCACAGCGATGAGCGTCGTGCTCGCCGGCGTCCCTTGGGTTCGGTAGAGCAGCGGGGCTCGGCCTTGTTCCAGATTGACGAAATAGAGCCAGCCGTCCAATTCGGCCACGCTCTTCAACGAGTCGCCGTAGTAGGTGGGCACGTGATCCGCGAGGCTAGAGGGCTCCCCGCCCGTTCCAGGCAGCGCCCAAAGCTGAGAGCCATATCGAACGTTGGAGCCATGGAAGAACACCTGGCCATTGGCAGCGACCAGGTTCTGGGGATTGGCGTCGTCATTGCCCGAGCGGAAGTCCTGCCAGGCCCGCGTGCCGTCCGGCGTGCCATCCGTTTCCCAGAGGGCAAAGCCGATATCGGTTTGCGCATGCAATAACAGGCGTTCCGGCAGCGTGGCGAAAACGCTGAAACCGGTAGAGAGCCTCGGTTCCGGACCAGGCAGGAAATCCTTCAGCAGCCCCGTGCCGGCCGCCGTGCCATCGGTGTACCAGACTTCGCTTCCGTGAATTGCGTCCCGTCCTTCGAACAATAACCGCGAACCGACTTGGGCGATGTCCGTTTGAAAGAGCGTCATTAGCGAATCAGGACCGGGGACCGCATCGACGACAAGTCGCAGGTTGCCGCCCCAGCGATCGATCGCCCACAGTTCTTTGCCGTGCGTCGGATCATAGGCCGAAAAATACAACTGGTCCCCCAGCCAGCCGAGTGGGCCGGACCACAGTTGGGCGTGGCATGCACCGGGGCAAATGTCCGACACGCGAACGGTCCCTTCGGGCGTGCCGTTAGTACGCCAAAGTTCCTCCCCAGAGACCGCGTCCTCGGACACGAACAAGATGCTGCCGTCCTCCAGCACTCCAAAGGGCTCACGATCAGCGTTCAACGCGCCGAGGGACAGCGTCCCTGCGATGGTACCGTCGGTGGACCAAACTTCGCGGCCGAAATCGCCCTTAACCGTGAGCACGATCCGCGAGTCGATGCTGCCTAACAACTCCGCCGACAATAACGACCGCAATTCTCCGCCCTGCGGAGCGCCTTGCAGCTTAAAAGTCCCGGCACTGGAGCCATCCGTGATCCACAGAGCGTCGCGGTCCTCGCCGTCATCGGCCATAAACACGACCCAGCTATCGGCCACAGTCACCGCTTCGGCATTTCGCAGCGATCCCGACGTGCCGGGCCGGATATCCTTCAGTAACTCCGTGCCAGTCGGGGTTCCGTCGGTCCGAT
>CAZUBB010000016.1:27915-29060 GCA_964618485.1 uncultured Pirellulales bacterium
TCTCACTGCTACGGAGCCAGAAGAAGAGGCCAAAACTCGTCACCGCCAGCGGCTCGCCCGCGGCCAAGGAGGACGACGCGCCGCCCGGCGAAGCGTCGATGAGCAATTGCGTCCCTTCCGTCGTTCCATCCGTGCGCCACACCTCGGCGCCAAATTCGGCGTTGGATGCCATAAAGAACCCCGTGCCGCCGTAGACGCCAAGGAAGTCGTGCGGGAATCTCGTCGATGATTCCGCGCCCTCGGCAATATCGCGCAACAAAAAAGTTCCCTCGGGCGATCCATCCGTTCGCCAGACCTCATAACCATGCTCGCCGTCATCCAAGCCGAACAGCAGCGTGTTGCCGACGACGCCGAGCAACTGAATGGCCCAGCCCGCAGTGGGGCCGTTCGCCAAATGATGCGTCCCTGCCGGCGTGCCATCTGTGCTCCACAGTTCCATGACGTCGGCGGTCTCGACAGACAGGTACAACGCGGCGTCCGTCTGAGCGAAGAGGCGCGCGGTCGCCAACCCTGGTTCCTTGAGCCAGTCGGCTATCGACGAAGTTCCAGCAGTCGAACCATCGGTCTTCCAAAGTTGCAAACCGTGGACGCCGTCCGACGCCTGAAATAGCAATAAATCATCAACACGTGTGCCGTCCTGGCTCGCGCTCAGCGAGCTGCCGCTGCCAGGATAGATATCGCGCACCAGGCGGGTGCCGGACTCGGTGCCGTCGGTGGCCCACAGTTCGCGCCCGTAGACGGCATTCTCATTTGCGAAAAATACCTCGCCTCCAAGCGTTCCCCACGACTTTCCTTCCCAGGCAGCCCTATTCGCTTCAATATCCCCGAGCGGATAGGCGTCCAGCATCGTGCGTTGCTCGAGCGCCTCGAGTCGGATGCGCCGGTACCTCGATTCCCGTGGAAAACGCGAAACGCGGCGATCGTTGGGATTCATTGGACCGGCGCCATAGACAATGGGAGGGGATGCGTCGTTTGAAGTCCAATCTACCCACGCGAAACGTGATTCGCCACCAATCTCGCGAACTCGGCGCCACATGCACTGGGTCGGCAAGTCGCCCAGGAAGGGGCGCTGCGGAAACGGAACTGGGTCAAGATGACGTTCCGGCGTGGCCCTTGGCGGTGGGGGCGATCACCGTTGCCAGGAG
>CAZUBB010000016.1:29153-36601 GCA_964618485.1 uncultured Pirellulales bacterium
CGCGCACGGTGATCGTACACTGCTCGGAATCGGGCGTTGCGCCCGGCGCATCCACCGTCTGAACGATCTCGACTTGCGTGCGCGGCAGCGTGTATTTCACAGCGTTCCGCACCAGGTTTTCCAGCGCTCGGTAGAGCAGATTGACGTTGGCATGAGCGAACACGTCGTCCAACCGCGACAAGCGGACGACCACGTCCCGGCTTTCCGCTTCGAAGCGGGCGTCGTCGACGATCGCCGTCAGCATGCGTCCCAGGTCAACGTTTTCCCACGCCTCGACGGCAGGCGTCTCGAGTCGCGCGAGCGTGAGCAGCTCGCCAATCAGCTTGTTCAGGCGATTGGTCTCCAACTCCACGCGATCGAGGGAAGCCTGGTACTCCTGCGGTTGATTGCGTGCAATCCCCAGCGCCATTTGCAGGCGCGTCAGCGGCGAACGCAATTCATGCGAAACGTCGCACAGCAGACGGTGTTGCGAGTCGATCAGCGCCTGGATTCGGTCCGCCATTTCGTCAAAGCGAATCCCCAACTCGCCGACTTCGTCCCTCCAGCGCACGGGGCCATAGCGCGCGTTGAGGTCGCCGCGGCCATAGCGATCCAGGGCTCGGCTCAAACGCTTCATCGGCCGTGTCACCGAAGTTGCAAGCGCCAGGCACGCCAGGCCGCTGACGAGCACAATGACCAACCCCTTCGCGAGCGGATTCCGCATCGGGTTGGGAGGATCGACCGTGTAATCGTCGACGAAGTAGGTGACTGTCCGATCGCCGACCTGCACGCGTTGCGCAACGTTGAAGCGTCCTTGTTGCCATGCGATGTGCATGGACCGAGGGCCTGGCGCTCGACTCAGTAGGTCGCGCGTGGCCTCGTCGCGGCGGAGCAAGGGCTCCGGCGACGCGAATTTGTCTCCGAGCAACGCGATTACGACGCGCCCGTCGTCGTCATTGAGCGCGCGTTCGACGCTTTCGACTCCTTCGGTGTCCGCTAAAGCTACGGCCAGACGCACTAGCGCGTCGGTCTGTTGCACCATGGTGTCGCCAAGCTCGTCGCGGTCGCTTGGCGGCTCCAGGGCGCGCTCCGCGATCATCAACACTGCGGACGCGGCGAAGGAGGCGGCGAAAAAGGCGATGAATACGCGGAAGAAAAGGCTGCGGAAGATTCTCATAGCGGCGGGACGAGCATGTAGCCGATGCCGTGGACCGTCTTGATGCGGTCGGGTTCGCCGACCGCGGCGACGATCTTTTGTCGTAGATTGCAGACGTGCACGCTCAGCGAGCGATCCATGGGGCTCATCGAGCGGTGGAACACCGTCCAGTAGATCGCCTTCCGCGCCACGACTTTGCCGACGTTCTCCGCCAACACTTTCAGCACCTCGAACTCGATGGACGTCAGGGGAAGCGGCGTCCCCGAGATCGACACGAGCCGGCGCCGGAAGTCCATTTGCAGATCCTGTGCGACGAGCTGCGCAGGGGCCGGCGGCGCGGCATTGGAATGCTCCGTTCGCCGGAGGACCGCGCGAATGCGGGCCGCTAGTTCTCTGGGATTGAACGGCTTGCCGAGATAGTCGTCGGCCCCCAGTTCCAGACCGATGATGCGGTCTACGTCCTCCCCCTTGGCCGTCAGCATGAGCACGGGCGTCGCCTGCTGGGCGCGAAAGGTACGCAGCACTTCGAGGCCGTTTGCCGCCCCCAACATCACGTCCAGGATGATGAGATCATGTTCGCCGCGCAGCATTTGCCGGAGGCCTTCCGACGAATTGTGCGCAACGTCGACGCGGTATCCATCGCCGCGCAGATAGTCCCGCAGCATCGTGCACAATTCCACGTCGTCGTCGACGACTAACAACCGACCACCCTGGTGAGGGGTGCGACGGTCCGCAAATCCGGCCTCGCTGCAGTGTGGCGAGGTGTCGTTCGCGCCCGTGAAATCTGACATCAATGATGCGAATGGCTTTTGCATGGCTTACCGCTTCGTGAGCGCGCCGATCATTGCCGCGCTGATTTCAACGGCGCGGCGGACATTTCAAGGAATCTCCATCGTTGTTATTTAACCCGAGACCGCTCCGCCGGTTTCGGGCTGACAGCGGACGTGCCGGAAACCCGCGACAAAGTGGCCGTGGCAAGGCGATTTGCCTTGTCTCAAGCCCGTCTCCATTCCCGCTTACCGAACCAACGGAAGTCCGCCGAACCATCGGAAATGCCCCCGCAAGCGGCTCACTCTCCCTTCCCATTAGGCGCCACCACGAGCGTCGCAACTCGGATGACTTTCGCCACGACAGGCGAAATGTTGAACGCGCAACAGCTTGCTGGGCGTCGCAAGCAATTGCAAAGTAGAATTAAGTTTCGACCCGACGACTCGGCGGCAGGCAACGGCGGCGTTTCTGAATAGTTCTCTGCTTCGGAGTCCGCACGTCGCCAACCGCGCCAGACGCCGCTTCCCAGAACACGCCCGACAAAATGCTTGACACGGGAATCCAAAATCGTGAGACTACGGCGAGTTTGATCGGTTAAGAACACTTAATACGAAGGAGTTGCAGTATGGCGAAGATCGTACTCACGCGGCTGAGCTGTAATGAAACCGAAGATAACACCGGCGCCGATGAATGCGAGCTACGTATCTGGGCGGATAACTCGTATCAAAGCCATCGCCGTAACATGAATAACGGCGACGTCTGGGATCTCAATATTCCGCTGGAATTCACGCAACGCGTGAAGATACAGCTCTACGATCTCGATAATCCTGGCTTCCCGCTCTACGACGACCACGACCACCTGGGAACGCTCATCATCCGCCCGGATCAGCCCGAGGGTTCCGGTGCGTTCAACCAGGATGGCGCCGACTACGACCTCGATTGGGTTTCGGCGGAGAACTTCGCCCGGGAAGCGAGCGACATCTCATTCCGCATCGGCCGCGACGGCAAAGCGAGTTTCTCGCCGGCGGCGATCAAGGAGTTAGCCTCGCAGATGGAAACAGCCGGTAAGGCGGACGATCCATCGTGTGGCGAGGAAGCAACCGCGCAATCGCTCTTTGGACGCAAGCACACGTATTGCTGCAAGATGGGGGACGGCGGGCGCGTGTCCGAGACGCGGCAGTTTCGCTCGTACAGTTGGCAGGCGCCGCTCTTCTGCATGCGCATGGCTCAGGACAAAGGTTACAATTCCGGCTCCGTCTCGCGCGGCGAGTGCAAGCCCATTGATGAAGAATAGCAAAACGTCAACTTAAGTCGAATGCTCGTTTTCGAAGCCGGCGCAGCGCTTCCATCGTGCGGCTCACTGTCGCGCTGCGCCGCTTCGTTTCAATTCGGAGACAGCGTTATGCCGGGCGAACTGACGAGAATAACGAATGAGCTTAGCGGATTATTCTCCGAGCGGGCGCGGTTCAGTGTTGAGCGGATACTGGCCATGGATCCGCCAGCGGTTTGGGAACTCCGCCTAACGCCGCCGGAGAAGATCCTGCGTCCTGCGGAAATAGCGGCGCTAAGAGAATGCGATGCGAGATCCGCTCCGGTTGCGGGCGCCGTACCGCGTCAACTGGTCGTCATCTTGAAGGCGACGCGCCTTTGCAACTTGAGGTGTACCTACTGCAATTCCTGGCGCGAAGGGCCGGGCCAGGTCATGCCGTTCCCTGTCTTGGCCGCGCTCACGCGCGACGTGGTCACCAACCCGACCGCGGCGAACGTCGATTTCGTCTGGCACGGCGGAGAAGTAACGCTCTTAAATCCGGAATACTTGCGGAAGGCGATCTGGCTTCAAGAGCACTATCGCCGGCCGGAAATAGAGATCGCGAACTCCATTCAAACCAACGCCACGAAGCTGAACGGTCGCTGGATCCAGTTGCTGCGCGAGTTGCGGATCAGCGTGGGCGTGAGCATCGACGGCCCGCCGGAAATACACGACCTGCGCCGCGTGCATGCCGATGGCGCCGGTTCGTGGAAAGACGTGAAGCGCGGCATTGACCTCCTGCGCGACCACGAAATCCCGTTTGGCGCGCTGGCCGTCGTCGACGAATGCGTGATCCGTCTCGGCGTGGAAGCGTACTTGCGCTACCTCGTCGATCTCGGCGTCAAACAAGTGGCGCTGCTCAATGCGCTCCCGCCGAACACGGAAGAGTGCCAAGGGAACGCCGCTTACCTGCCACATCAGCGTTTCACCGAGTTCCTGCGAGATCTCTTTCGCGCTTGGTGGAACGGTTTTCGCCAGAGCATCGAGATTCGTGAGCTTCAAGCGCTCGTCGACGCGGTCACTCGCGGCGCGACCGGGTTGTGCATCTTCAGCCGGCAGAACTGCATGGGGCAATACCTCACCATCGAGCCCGAAGGCAGCGTGTCGGCCTGCGATAAGTACGTCGGCATCCCGGAATATGAGTTCGGCGACATTCGAGACTCGGAGCTCTCCCGGATGCTCTTGCAGTCGACGCGACTCGATCAGGCCAAAGCGGACGTCGCGTCGAAAAAGAAGCGTCTGGAGGGCTGCCCGCACTATCGCGTCTGCTTCGGCCGCTGCCCGCACGACATTCGCCTCTCGGAGCGCTACCAGCAATCGTGGACGTCCGAGTGCTGCGGCATGTCAGCCCTCATCGAAGATATTTCGCTCTCGGTCGCCGATACGTTGTCGGCGATTTGAAGCGTCCCAATGAGAAGGAGTAACGTCGATGGCTCGCGAGATTAATCTCTCCGCGGAAGATCTTCAGGGTCTGGAGAACGAACTTTCCGCGAAAAGGTCGGAGATGTATGCCGAGCAGATTCAATTCCTGGAGACACTCGTAAAGCGGGCGAAAGCAGGGCAGTCGCAGCAGGCGGCCGCCACGAACTTCGCGGCGCCTGGCATCTCATGGACCTGGACGTACCGATTTTGAACGCTCGTCGTCCCTGACTCGGCGCCTCTTCAAGGGTACTTGGAGAGGCGCCTTAGTTCCCCGTGATTCCTCTGTCGAAACGGCGAATCCACCGGCCGAGGCCAATTGCGCGCGCCATTGCGAGCATGGCCGACGGAAGCTAGAAAAACGGTCAGATCGCCCTTCCAGGCATTGCTTCAATCACGGGAACAAGCCGTTGAAAATCACGCGCGTCTTCGCCCATCGTGTGGAACTGCCGCTGCACGAAGGAAGCTATAAATGGTCCGGCGGCAAGTCGGTTTCCGTCTTCGACAGCACGATCGTCGGCGTCGAAACGGATTCCGGCCTGATCGGCTTTGGCGAGGTCTGCCCGTTGGGACCATTTTACCTTCCCGCGTACGCTGAAGGCGTCCGCGCGGGGTTGCGTGAGCTCGCGCCGCACGTGCTCGGCTTCGATCCTCGCGAACTGCAGAAACTGAATCAACGGATGGATGCGGCGCTCAAAGGGCATCCGTACGTCAAGTCGGGAATCGACATGGCGTGCTGGGACTTGCTTGGCAAGGCGACCGGCCTGCCCGTTTGCACGCTGCTGGGAGGCCGCTTTGGCGAAAGCGTGCGGCTCTATCGCGCCATCTCGCAGGAATCGCCCGACGCGATGGCCGCCAAGGTTGCCGGCTATCGAGCGGAAGGTTACACGCGGTTCCAGCTCAAGGTCGGAGGCGACCCAGACGTCGATATCGAACGCATCCGCGCCGTGCGTGCGATGTTGTCGAACACCGACCGCCTCGTCGCCGACGCCAACACCGGCTGGACGCAGCACGAAGCGATGCGCGTCATCCGCGCGGTGCGCGACGTGGACGTCTATATCGAACAACCGTGCCTCAACTACGAGGAGTGCCTCGCGGTGCGCAGGCATTGCGACCATCCGTTCGTGCTCGACGAAAACGTCGATAGCCTCGACATGCTGCTGCGGGCCAAGGCCAACCTGGCGATGGACGTCGTCAACTTGAAAATCAGCAAGCTCGGCGGATTGACGAAGACGAAGCAGGCCCGCGATCTGTGCGTGAGCATGGGAATCGCAATGACGCTCGAAGACAGTTGGGGCGGCGATATTACCACCGCGGCGATCGCGCACCTCGCGCACAGCACGCCGGAGGAGTTTCGCTTCACCAGCACCGACTTCAACAGCTACGTCACGGTGAGCACGGCCGACGGCGCGCCGCGGCGCGAACGTGGATTTATGTCCGCCAGCGCCGCGCCCGGACTCGGAATCACGCCGAAGCTCGACGTGCTCGGTGAGCGCGTCGTCGATGTTTCGTAAGTCTGCGCTACGGGCCGGTGTGGCCGCGCTTCTATTCTCAACGGATCCCCCATGCTGAACCCACGCTGGAGCGGCGTGTTTCCCGCCGTGACGACGCAGCTCAAGTCCGATCAGTCGCTCGACCTGCCGTCCACGGCGCGGCATCTCGAAGCGCTCCTCGCGAGCGGCGTTAGCGGCTTGATCATGTGCGGCTCGCTCGGCGAGAACCAGACGCTTCGTCCGGAAGAAAAACGCCAGGTCGTCCGCTGCGCCGTCGAGGTTGCACGCGGACGGGTCCCCGTGCTGAGCGGCGTTGCCGAGTCGAGCACCATTGCGGCAATTCACTATGTCCGCGATGTCCAGCAACTCGGCGCCGACGGCGTCATGCTTCTGCCGCCGATGAGTTACAAGGGAGACCCGCGCGAAACAATGGCTTATTTTCGCACGGTCGCGAGTTCCAGTGATTTGCCGATCATGATCTACAACAACCCCATCAGCTACGCCAACGACATCACCCCCGTGATGTTCGCGGAGTTGGCCGATGAGCCGCGGTTCGTCGCCCTGAAGGAAAGCTCCGGCGACCCGCGGCGCATCACGGAACTGCACAACGCCGTGGGCGACCGCTATGCGCTGTTTACCGGCGTGGACGACCTGCTCCTGGAGTGCAGTATTCTTGGAATCGACGGCTGGGTGGCCGGCACAGGCATCGCCTTTCCGCACGAGAATCAGCGTCTTTGGGACCTGACCCGCGCCGGTCGCTGGGATGAAGCGCGAGAACTCTATCGCTGGTTCCAGCCGTTATTGAAACTCGATACGCATGTCCATTTTGTGCAGTACATCAAGCTATGCGAACAGGAAGTCGGCCTCGGCGCCGAATGGGTCCGCGCCCCGCGTCTCCCGATCGCGGGCGAAGAACGCGAACGCGTGCTCCAAACGATCCGCGCCGCGATTCAAAACAGGCCGAGGCTAGCGGAGAATTGAATTCCGACGCCAGCGCGCAAGCGGGTCGTTAAACCGGCGGATGGCGCTTGCGTCATCGGTGCGTGAACAGCAGAATAATCGGGCCGCATCGCCCCCATTTCGCGGACGCAGTCGCGGCCGCCATCATCCAGGATGTTACTCATGCGCTCCCATCGAATGCTCGTCGCTCCCATCGTCCTGCTGTTCCTTGCCGCCTCGGCCGCGGCGGAGGGACCCGTCTATAACGATCCCGGGAAAACCGATGACGACTTCGCCGTGCAGGGCGAATATGTCGGCAAGTTGCACGACGAACCCTTTGCCGCGCAGATCATCGCCCTGGGACAAGGCAAGTTTCGCTGCGTGG
>CAZUBB010000016.1:36611-39011 GCA_964618485.1 uncultured Pirellulales bacterium
CGTACCGTGGCGGCCTCCCCGGCGACGGTTGGGACGAACAAGAGACGATCTCAGGAGAGGGCGAGCGCAAGGACGGCGTGCCGACGTTCGCCGGCGAGCAGGGAACCGCGAAAATCGCGGACGGCAAGCTAACCGTTTACGACCCGGCGGGCGCCGAAGCTGGCGTTCTCGAGCGCACGACGCGCGAGAGCTCCACGCTCGGCGCAAAGCCGCCGGAAGGGGCGGTCGTGCTGTTCGATGGCTCCTCCGCTGACGCCTTTGAAGGCGGCCAGGTCACCGAAGACGGCTTGCTGATGAACGGCGCGACGAGTAAGCGGAAGTTCCAGGACTGCCTCGTGCACGTCGAGTTCCGTACGCCGTATCAGCCGGAGGACCGCGGACAAGGGCGCGGCAACAGCGGTTGCTATCTGCAAGGGCGTTACGAAGTGCAGATTCTCGATTCTTTCGGACTCGCTGGCGAAAACAACGAGTGCGGCGGCATCTATAGCATCGCGAAGCCGCGCATCAACATGTGTCTCCCGCCGCTCGCCTGGCAGACGTACGACATCGAGTACACCGCCGCCAGGTTCGACGCCGGCGGCAAGAAAACCGCCGACGCCAAACTGACCGTGAAGCACAACGGCGTGCCGATTCACGACAACGTCGCCCTGCCGCACGCGACGACCGCCGCGCCGGTCGCCGAGGGGCCCGAACCCGGCCCGCTCTACCTGCAGGACCACGGCAATCCCGTGCGATATCGCAACGTCTGGGTCGTGGAAAAGTAAGTCCGGCGGTCCCTGACGCTAGCCGGAGCGCGGATCACTGCGCAACGCGCGGTTCTTTGGTATATTCGAAATGTCGTGAACGAGTGCCATACAAGCAATTCCTTTTAGCGAGGCGACGAGAACATCATGGGCAAGGGAAACAACAGCCAGAAGAACGACAAGAAAAACAAGAAGCCGAAGCAGGACGCCAAGAAGCCAGGCGCCGGGTCGGCGAAGAAATAGTTGCAGCCGCCTCGCCATCCAAGATGCCCGGCGCCGCACACGTGGAGACACGCTTGATCGCCCCACGCCGCTGGACCGTTGCCCAGGCCACGCCGTTGATGGACTTCCTGCTCGGCACGTTGTCCCTGAAGCGCGCCGACGCGAAGCGGTTTCTCAAGTTCGGCGCGGTACAGGTCGACGGCGTTGTGGTGCGCCGGTTTGACCACTCCTTGGCGCCGGGAAACGAGGTAGCCGTCACCGATTCGCGCGGCGCCGCCGCGCGAGACAGGTTAGCGCAGGCGCGTGTGCAAATCGTGTATGAAGACGACTCGCTCATGGTCGTCGAAAAGCCGTCCGGCCTTCTCACGGTGGCGAACGATCGCGAGAAGGCGGACACGCTGTTCGTGCGCGTGAACGACTATCTGCGCGGCCAGCGCTCGAATGCCTCGGCCCGAGCCTGGGTCGTACATCGACTCGACCAAGAAACGTCCGGGTTAGTCCTCTTTGCCAAGACGGAGCCGATCAAACAGTCGCTTCAGGAGCGTTGGACCGAGGTGCAGAAGAACTACCTCGCCATCGTGCGCGGACGACCGGCGGCCGACTCCGGTACCGTGACCAGCTATTTGAAAGAGGACGATAAGTCGCTTCGCGTTTCCAGCAGCAAGCAACCCAGGCCCGGGGCTCACCGTGCGACTACGCACTATCGTATTTTAGAATCCAAGGGCGGCCGCACGCTCGTGGAAATCCGCCTCGAAACCGGCCGCAAACACCAGATTCGCGTCCATCTGGCGGACTTGGGCTGCCCTGTCGTAGGAGATCGCCGCTACAGCGAGGGTTCTCAGCGTATTCGCCTCGCGCTGCACGCCGCGGGACTATCCTTTGCACATCCGCTGACTGGCGAAATCGTGAATTGCAATTCAGCCCTGCCACGCGCGCTGCGAAAACTGCTATCGTAGCCGGCGGCCCTCCGCATCTTTCGCACCGCTCAGCCCGGTGTTACGCTAGAGCGAGATGTCGTCTGCGCCCGCCTGTCCGATCCCTGGACGGCAGACGACTTGCCGAGTGGATCGTCGCAAGCCTTCGTTGCGGCGACATTGGTCGCAGTTTCCCTGATCTTCCGCAGGTGGATTCATGTTGCTGGACCTTCGCGCCGCGCGAGGCAGCGCGCATTTGTTGGTTTTTCTTTGGACCGCCATCGCCGTCTCGCCTGCGTTGGCCGCTGAAGCGCCCCCCGCGACCTTCGCGCAACTGTCCGAACGATACAGCGCGCAAGCGCGACCGCTGCTGGCGAAATACTGTCTCGATTGCCACTCGGCCGACGCGCCGGAAAGCGAGCTCGACCTCCAGCGTTTCGCGTCGCTCGACGAAATTCGGAACGATAGTGAAGCCTGGCTGAAAGTCGCCGAGATGCTCGACGCCGGCGAGATGCCCCCGG
>CAZUBB010000017.1:0-4654 GCA_964618485.1 uncultured Pirellulales bacterium
ATTTTCACATCGGCGACGTTGAGCCCCAGCGTTTCCGCGACGATCACGGCGCACACGGTCCTCGTACCAGTGCCAAGGTCCTGCGTACCGCAGAAAGACTCCACGCCCCCCGTGGGGAAAATCTTGAGCGTGCAGTTCGAAGCATGCCCGGCGCCGCCCCAAGTATGCAGAGCCAGGCCCAGGCCCTCGACGACCGCGCCTTTCGCCGTCCCTTTTCCGTGCGGATGCCACTTGGCCTTCCAGTCCATCAACTTGGCCGCGATGTCCAACTCAGCGAGGTAAACCTCGGGCTTCTGCTGCGACGCGATGTTGGCGATGTTCTTGCGGAAGATCTCCAGGCTGTCGGCGCCCATTTTGGCGGCCAGATCATCGTACGCGGTCTGCGACATCGCACACGCTTGCGGGTGTCCCGGCGCCCGCCACGCGCGGGCCTGCGGCGCGTTGGTCTTGATGTTGGTCGACGCAACGCGGAGATTCTTTGGACGGAAGACGTACGGGATGATCGTCTGGCTGACCGCCCCGCCGGTGAAGCCGCCGCTTCCCCAATGCGTCGAATCCCAGACCTGCACGACCCCGTCTTTATCTGCGCCGAGACGGACTTTCATGTAGCCCGAAGGGCGATGCCCGCCGATTTTCAGTTCTTGCTCGCGCGAGAGCATGAATTTCACGGGACGGCCGGTCGCCTTGGCGATCTGCGCCGCGGCGATGCTCCAATAGTCCGGCGCGAACTTGCTGCCGAAGCCGCCGCCGATGTACTGGCAAACGACCTCGACGTCCTCCGGCCCGATTTGCAAAGCCGGCGCGAAGCCCTCGTCGGTCCCCGAGACGTTTTGCGTGGATAAGTACGCCTTGAGCTTACCACCCTCCCAAGCGACGGTCGAACCATGCGGTTCGAGGCAGCAATGCGTGATGGAGTCCGCGCCGTAGTAGCCCTCGACGACGTGCGCGCATTCTTTCAACAGTCGGTCGATTTCCTGTTGGATGAACTCGTCTTCGTCATCTTCATCGGCCGGTTCGTTGACCGTCTCTGCGCGCCCGCCGCCAGAACTGGTGAGCTGCGCGTCGGTCGCCGCCTGCAGATTCTCGTCGTCGACGAAGGCCGGCAGCACTTCATAACCGATGCGCAGTTTGTCGACGCCTTCCGCCGCGGCGCCCTCGGTCTCGGCCGCGACGGCGACGAGCAACTCGCCTTCCCAGTTGATTTCCTTGCCGACTTCCGCGTGCGGCAACACGTGGACATGAACCACGCCTGGCGTCTTTTCCGTTTCGCTCGTGTCAATGCCGGTGATACGGCAATGCGCGTGCGGGCAACCGAGAGCGCGAACGACGAGCTGGTTCGGCAGATTCACGTCGTACGTGTACTTCGCCGCCCCGGAGGCCTTGGCGAGGCCGTCGAGCCGCTCGTGCCGCTTGCCGATCAGTTGCGACTGGTCCGCGGCAGGCCAATTGTATTGCACTGGAGCACATTGGCGTACGTGCCGCAGCGGCAAATGTTGCCGTTCAGCCCGCCGCGAATCTCGTCGAGCGTCGCCTTCGGATTCTTGTTGAGAAACGCCCGCACCGCGACGACGAAGCCGGGCGTGCAGAAACCGCACTGCTCCGCGTCGTGCGTCACGAACGCGCGAACCACCGGGTCGGGCCTGTCGCCGCCCAGGCTCTCGACCGTCTCGATTTTCTTCCCTTCGCACGCGACAGCCAGCAACAGCGAAGCCATCATGGGTTTACCGTCGACCAGCACCGTGCACGCGCCGCTGACGCCGTCGGCGCTGACCGGCTTCGCGCCGGTCAGGTCAAGTTGAAATCGCAGCGCCTCGAGCAACGTGTCGCGCGGCTCGACCTGAACGACGTGCTCGCGCCCATTGACGTGCAGTTTGATTTTGGTCGCGCCGCGAACAACCGCCGGCGCGGCGTCTTGCGCTTGCGCGGCGACCTGCTGCTGGAGCGCCGTCGCGGCAGCCACCGCGCCGGAGCCTTTGAGGAAAGCGCGGCGATTCACGCCTGGCCGCCCATTCGACCCTGGATGTTTCCCCGACATGCGTAGGCGCCTTATTCAGAAGGAGGAACGCGCATCACAAATCATGCCCTGCGATCGCAGCGAAACAAGGAGACGAGTGGGACTGATTATACGAGCCTGGGGCCGCGAAACAACGTATTTTCGCCAAATGCCGGAGAGAATTGTCGGCGCGGGATTCCTCACGCCATCAACGGCCAAACTCCGCGCATCAAGGCTTGACCGGGCGGCGGCGCAGCTCAATCGGGCCCTGGCAACAGTCGCACGCCTTGAGTTCGTACATGGCGATGGCGCAGATGTCGCACCAGTAGTCGAGTTCGTCACGGCTGCCGTCGGCGTTCACCTCGAACACTTGCAGCACTTGCAAGAGCGGCGTCTTCTGGTAGCGGCGCACGAGAAGTTCGACGTCCAGTTTGCGAAGCCGCTCGTCGAGCCGGAACGCGCGACCGCGCGAATCCTCGAGCAACGGCAGCACCTCGCCGTTCAGGGTCGTAAGCGCGAGCGTGCGCTCCGAGGCCTCGGTCGTCACCTGGAGGCCGAACTGCTCGCGCATCGCGTCGCCGAGCCAGCCGACGCGGCCGCGCACGTGAACCAGTTCAAACTCGGGCCTCGATGATTCGGCGTCGTCGGCCTGGCTTACTGCGATCCAGAGCGGCGCAAGCAGTACGAGAAGGAGCAGCGGTCGGCGCATCCGGCGGATTGCCATGGCGATGCCTCTGACTACTCAGCCGCGTGACCTACAACGACCAACTCCAGCTTCATCTCGCGCTCTTCCGCATCGACGCGTCCTTTGCCTGTCAACTGGAGCAGCCACCAATCGTTGGTCTCGTCATGTCGCAGCGTCTGAACGTCCGGCGCAGCGACCTTCAGCGCGAGTAGAGTCGGGTGTGCCGTGCCGGCCGCTTCGGCGCTGGCCTTGGTGAGCGCCTCGATATCTTTCACCTCGGGCGACGTGTCGATCTCCGCGTTGGCCATCAGCAAAAAGTCTCGGGTAGGCGACGTGCCGACGTGCGCGCCGTCCACGGGCTGCAGCGCGTAGCGGAGCGTGTAAAGTCCCTTGGCGACGCCTTGATCGCGGAAATCGCCAGTCTTGCGCGGCAATCGTACGAGGCCAATCAATTGCCCCGGCGTGAACGGGTACAGCAAATCGCCCTCGGGCGAGAACGATGCGAGCTCCCACGATTTGAGCAGCCAGATTTCGCAAACCACGCGGCTGCCGTCGCGCACGATCTTGACGCCGGTCGGCGCGAGCTGTTCCGCAATCGCCGGATCGAGACCGTCCGCCGGAGCGAAGGCTTCGATCGGTTCCGCCGTGTATTCCTGGCAATATGCCGGCGCAACTGTCAGCGCGGACCATGTCAAGGAACCGACAAACAGGGATCGCACCCATCCGGACATAGTGACCACCTTTGTGCAGAGTGTCCGACTCAAATCGAGAAGATCGAAAACGTGCCCATGTATGCGCTGCGGCTATCGGGAGCCGACCAGCGATGACCGATGCCGCGGCCGCGGAATTCGTTTTCAATGCATACGCCGGCGGCGAAGTTTTCCAACGGTGCGAGCGGCGGGTAATACGCGGCCTCGTTGCCGCAAATGCAATCGCCTTTCCGCGCTGCGCGCGTCGAAAGCTTGACGACCTTGCCGACTTCCAGGCTTCCGCGCAGGTCGAAGACGTCGAGCGACATCCTAATCGGTTGAACCTCGACGCGAACGACGTGTTCGCCTGCGCGGCCCACCTGGCGGCGCGCGAAACGGACGAGCGCGTCGCGCTGTTGCTCGTTCGCTCGCTCGTCGACCAGGATCAGCGACTTCACGTCGCGCCCGCAATCGATCCCTTCAAAGGCCAGCGTGTCCGACGAATGAACCACGGCCACGACGCTCAGCCCGGCCAGGTCGACGCGGTCGACGTTTCCTTTGTTGAATTTCCAGGCAAGAATCGCGCTCTTGCCGGCAAGCCCCGATTCGGAGTTCGCAAAGCAGGGCCCCGTGTAAACCTGGCAAGTGCGGCTCTCCAGGTAAGCTCCTTCGCAATCCCCAGCCCTTGCGGAAGCAGTCGCGGTAATCGACACCACACAAGCAAGGAGAACTTCCGCAAACCTGCGACACGACATGTCAAGGCCCTCCGATGAGCTTGGGATCTCGGGATCCTGCAACCACATCAGTCTATCCAGAATGCCGCTGGGAGTCTACTTATTGAACCTTGAACGCGAACTGAAGCAGGCCGACCAACGGGAGGCCGGAAACGAAGGGCAAATCCTGCCGATGCGTGCTAAGTTCGCCGATCAAGCCTCAATAGTGCTACAGAGCCCCTTTTCGTTTTCCATCTCCGCCGTGTCGCTTTACGTCGTTTAGCGTGAGATGGGGCGGCGATTTGGTTACGCGTGTGACGCCCAGCGTCCGGTAGCCTTTCTTGACGTCGCTGGTATCGTCGATGATCCCGATCTAGTGCGGCCCGGCATGCTGCTTCCGCACCATCTCCTGCAGACGATTTCGCGCGAGCCCCTCGCCCCATACATAGCGGGGAAGAAACTGTTGCAGACTGCGCGGCGTCACCAATTACACCAACCGCAACGGCAACGTCACTACGACCACGCGCGACCCCCTGAATCGTCCGCGGACGGAGACATGGCAATTGTCCTCCGG
>CAZUBB010000017.1:4664-4955 GCA_964618485.1 uncultured Pirellulales bacterium
CCACGACCAGCGCCCCACGATTAGGCAACAGCGACGCCAACCGATCCCCCGGCCGCAGCCCGAGCGCCAAGTAATGCCCCGCCAACCGCCGCGCCGCCTCATCCAACTCGCGCCACGTCCAAACGCGCTCAAGCGAAACCAGCGCCGCCTCATCCGGCTTCGCAGCCAGCCCCAACTCCAACACCCGCGCCAATGCAATCCCCCGCTCCAACCCCCCACCAGCAACCGGCATCGCCATCACTCCCGTAAGCGTCCAAGAAAAACCCCCCCCCCCGCAGCCTACTCCACCCC
>CAZUBB010000017.1:5020-7265 GCA_964618485.1 uncultured Pirellulales bacterium
AAGCAACAATGCACCACCCCCAAGCCCTGGCATGGCCACCACGGACCAAGTAGCCATCAAAAAAGCCGCAATCGGCCTTCCCTGGGATCCAACCGTCATCCCAGGGTAGGCCGCTTGCACCATCGCGGATGGAAACAACCCCCGTGGCGGCCAACCCTGGGCTTAACCACAACACGCGCGTCACACACCCAAGTCCAGCGATGGCCACCACGGACCAAGTAGTCACCCAAAAAGCCGCAATCGGCCTTCCCTGGGATGTGCGCCAGAAGGTCGCCCCTTACTGCCATGAATTATTCACATTTCGTTCCGCGCGAGCACAAGTATCAACTTGTCATTCCAATATCCCGCAGGATTTTGCATACCAGTCCGCGGCCTACATCGCCAGAGTGGAAGGGGACTGTCGTGCATCGTCCGTCAGCGTGGCGAAAATGTCTGTGTGATGATCCCTTCCGTCGGACTTCGAAGAACTCCTGTCGTTCAACCAATCGAACAATCTCGCGCGGCTTAAACATCCGTTTGCGCGCATCGAGCCGTCGATATCTTGACATACGTGCCTCCATTTTCATTGATTGAAGAATGTGAGATGTGAAAACGAAAAAAGGCCGCCCACACTGGGCGGCCTCGCTGTTGTGTTGGTCAGATGCGCATGAAAACGGCCGCTCAAGGCGGCCTTGTTTCAATGCGGAGTTTCAATGTCACGTGGCGACCAATTACTGATTGTCGCGCTCTTCAATTTCTCTCGCGGCCTGAACAAACAATTCGATCATCTTCTGCGCGCCAACGTCGTTGGCGCTGACGGCAAGTTGTGTGAGTGTGCTGGTAACAAGTTGGCGCGCGTCCTCCCAATCGAGAATGAGGCGGATTTCCTCGCTCGTCACCGCATTTGCGAGCACCGCACAGTACTGCATTTGACCTTCGTACCATGTCGCGACTCCTTCGACATGCTTCACCTCAAGGACTTTCATGACTCAACCTCCGTTTGCAAAAGGAACTCTTAACGAGGCGCCGTTTTTGGGCACCCCCGCGCATAAAAAAAGCCCCGCCGTAATGGCGGGGCTTGGTCGATGTACGATCTCTAATTCGATTTTCGCCATGCGCTACTGTTGGCTCTCTTTGTGGGCGCGAAACTTGCGAGCAAGGCGATAAGCGGCAACGTAGTTCATCTTGTAGCGAGCACTCGGCTTTGTGTCCTCATACCGAGTGCCGCCGAGTTTTCTAGCCAAGTCCGTCGGGTTGGAGCCGTGCCGCAGTCTCCGAAAAGGTTTGACTTGCGTCGCGGACTCGATGGTTGTCTCGGGCAACTCCGGGAGCTTGATGTCATTCTCGGCCTCATACTTGCCGATCCTACGATTCAACTCCGTCTTGGAAATGTTGAGTCTATTGCACGCTTGCTGACGAGAGTCGCAACTTCGATAGACCTCTCCAAATTGACTGTAGTCGACTGGCGTTGAGCGTCGCTTCGTTCCTGAAGGGAGGTCCCGTAGCGGAAGCAAGGGATGCGTCACGTGCTTGTTCGCAAATTCGTGCATCCTGCGAATATGCTTGATTCCGAGTTTCGTCCGATTTCTGACTTCCGAAAGAGCAAGTGAATCATGGAACTCTTCAATGAACTCGTTCCATTCCGCTGGCGAGTATCGCGTACAGGGTTTTTCGTTCATTGAATTCATCGCTCCTTGGATTCGCTTGCCGATGTATTGAAGCAATAATTCTCGGCTGCCGGCACTCCAAAAACGAAAAAAGGCCGCCTAGCTATTGCTTTGGCAGCCGATACACATTCCCGCGTTCAGAATCCATGTCTGTATCACGTCTTCAAGTCGACCATCTGGCTCTCGTGTCCTTTTTCACCGTCCGCGCGCAAAACCACCGTTGTATTTATTCTGAATTTCGTTTTTCTCAATCTATCTTTGTATCTTTTCAATTTTCATTTTCTGTTTCGTTTCTTGTCTATCTCTTGATTGTAATTTGTATTCTTCGCGCAATTTCCAGGAGTAGATACGAAGCCAGCACAGCTATTATCATGCCAGTTGGCGAGCGGTCGATGTGTCAAGGAGCGCCGTGGGGCATGAGTCGCGACGAGGCCACGTAGCCCTCGTCTGCAATCATACTCTCGGCGAGTAACGGAAGCAAATCGACACGGCCGTAGGGCGTGCAATAGCGAGTAGGGTTGCGGGTCACTGCCCGCAAGCGCATCACGCACCAACCAGCCGGCGACAGTGGGCTGCGACAACGGGGACTGAAGAATAAA
>CAZUBB010000017.1:7275-37180 GCA_964618485.1 uncultured Pirellulales bacterium
TTCGGAACTCCTTGTGAACCCGTCCTCACTCCCCCTTCCGCCTCTCCCCGCGCAGCGGCACCCCCTCGAACCGCACCTTCATCACCTCCGGATACCGCAAGCAAGTCGTCACCACGCACTTGACCGACTGCACTTCCACCCCCTCCGGCAGCTTCGGAATCCCAAACACGTGCGTCAGCATCTCGACGCCGTCGGTCGGTTGATCCAGGTTCGCCGTGCTGCCATGGTGCGTGTGCCCGGCGCTGTCGACGATCGCCACGCTCACGCGCCCCTGCAGGTTGAGGAGCATCTCGTCGCGCATCGCCTGCTCGATGTTGTTGACGCGCCCCCGCTGTAACTGCTGCTCGAGCCGGCTCTCTTGCAATGGAACGGCGACGCTGACGATTAACTGTTCCCCCCGCGACTCCACCTTCTCCAGGCGAATCGGGAACTTGCCGTCGCGCTTCGTCGTCGGTACGGTCAGTTCCTTGCCGGTAAACTCCGCGCTCTGCACTGTCCCTTCGCAGACGAGCATCTGCACGTCGAGCTCGGCGATCCGCGTCGCGTCGGCCTGCTCGGGGCTCAAGTACAAGTGGACCGCCGCGTCGTCGTGCCCGTCCGGATACGCGATGCCGTCGAACCGGTACCGCGCTGGGCTGAAGACGATCGGCCCGGCGATCCGCCGCCCTTGATCGTCTTTACCGACCGGCTTGCCGACTGCATGGCAAATCAACTGCCTGCCGCGCCCCAGCTTGCCGCCGTTCATCTTGATGTCGAGGATCAGATTCGGCTGCTTCGGCATCTCGGTGTCGCCGACCAATCCGCCCCCCTCCCCGCCGCCGGAAATCGTCACGGCGCCATCCGCCACGTGCACGTTCTGCACGGCGACCACGGCGTCGTCCAGCGGCGGAAAGCCCGAGTCGCCATCGCCGAACCCCGCGGTCCTCACATGTCGGACGCGATCGACGGTAAACCCCAGCCGCGCCGGCTTTGCCTTGTTCTTTACGTCGACGTCGATGACCTGTTTTTCCTCGCCCAATCCTTCGGTAGCGCCCAGGCCGTCGACTGCGGCGTCGACCACCGTCGCCTCGTCGCCCGGCGCGCCGACCGCCGATGGACTTAACGCCGCGCCCACGATTGTCACCATCGCCGCGCAACCAAACACCCGCATCCCGCGCGCAACGTCACCAACAAAAAAAGCATTCATCGCCGCAAGCCTCCTGTTCCGGGGAAACTCAAACGACTTTCGATTCACGCCGCGACTCATCTTAATGCACCCGTGCGGCGCTGTGCCACGTCCGCGGAGCATTTTCCAAGTCGCCGCAACGCCGTAGAAATCCCACGGTTTCTCCTTGAATCGAAAGCTAGTGCGAACAACAGTTGTTATCACAATCGTGCTCGAAGTCTGACACGAAAATCGTGGGAAAACTTCCCCGCCGCGGCGTCATACTGTTGAGCACCCGCCCACGCCACCACGCCGCGCTGACCCATGCCGCCGATCGGTCCCGATGAATTGGGCCTACTGCTCGACCAGCACGGCGCCTCCCTCGCGCTCTACGCCCGCCAATGGTGCGCCTCGCCCGAGGACGTCGTGCAAGAAGCGTTCGTACAGTTGGCCCGCCAGCCGGACTTGCCGCGCAGCCCCGCCGCCTGGCTGTTTCGCGCAGTCCGCAACGGCGCCATCGCAGCCGGCCGCTCGACGGCCCGTCGACGTCGCCGCGAACAAGCGCAAGCGTCCACCGCTGGCGATTGGTTCATGGACCGCGCCGCCGATCAGATCGACGGCGCCGCGGTCGCCGCAGCGCTACAAGATTTGCCGCCAGAACAGCGCGAAGTCATCATCGCCAGATTCTGGGGACAGCTCACGTTGGAAGAAATCGCGGAACTGACTGGCGGCACGACGAGCAGCGTTCATCGCTGGTATCACGCCGGACTGTCCGCCTTACGCAAGAGGTTCAACCCGCCATGTCCCACGACGAACCAACGCCAGACGCATTGAGCGCCCTCGAATCGCAGCTCGCGTCGCTGCGCCCCGCCGCGCGCATCGACCGCGATCAACTGATGTTCCGCGCCGGCGCCGCGTCGCACGACGCTACTGTGCACGCGCGTCGCGGCCGTTGGCTCCTCTTCGCGACGAACAGCATGAGCGCGCTGGCGGCCGGCTTGATCGTGGCCTTTGCCCTACGCGACGAACCGCAGGTCATCGAGCGCGTCTCCGTGCAACCCGCGCCCGTAGAACGACAATCGCCGCCCCAACCCAGCGCGCCGCGCGGGCCAGGCTACCTCGCCCTTCGCGATCTGGCGCTGGCCGGAAACTGGAGTGACGCCGCGCAGCATTCTTCGACTTCCACGTGGGAAAAATCCGCCGCGACGCCGTCTTATCGGCAGTTGCTCGAGCAGTATTCGCAAGAACTTCGCTGAGCCGCGCGCGATTTCCCCACCCATCGCACTCTCTGGAACCAGTGTCATGCTACGTTCGTTCGCCACGCTGACTCTTTTCGCAGCGATCACATGCGCAACCATTGCCCGCGCTCAAGAATCGCCGCCAAGCGCACGCATCATCGAGCTCACGCTCGCGCCGGCGAATGCGCCGACGCCGGCACTCAAGCACCAACTCTTGCCGCCGCTGCCGGAACTACAGCCGCGCGACGCCGAACTGATTTACGCCCGCATGTTCGCGGCCGGCGTCGGCCACTCGCCGACGCACGAAGCCGATATGGAACTGCTGGACAAGTATCTCAACGTTCCGCTCGGCGAGTTCTCCGTCAAAGACGCCCGTGCGTTGCTGGAGCGCAATCCGTTTCGCCCTGACTGGCTGGCGGAAGCGGCGCGCAGTCGCGATTGCTCCTGGTCGCTGCCCTACGGCCAGCGCCCGTTCTTTGCGATCCTCCTGCCGGAGCTCGCGCCGCTGCGCGATCAGGGAAGATTTCTCGCATTGCAGACGCGCATTCAAATCGCGGAAGGCGACGTCGAGGGGGCCCTCGAATCGATTCGCACCGGCTATGCGCTGGCTCGCCACGCCGCTACAGGTCCGACGTTGATTCACGCACTCGTGGGCGTTGCCATTGCGAGCGTCTTCGGCGATCGCGTGGCCGAGCTAGGCGCCGTGCCGAATGCGCCGAGCTTGTATTGGGCGCTCTCCCAACTTCCGCGGCCCTTCATCGATACTCGTGCGGCGCTTGCCACGGAAATGTACAGCATGGAACTCTCGTATCCCGACTGGAGTTCGCCACGCGCGGCGGGACATAGCGAGACTTACTGGGAGGATTTCCTTAGTCAACTGCATCAAGACTTGCAACTCATCGGCAGCCAGGGCCTCGACTTGCCGACTATTCGCAAGAATTCCATCGACGCTGCGAAGCAGCACTTGCTCGATACCGGAATGTCCGCCGAGGAAGCGGAGACAATCAGCGACGCTCAAGCGATCGTGATCCTGACCATCGACAACTTCAATCGCGATCGCGACAACGTCTTCAAGTGGGCTTACTTGCCGTACGATCCGGGGCAAGCCGGATTGGTGGAGTCGATTGAGCAAGTCGGCGAGAAGCCGGGCAACGACCAAGGGTTACCGCTAGCGCAAATCATCTTGCCATCCCTGGTCCATTTCAGGAACGCCATGGAGCGCCAAGAACGACAAATCGCGTTGCTGCGGACCATCGAAGCGCTTCGCATGCACGCCGCGGACCATGGCGGCCAACTCCCCAAATCGTTGGACGAAGTGACCTGCGTGCCAGTTCCCCAGGATCCCTGGCTCGGCAAGCCATTCACTTACTCCTTGGACGACGAAGTAGCCGTGCTACGAGCTAATGCGCCAACCGGCCAGCCCATCGAACTCACCACAGAATACCGCCTCAACATCCGCAAGCCGTAAGCCTGGGTTTGCAATCCCCGTCGCCAGTGCACGTCACCGCCTGCGGCAGCTCACTAGCACCGCGGGCGCGTGACGTCGCAGCGCGCGCGTCGGGCAATGAATGTAGTATCCCCACGGCGTCAACCAGCGCAGGACTCCGCGCCAGTCGTTGACTTCAAAATGGCGCGATGCCCAGTCAAGCCAACGCCCGCGCGGCCACTCGTGAACATGCGTCGGGTCGCGATCGAGCCGCCGGATGATCGGCCCGCTGAGCCCGTCGTACACCGGTACTACAAAGACGAACGTTCCGTGATCGCAGAGCTGCTGCGAGATGGTTCTGGCGACAGCGTTGAGGTCCGGCACGTGCTCGATGACATCGAACGCGGTGACTACGCCGAACGACTCGCTGAATGGCGACGCCTCGGCGGCACTTCCCACGGCGAATGTCCCCAACGGACACGCTTCGCGCGCCTTCTCCAGCGCGAACTCGCTGACGTCGCTCCCAAAACGTTGCCAGCTCGCATCGAGGCTCGCGAGAAACAAACCCATCCCACAACCGAGATCGTGGATGCGCTTGGGAGCGCCTGGCGACCGCGCCGCCTCGACCATCCGACGATAGAACCGCATCTTGCGCGGCGGATTCTGCCGCGCGTAGTTGCGATAGTTGGCCGCGAAATACGCCGCATCAAAGCGCTCCGCATCGGCGTTCGGCGGCGTGAGACTCATGTCACATTCATGTCGATTTAACCGCCCAGCCGCCGCCGCACGATCAAACTCAACGTGCGGCGGATCGTGCGCATGACCTTCATTTTCGTGGGGCCGGACTTCTGATCGTATTCCAACGTAAACGGCACTTCGGCGAAGCGCGCACCCATGCCGCGCAGCTTGAGCAAAATATCGACCATGCACGCAAAACCGTCTTCACTCACCAGTTCGTCGCCATACCGAGTGAACGCCTGCCGCAACATTTTCGCGCGATACGCCCGGTAGCCGCAAGTATAGTCCCGTACGCCGCGCGTCGGAAAGATAGTTCGCATCAAGAGACTTGCGCCAAAGCTCAACGCGCGGCGATCGAACGGCACGCCTTGCGTCACTGAACCTGCTTGATAGCGCGAAGCGATGACCACGTCGACGCCGCGATCGATCGCCGTGACCATGCCGCGAATAAAGCCAGGCGCATGCGTGTTATCGGCGTCCATCGCTACGATCACATCGGCTGGCCGGGCATCGTCTGCGGCGGCGCGGAGGCCGTCGCGAATCGTCGCGCCGAGTCCTTGATTCCGCGGGTGGCGCACGATCCGTAGCGGATAGCTCGCTGCCGAGCGCGCGGCGACGTCCGCAGTGCCGTCCGTGCTGCCATCGTCGACGAGCACGATCAGATAATCGAAGCCATCGGCCCGCAGCGCGACGTCGATCCGTTCCACGAGTCGCGCGATCTCCGGCGCTTCATTGTAGGCCGGCAGAACGACGATCACGCGCCGCCCCGCATCGTCGTTCGCGACCGGCTCGCTCATGGCTTCATCAGATAGCCGATCAGGTCGCGAATCTGTTCGTCGCTCCATGCGCCGAGTTGCCCTTCCGGCATGATCGACAGGTTCGACGCCTGGAGCGCTTCAATCTCGCTGCGCTCCAGCACGACGCGTTCGGTCGCCGTCTGGAGCACGATGGTGCGATCGGTCTGCGCGCCGACGATGCCGTTCAGCACGCGGCCGTCCTTCAGTTCGACGATCGACAAGCGATAATTCGTGCCGACCGTGGCCGAGGGATCGACGATGTTTTGCAGCCAGTAGTCGAGCTGGCCGCGCTGCGCGCCGGTCAACTCAGGCCCGATCGTTCCGCCGTCGCCGAACAGCTTGTGGCACTTGCCGCAGTGCTGTGTGTAAAGTTGCTGGCCCTGCTCGAGATCCGCCGCGCTCAGCAGTTCCGGCGTGAGTTTCTCGCGGAGCGTCGCCAACTGTTCCACTTTGTCGGCGGCCAGGAGCTTCGTTTCCGGCCACGTTTGCTCGATTCGCGCCGCAAGCTCCGCGTCGCCGAGCAACTGCATTTGCCGCAGCGCGATCGCCGGTACTTCCGTGCCGGGAATGTTGCCGGCGGCGACGGCGTCGATCAATGCGCCCGCGGTATCGGCCCGCGTGATGAGGGCCTCGACCACGGCCTCGCGCGCACTCGGCGAGAAATCCGCATAGCGCTGCAACATCTGCGGAGCGTGCTTCGCGAGATCGATCTCCGCCAACCCACGCACGGCATCGGCTGCCAGGTCACGATCGTCCAGCAGCGGCACGATCGCCTCCGCGAGCCCATCGCTCCGCGCTCGCACGAGCGCGGAAATCGCGTCGCGGCGATTGGCAAGCGGTTGACTTGAATCGGTGAGCATCGCGCGGAGCGATTCGATCGCGCGGCCGTCCCCGAAGACCGCGGAGAGCTCGCGTACCAAATTACCGGTCGCATCCTCGGCCCCGACGTGCTTGGACGCAAACTCGCTCCACCCGCTGGGCGCCGGCGCTTGCCGCCAACCGGCCAAGGCCTCGCTGATGCCGGTTAAGACTTGTTGCGTACGTTCGGCATCCTCCAGCGACTTCAATCGCGCCACCAGCGGATTGAGCGCATGTGCGTTCCGCTCCAGGTCACTCGCCAACCTCCGCGCCGAAAAGCGCGCGAGCTTCGGCATCGCCGCCGTCGCGGCAAACTCCGCGGCCAGCTCTGGCGACTCGGGAACCGATGGTTCGATTCCATACCAGATCATCAACGGTAGCACGCGATCGTCGGCGAATTCGGCGTGCGCGGCAAGTGAGTTCGCAAGTTGCCATCGCGCGGAATTCGGCAGACGTTGCAGCGCGGAAGCCAGGTACGTCAGCACCAGGCCCGACGTTTCCGTTGCCGAAAGGGTCTCCAGCGCCTGTCGGTCGGCGGCATTGTCGATGGGGCCATCGGCGAGAAACCGTACGCACCAGGCGCGGTGGGATTCATCCGGGTCATTCAGGAGTTGTCGCAAGTGTTCGTTGTTATGGATGCCAATTGCGCGACCCGCCCATAGTGCATGGAGACGCTCGGTCGGCTCGATGTTGTCGCGAGTATCCATGCCCGGCTTAACATCAATGAGCGAAATCAGCGTGCGAATATCCTTCAGGTCATCGCCGTTCGCGGCACGTTCCTGAAGAATACGAAGCGCTTGCCTGCGATGCCAAACTTCATCGCCGAGCGCCAACTTCATGAGCTCCGCCAACGATGCCGCGTTGAGATCGCGTTTATTGGGGTCCAATCTTTGCCCATTCTCATGCGTAATCTTGAAAATCCTCCCCGAAGAACGATGAACGCCGTCCTCGTCGTGGCATTCGCCCGTGTCGGACCAGTCGAGCACGTACACGCCGCCGTCCGGGCCTGACGCGAGATCGATGCCGCGGAACCAGGCGTCGCCATTTTGCATCGGATCGGGTAGGTGGTGCGCGGTGAACGTTGCTCCTGTGCGCTCCAAGCGATCGCGATTCAATCTTCGCCCATGAAAGTTGATAGCGAACACATCGCCGCGATATTCCTCGGGCCAGTTCGTGCCTTGATAGATCATCAACCCGGAATGCGCATGCCCGCCGCCGGCCGCGTCGGTTCCGTGCGAGAAGCCGGTGCGCGTCGCGGTCCAGGTTTCGTTCGCGGTGTCCCAATGAACATGATCGGCGGTCTGATCGATCAGCTCATACAAGTGCGGATTGAAATCCTCGCCATACATTCGCTTATAGTGCGCACCGGGAATCACATGCCAGAGGTGGCCGATCACCGTATTGATGAAGAACAACTCTCCGTTGGCGTCCCAGTCCATCCCCCAGGGATTGGTCGTCCCATGGCAGACGACCTCGAAGCGTTTTTCGGTCGGGTGAAGTCGCCACACGCAACAATTGAGCGGCGTGCGGACGCTCTCGGGCGTTTCCGGCGTGCCAACGCGCGACGTGGCCAGAATGCCGTGCCGTCCGTAGAGCCAACCGTCCGGGCCCCAGCGCAATCCGTTCACCACGTTGTGCCGCACGTTGGCGACGTTCCATCCTTCGAGCATCACGATCGGCTCGCCGTCCGGCTTGTCGTCGCCGTCGCGGTCGGGAATAAACAACAGATACGGCGCGCAGAGCGCCCAGACTCCTCCGAAGCCGATTTCAACGCTCGTGAGGTGCTGCGCCCGATCCCAGAACACGGTGCGGCGATCGGCGCGGTGATCGCCGTCGGTGTCTTCGAGGATCACGATCCGATCGCGCAGCCGATCGTCGAAATTGACGCCCGCCTCGGCGTAGGTATAGTTTTCCGCGACCCACATCCGCCCGCGCGCATCGAACGCCATCCCAATTGGCTGCCGCACCTCGGGCTCGCCGGCGAAGAGCGTTGCGTGAAAGCCCGGTGGCAACGTCCACGAGGCGGCGGCCTCTTCCGGCGTCATCCTCGGCGGAGTCTTCTTCTCCGAATCATGGGGCTCTGGAAAAGCTGCGACCGTCTGTGCAACGCCGTTTCCCGTCGCGCTAGCAACGAAAATCGCCGCCAGCCACCATCGCGCACGCATCACAACATCCAATCGCATCATCCGCCTCGATCCTAAAGCCTGAAGCCTGTCGCCTGAAGTCTGAAGCCTAACTCCTCCCGCCTGCCGCCTCCGGCCTGTTCCCAGTAAAATCTACTCTAATCCGCGACCACTTCGACGAACAGGCAATGAAAATCTATACCAAGACCGGGGACCAGGGCCAAACGGGGCTGTTCGGCGGGCCGCGCGTCGCGAAAGATTCGCCGCGCATCGAGGCCTATGGCACAGTCGACGAACTGAACGCCGTGCTCGGCGTGGCCCGTGCGTCTGGAATGCCGGACGCATTCGACACCCCACTAGCGCGCGTGCAGAACCAACTGTTTGACCTCGGCGCGGAATTGGCAGCGCCCGATCCGGTGAAGATCGCGCTGGCCGGCGTCACGGACGAATGCATCGCCTTGCTCGAACAAGAGATCGACACGTGGGAGGCGACGCTCCCCCCGCTACGGCAATTCATCCTCCCCGGGGGCACACCGGCCGCCGCGCAACTCCATGTCGCGCGGACGGTCTGCCGCCGAGCCGAACGGCGCGTGATCACACTCGCCGCGATCGAAACCGAACACGTAGCGCCGCGCACGATCATCTACCTCAACCGCCTCAGCGACTGGCTCTTCGTGCTGGCGCGTGCCGTCAACCAGTCCTCCGGAATCAGCGACACGACGTGGCAGGCCGGAGGCCGTAGGCCGTAGGCCGGAGGAAGGAGGCGACAGGAACAAACCGCTGACCCCTACTCCATACTCCATACTCCGTGCTCCGAACTCCTCCCTCGCGCCTCCAGCCTCCTCCCTCCCGCCTGCCCCCATGGCCAAATGCGACGAAGGTTACCTCTGCGACGTGTGCGGCCTCGACGTGGCCGAAATGACCGAGAGCGACTTGTATCTGCGCTATGTCATCGGCCTGCTCGACCCCGAGGTGTTACACACCACGAAGGAGCGGCATCTGCGGTGCGATCCGGTGCTGGCGCAGTATATTGTCGACGAGCGGTTCGCGCCGGTGACTGTTGACGGGGCCTTCGACAAGCGGGGGCTCGATCCGGCGTTCGTCCGCGAACAGGAGTCGCTCGTGTCGCGCGGATACCGCCGCCTGTACGAGATCGGCCGAGAAGGACAGGCCATCATCGACTATCCGCTGCCAGAAGTTCGGGCGAAGATCAAAGCCAAGGCGGCGCGGTAACATCGCGGTGAACCTTGCCACTCGTCGCGTTGTCTGGCGCGGTATAATCGCGGCCGTCTCAAACCAATTGCGGAGGAAACGCGGCGGATGGCACTCTTAGGCGTCAACATCGATCACGTAGCGACGGTTCGGCAGGCGCGGCGCACGTATGAGCCCGATCCCGTGTGGGCGGCCGCGCTGGCGGAAATGGGCGGCGCAGACGGCATCACCATCCACCTGCGAGAAGACCGCCGCCATATCATCGACCGCGACGTCCGCGTACTTCGCGAGACCGTCCGCATCAAGCTCAACCTGGAAATGGCCTGCAGCGACGAAATCACGGAGCTGGCCCGCGAGGTCAAGCCCGACCAGGTGACTCTGGTGCCCGAGCGCCGCGAAGAGGTCACCACCGAGGGAGGGCTCGACGTCGCTGGTCAGAGAGAACGCGTCGCCGCGACCGTCGATCGACTCCGCGAGGCGGGCATCGAAGTGAGTTTGTTCCTCGACCCCGACCTGAAGCAGATCGCGATTGCGCGAGAAATCGGCGTCGACGGCATCGAGCTGCACACCGGCGCATATTCACTCGCCCGCGACGGGGAACGCCAGGTCGAACTCCTCGCGCTGAAAACGGCGTCCGCGGCGATCGTCGCGGCCGGCATCACGCTGCACGCCGGACACGGACTGAACTATCAGAATGTCCGCCCCGTGGCGGAAATCCCCCAGATGTGCGAACTCAACATCGGCCACAGCATCGTGGCGCGGGCGATCATGATCGGTATGGAACGCGCGGTGCGCGAGATGAAACAACTCATCACTTAGCCACCGCGGCGCTCACCTCCTTACTGCGACCCTTGATTAAGGTAAGGAATCTTGACCGCCGGGAATTCAGCGTATTGAATCCCATTGGAAGAGGACGATTCCGACGGACGTCCGAGCGGCGAGTAGCGCACCCGTGCACTTTGGATGGTGGACGCCGCCTCCTTCTTGAGCTTGAAGCGGTGAATCGCACTGCCATTCTTTGGATAAAACGCACGGGTAATCGACAGCGTGTTTTCCGCTTGATCGACGAGTTCAATGCGGCGCCAAGGAATGTGGGTCATCGCATTCTCGCCGAAGCCGCCCTGAGGAGGATCGTGGCTCTCTTCGATTTCCAGCGTCATATCGTCATCGTTCTCGCGCAATGTTCCAAGCAATGTTAAGCCCGGCGCACCTTCGGGCTGCATTCCTTTCTCAGTCATCAATCCAGCGATGCGCAACTCCGCGGGCAGGACGCTGGCGGGGCGATCCCGCCACCAAACGCGCAAATTCGCCTCTTCGTCGCGCTGCAATTTGTGCCCGTGGATCGTCCACTCCAGCACGGTGATCGGCCGCTTCGCCAGGCGTTTCATATCGTAGGCCAGATACGTCAGCGATTTGCCATCCGATTGCGGAATCGTAATCTCCGCCCAGGCCTCGACCGGCGGGGCCAGATACCGCGTCGGGTCGGGATGCCGAATCGAGACGTGGAAGCTGATGTCCTCGTCCTTCGCGAGCTTCGTCGCGTCCGCCGGACTCGCCCAAGCGGTAAACGCCGCGGACTCTTCCACCCGATCATTCGAGTCCGGAATCTCTTTCTTATGAATCAGCCCGTCGCCCTTCTCTGTCAGTTCCAACACAATCGCTTCGCCGCCAAGCAAGGGGAACGATTCGCTCTTGGCGCCGGAATCAATCACTTCGGCGACCACGCGCTCCTGCGGGGCGGGCGTGCTGGCGTTGAGCTCCACCGGAAAGCCGAGCTGACGCTTTTCGCTGAGCGGGTTGTCCTTGTCATCGACCAGCCGAAAATCCTGCAAACCGATGGCTTTCCGCAATTCGGCGATCAAGCTGGCGCCCGTCACGTCGAACGAGCAGACGCCGAGATTGGCCTCGTCCAAGATCTTGATTTCCGAACTCTCACCTCGCTTGGGCCGCGGAATCATGGCCAAGATGTCAAGCTGCACGCCATGCAGCGGTTGTCCTCCCGGCTTGAAAAGCTTGATGATCTCCTGGACCGTCGGCTGCGCGTCGTTGTCTCTCACATTGGGTTCATTGCGGAACGTCAGCACTCCTTTGTCATAGACCATGTTCTCGCCGTCTGTAATGACCAGCACGTGATGGCGGTAGCCGGGCGGCACCAGCGGACGGTCCTCCTTCAGCGCCTGAGCGATGGAATAGTATAGCGGAGTGCCGCCGTTTGCCTTGACCGGCGCAAGCTTCGCGCCTAGTCGCTTGAGGTCGGCCGCCTGGAATAACGACATCCGCTGGATCAACTCGACATCTTCGTTCGGGTGCTTCAGTTCGCTCTTGGGTTGCCCTAACTGTTGCCGAGCCTTCTCCTGCGCCACGAAGTAATCACTGCGCTTTAGCATGGCGGCTCTTTCCTGTTCCTCGAACGTAAACCGATGGGCGAACAGTCGTAGCGAAACCCAGTGCCGCTTCTCGTTGGCCAACTGCCCAAGGGCGGCCATCAAGGCGTTCTTAGCAGGTTGCATCCGGTCCGGTCCGCCTTTCCCGTCGTTCATGCTCCCCGAGCAATCGAGGATGACCGAGAAAGCAAGTTGGCTACCGCGCGGGTAAACGACTTGCACCCGCGGCGCCACGATTTCCTCCGGTTCATAGACTGCAATCCGAGGCGTTCCAACGTTGTCCATTTGCCATTGGCTGCGCCAGTAATGCCCGCGAAAATAGGAGTTCGGCCACAATCCATCGCCGCTTGCCCTGGCCAACTGGAATTCGAATTTCAACGGCGCTGGTGTTTCCGCAACGCCTACGGCGCGTTCGGTGCGGAGTGTCGGGTCGTTGCCGGGCGTTCGCACCAGTCCATCGTGTTCGCGCATCCAGACGGCGGCCAACCCACGAGGAAGTTTGTCACTCCCTCTGAACGTGACTTCTCCCGGCGCCGTTCTCGAGTGCCCTGACGGCAACGCGCCCTCGCTCGGAAAGAAGCCGTGCCTCGCCGCGCCTTGTCGGCGTTTCAACCCTTCCCGGCTGGCGCTGGCGACGGAAAGCAGCGCCTCTTTGATGGGCGTGGTGGCCGGAGCTAGCTTAATCTCCCGGTTAATGGCGAACTTCCCTTGCGCTGCGAGCAATTTCTGTGCTGCCAGGTCAAAGTAGTTCGCCGTCGCCGACCGTGAATCGTTCTCACGATTGGTTTCCGCGAATTGCGGGCCCACATCGCCGAGGAAATCATCCTGCACGCGCTGATTCTGCCAGGCGGCGAATTGTGCCAAATCTTCCCAGGCGAGTTGCTCGGCGGGCTCGGCGACCGTGTCCTTGTCGTTTTCCAGCGCCAGCGGAGCAAACGCGGCCAGGCGACGGGACTGCTTGTCAATCCTGACGAGCTCGCCGCCGCGACGGAGAGCGTCGGAATTCGACGACCAGGCGGCGACCAGCGACTTGTTTTCATCCGTCCGCGCCGCCACGAACCTTGCTCGGAGCGTTTTTTCGGACAATTTGCTGACCGGGATTCCGGTAGACCAGGCCGCGAGCTCTTGCAGAACCGCCCCATCAAGCGGTTTCATGGCAAGCGACGAGCCTGCATTCGCAGGGCCCGTCGGCGAAGCGATTTTCGAGACGGCCTCGGCGGCCAGGTCGTCCCGCCGTTCCAGTAACGCGGCGCGCTGGCCTCCCTCGAGTCCTGGCGTCGAAAGTAACGCCGTGACGCGGCGGAGATGGCCGTCGTTCTTGTTCGTCGTCGACTTGGTCACGACTAAATCGACTTCGGTTTCATATTCCGATGCCAGGTCATCGAAGGCATCCTGCGCGGCGCTCAACGCGTTGCTCACGTGCGTCGTCGCGGCGGCCGTTGCATCCATCGTTGCGGCGTCTGGCGCAGTGAGCGTCGCTTCCAATCTCGTAATCGCGCCCAAGAGGTGCCTGGTTTCATCGGCGTTCCAAATAGGCTTGCCATCGTACGTTTGCAGCCGCAACTTCCAGGCGATCAGATGAGGCGACTCCGCGCGCATTTCATCCAGCGCAGTCCAGGCCTTGTCCAGTGCGATCGCCAATTCAGTTAATGACTTGTACTCCCCGAGAAGGTCCCTCGCTTTTGTTGCAGAGGCCTCCAGTTGATTCAGAAACGCCAGGTCCTCGCATTCGCGGCGGCGCATTTCCGCGGCTTCCAGCCGGCTGCGGAGTTGGGACAGGACTCGTAAATCGAGCCTGAGATGCTCCTTCTCGTTCTTTGGGTTGGCGACGAAGAGCGCGGCCAGCTTCTCGCTACGATCGCGGAGATTGGAAAGCGTGTAAATCAATTCGGCCCGCGCCGGCCATTGCGCCTCGGGAATATCGCGCTGCAAGAGCCGCATCCACTGCAGTTCGACCAGAGGCGTCACGATGTCCGAGACGCCCGAAGGAAGCAGCGCATTCGCCACGCCGTCGAAATCCTCGCGAGAGCAAGATGCGTTCGTGAACCATTTCCAGACAAAATACGTCCGCACGGGATCCGACTGCTCGGCAAGTTTCTTCGTCTCGCCGGCCTTTTCGTCGGCAGTGGGACCGGTTTCGGTCGCTGGTTTTTGGTCGGCGCCGGCGGCCGCATCGGCTGCAGCACTTGAATCCGCGACAGGCGTGGTTGTGGCTGACGCGTCGGCCGCGGGCGGCGCGGAGGCCTCGGCCGACTGCGGATTGGCATAGGCCTCGATCTCCGCGGCAAATGCCTGTTGAACTTCCGCAGAGAACTTCTCCAAAAAGTCCGGATTGAACCGCTCTTGGAGCGCCAGGGTGACCGCCGCCTCTGAAAACTCCTCCTCGGCGACAGGCCGATGGAGCGGATAGGCCGAGAGTTTCTTGAACAGATCTTGCACCTCGGCGGTATAGGCGCTGCCCGCCGCAAGCGACTGTTCGAGCCTTAACAGATCGGCGCGGAACTGTGCCCAGGCCTCCGGATGGAGGCGCCAGGCGGCACGTTCTCCTTCTTGGTCTAACTCGGTCTGCAAGCGGTCGAGCCACGCCTTCACGGTCGTGTCTTGGGCGCGTGCGAGAGCCTTCGTTTGCGTTGGCGGCTGCGGCGTCAGGTAGCCTTCCGCGCAGCGGACGATGCGAATCTTGCTTTGCTCTTCTACCGACATGGGACGGGGCCACAATTCAGGCGTCTGCTGTACACTGCCGCCGAATTGCGAGCTCACAAAGCCATTGACGTGGCGCTGCAAGTAAGCGAGCAATTCTGCGACCGTCACGAACTTGTCGTTATTCCCTTCCGTGTCGGCCGCGCCGCGCAGCCCATGCTCCAAGTAAAAGCCGAAGACGCTTCGACGCATTTCGGGAGAAGCCCAGCCGACCTGGTTTTCTCCGGTGGAATTGATGACCGTAACGTGCTTTCGCGGCTTACCTCCGTTTTCGACCTCCTTCGCGGCCGAAGGCGCGAATGGGTTGGAGAGAATTCCGAGATCCCATTGCATGTCAATGCGGTTGGCGTCGAGTGCCAGCAGCACATGGCTGTCGCCAGCTTGTTCCTCGACCGTGTTCAGCACGTCGGCCAGCGGAATCCAACCGCCGGCGTTCAACAGATCCGCATGTGTGGCGCCGTTGCGAGCAGCCGGAATGAGGCACGGACGCCCTGCGTCATCGATGGCGCCGTGCAGACTGAGATAAAGAACGACGGTCTGGGTTTCTCCGACATTTCCCACACCGGCTTTCACGGCCATACTCAGCGCTGCTAGCCAATCTTTGGCGGTCGGAGCGGATTCCAGCGCAATGAGTTCCTTGGGCGCCTCGCGCTTATCCCCGGCGACTTCGACCTGATAAACCGGTCGCAGATAGGCGGAGTTCCCGAGCAAGCCCATCGCCAATCCGTCTTCATAGGCCCAGGCGTTCGGCGGCAACGGAGCAGGGTAGTCGGTAACGCAGACCGCGATGACCGGAGTCGTCGTGGGATACCGCCACACCACAATGCAAAACAGCACGATCAATGCGATCGCGATGGCGGTGGCCACGCCCTTTTGCGCCCAGGTCATGGCCGCTTTCCTGCGCAACCGGCTCGGCTGCCGCGCCGGTTCGGCGTTCCAGCGATGCTTGCCACTTCCCCCGCCGCCGCCGAAGACGGTCTGCGTCATGTCGCGCCATGACCGGCGGCGCGGCCTATCTTCATTACTCATTTGTCCACCCGAAAAAGGGGGTAGCAGGAGCGTGGGAGCGGCCCAAATTCCGAAATCGCCACCACATATTGGAACAGACGTGCGGAATGGAAACAAGAATGTTACATCCCGTTCGCGGGCTGCGTTGGCCAGAGAGCCGCGGCGTGGTCGCAACGGTCTACCAGAATGCCACTTACGTCGGTTGGGCGGCGGCCGACGAAGGGCCCATGATGCGGCAACGCCGGCTGTGCGGTTTTCCACCTTGCAAATCTCCCCTGGACCGCTAAATTGTTCTCCTAAGTTGTTGTTGATCAATCGTGTCGGAAGAGTCGAACGAGGGTCGGGAGCATTGTCGGGTCGCCCTGCCTAGGGAGAGCCGCCGGGCTTGCGTCGAGAGGGAAAACAGCGGTTGCACATGGCTACTACCAAAGAGCGAAAACAGGAAGTGATCGGGGACTACAAGCGCGGCGAGAAAGACACCGGCTCCCCTGAGATTCAAATCGCCCTGCTCACCAGCAGGATCGGCGAATTGACAGGCCACCTGAAGTCGCACAAGAAGGACTACGCCAGCCGGCGCGGTCTTTTGATGATGGTGAGCCGGCGCCGCCGTCTGCTGGATTACCTGAAGCGGGTCAATCCGGAACGCTACTTGGACATCATTCGTCGGTTGGAAATTCGCAAGTAGTCGTTGCCGCGTCCGATCCGCCCAGCAAGCGGATTCTCTTGAACTGCAGCCTCGCTGCATCCGGTTTGGTAGTGTGCGCACCCGATATCGGGTATTGAGGCGTTCTTGCCTCCGTCGCGCGCTGGGTTGCTTCGCGCCGGAGGCGAGCAATCGCCTTGGTTCCCGAAAAGATTGGCTCCGCCCCCTCGGTTCGACTCGCAAGTCAAGTAGGAGAAGAACTTGAGAGTACGAGTCGAAAAGCAAATTGGCGATCAGATCCTCTCGATCGAAACCGGTTTCCTCGCCAAGCAAGCCGCCGGAAGTTGCCTGGTCCAGTACGGCGAAACCGTGGTGATCAACGCCGCGGCCACCGGCCCGGCCCGCCCTGGCATTGATTTTTTCCCGCTCACCTGTGATTACCGCGAACGCGCCGCGGCCGCCGGCAAGTTTCCGGGCGGCTTTCTGAAGCGCGAAGGACGACCGACGATGAAGGAGACGCTCACGTCGCGTCTCATCGATCGGCCGATCCGCCCGCTCTTCCCGGAGTGGTTCCACGACGAAGTGCAGGTGCAATGCAACGTGCTGGCGAGCGATCGCCAGAACGATCCGGACGTGCTGGCGATGATCGGCGCCGCCGCGGCGCTCAGCCTGTCGCCGTTGCCGTTCGAAGGGCCGCTCGGCGCGGTGCGTCTGGGGCATATCAACGGCGCGTTTGTGCCGTTCCCCACGCAGGACCAGCTCGAAGAAAGCGACCTCGACCTGGTCGTCTCGGGCAGCCGCGAGGCGATTCTGATGATCGAAGGCTTCGCCCGCGAGATGCCGGAAGATCGGATGGCCGAGGCGCTCGAGGAGTGCCATAAGTACATCCGCCAGATTTGCGACCTGCAAGATGAGTTGGTCGCCAAGGCGAATGTCGTCAAGAAGCAGTACGAAGTCCCCGCTCCGGACGGCGTCTATGAGCGCATCAGCGGTGCCTTCTCCAGCCGGCTGCGCGAAGCCAAGCAGACGGCCGGAAAGCAAGCCCGGGCGGAAGCGGTCAGCGCGGTCAAGGCCGCGGCGTTGGCGGAGTTGATTCCCGATGCGACGGCCGATGGGGCGATTCCCGCGGAGAGTTTTTCCCGCGCCTGGAGCAAGTTGGAAGAGCACGTGGTGCGCGACTTGATCCTCGCCGGCACGCGTTCTGACGGCCGCGATCACAAGACGCTGCGTAACATCGAATGCGAAGTGGACGTGCTGCCGCGCGTGCATGGTTCAGCGGTGTTCCAACGTGGCGAAACGCAGGCGCTGATCACCGTGGTGCTCGGCACGAATCGCGACGAGCAACGCGTCGACGGTTTGATCGACGAGTACTCGAAGAAGTTCATGCTCGACTACTACTTCCCGTCCTACTCGGTCGGCGAAGTGCGGCCCATCCGCGGGCCGGGCCGGCGCGAGATCGGCCACGGCGCCTTGGCCGAGCGGAGCGTGAAGCCGGTGCTGCCGGATCCGAACGAGTTCCCCTACACGATTCGCGTGATCTCGGACATTCTGGAATCGAACGGTTCCAGCTCGATGGCCTCGGTCTGCGGCGCCACCCTCGGCCTGATGGCCGCCGGCGTGCCGATTTCGAACCCCGTGGCGGGCATCTCCGTCGGCCTCGTCAAGCAGTCCGACAGCCAATGGGTGCTGCTCACCGATATCATCGGCGACGAGGACCATTACGGCGATATGGATTTCAAGATCGCCGGCACGCAGAACGGCATCACGGGGATTCAGCTCGACCTGAAGATCAACGGCATCAGCGCCGAAATCATTCGCGGCACGCTCGCCCAATCGCGCGAGGCGCGGATTGAGATTCTCCGCAAGATGTTGACCGCGATTCCGCGGCCGAAGGACGAGATTTCACCGTGGGCGCCGCGCCTGCTCCGCACGAAGATCCACCCGGACAAGATCGGCTTGCTGATCGGCCCGGGCGGCAAGACGATCCGTGCGATCCAAGAGATGACCGGCGCGGTGATCGAAGTCGAGGACGACGGCACGGTCACGGTGGCCAGCAGCGATGCGACCGGCGCGCAAGAAGCGCTGGAGCGGATCGAGGCGATGACCGCCAGCGTGCAGGTCGGGAAGATCTACAAGGGACGCGTCACGAGCATCAAGGACTTCGGCGCGTTCGTGGAGATCATTCCCGGCAAGGACGGGCTGTGCCACATCAGCGAGCTGTCGGAAGATTACGTCAGCAGCGTGGGCGAATTTTGCCGCGTGGGTGACGTGCTGCCGGTGAAGGTGATCGCGGTCGACGAACAAGATCGCGTGAAACTGAGCCACCGTGCGGCAGTGCGAGAAATGGCCCAGCCGACGACGTAGTTCGCGACGGCCAAAGTCAGTTGAGCAATCAAAACGCCCCTCGCAATTGCGGGGGGCGTTTTTTGTTGGCTCTGCGCAAACTCTTGTGGGCGTTTTACTTTGGCCGGGGTGCGCGCACAAACTGGCTGAAGATTCGCAGAAAATGCGGGAGAAAAAACTATGGGCGGGTATGGGAGCGGGCGGCGGGCGGAGCGGTGGTTGATGACGGACTGCGCGCGGCTACGGGTGTTTAAGGTGGCGCGGTTGGAGCTCGACGCTTGGAGCGAGGACTTTCTGCCAGAGCATTTGTTGAGCCGGGCTGCTCGCGTGCAGTACGAGGTGATGGAGGGAGATCACGCTCGCCAGCGATGGGTACGGATGCGGACGATGTTGACGGACGGCACGTTTTGTAACCAAAACACGCGGATTTTGGCGATAAGGCCTCGTTACGGCGGGCTGCGGTGGTGGTTTGAATGCGGAATGCCAAGCGTGCGCGATGGGCGGAAAGTAAAGGGATCGGCGGTGTGCGAGCGGCGTGTGGCAACGCTTTATTTCCGCGACCGACGGTGGGCTTGCCGCGTGTGTCATCGGCTGGAGTACGGTTCGCGGCGGAAAGGGGCGGAGACAAGGAGGTGGTAAGGGGGATTGTTGTGAACAACAAGTATTGTTGGAACAAGGGTTGTTGAAACTGGTGTTCGGTTTTCAGTGTTCGGTTTTCAGTGGGGCAGGGATGGATTTAGTTTGTGGGGTGGGGTGGCGGAAGGCAACGGCTTGGTTTTGCCCGCGAAACACGCGGAACACGCGAAAGGGGAGGAGTGGTCCACGGAAAACGCGGAAGGACACGGAATGAGAGTGATTCGGTTTTCCGTATTCAGTTTTCAGTGAGTAGGATGTACGCTTCGGGCGCGAATGTGGTTGGGCAAGTGTGCTATCGGCGCGAATTGCCGTGAGTGGGAGACCTTCGGTCGAGGCGGTGGCTCGGTCGGGAGACCGAGCCACAACCGGAGATGGATCTGTTCAAGATTTGAAAAGGAGTCATGGCGCATTTCGCGTTCGCAAGCTTCCAAGTTTATCCGCGATTCTGCGAGCATCACTTGGTCGATCGGAAGGCTCGGGCTGGAGGCACGAGTGAATCAGTTGCCAAACGGCTTTGGCGGGTCCGTCGCCAGGGGAAGTCAGTGCGCCTGTCGATGGTGGGCGGCCGGTAAGTAGCGTCGCGAGCGTAGCGCCGAGGGCATAGATGTCGGCTGCGGGCGTGATTGCCTTGGAATTGGAATCGAGTAGTTCAGGAGCGAGGTAGCCGAGCGTACCGCCTGTGACTTGATTGGCTCTCCGCTCCTTGGTTAGCACCGCGAAGCCGAAATCCGTTAATGAGATGCGGCCGTCGGCGCTCTGGATCACATTCGCAGGCTTGACGTCGGCATGTACGACGCCGAGTTGATGGGCGTAGTGTAATGCACTGGCGACGGCGATGCCGATTTCAATCACGCGCGCGATTGGAAATCGTCCATTTGCAGAGAGCAACTGGCTGAGATCCTGCCCTTCAATGTAGTCGAGCGCCAGGAACATCGCCCCGTTGGGAAGGCGGCCGGCGCCGTGCGTGGCCACGATCGATGGATGGCTGAATCGCGAGACGATTTGAGCTTCACGGTTGAAGGCGTCGCACAGCTCCGGAGTGACGCAAGATCGTCGTGTCAGCACTTTCACGGCGACACGCCGACCGGTGCTGCGTTGATACGCACGATAGACGCGAGCGATGCCGCCGCGACCGATTTGGCGCTCTAACAGGAGATCGCGGTAGTCCATCCAATTCACACCCGTTGGCTGCATTTGCACTGCCGCCGTTGGTCGCGTGCGGCAATCGTGGGCATCGGTCCGGTTCGCGCGTTCCCGCAAGAGCCGTTCGGCCAAGCTGAGCCAACGCCGAATCGTGCGCTCTGTGGGGCCAAGCGCGTTTGCGATGGCCGGTGCGTCGTGGCCGACGAGACGCATCTCGACGGCGCGACGCTGCAAGGGGTCGAGTCGTTCCAGGAGCCATGCCAATTCTTCCTCGGCGATGGCAACCTCGTGGGCTGATGGTTCGAGATCGATTGGTTCCAGTGTGGCCGAAGAGTCATTCGCCAACAGGGCGACCTCGGTATGCACGCTGCGTTTCTTGGCTCGATGATATTCAATTTGCCGGCGCGCCTTGTTGACGGTGATGGCCGCTAGCAAGTTCCAGAGTTCGCCCGGATACTCGATTGCGTATTCGCCATTTGCGCACCCCTGAAAGAACGCGACGAGGGCCGACTGAACGATGTCGTCAGGATCGATCCGAGCAGCGAGGCGCTGCGAAAGGCGAGATTGCGCTAGCGCGGCGAGTCGGCGAGCGTATCGATCGCAGATCGCAGTCGCAGCGGTTCCATCGCCTGCCTGGTAGCTTCGCACCAGTTGGGCGGACGGCGCGTCGCTGGCGTGGGGGAGGGGCATGGGGGCACAGCAAAGAAGGAAAACCCTCGGCGAATTCATCATATCCGGCGGCCAGCGAGGGGCAATTGCGGGGCCGTGATGGGCGGGCGCCAGAATTCTTGGGGATTTCTTGTCCGCCGCTGGCGCGAAATCCTGATGTACGGCTGGGAACTCACTTTCTCGAGCCGATCGGAGCGAGCCAATGGCTTTTGTCGTCACGCAGCCTTGTTTTGGATGCAAGTTCACAGATTGCGTGGTAGTTTGCCCCTGCGAGTGCTTTCACGAAGGGGAGCAGATGCTGTACATCGACCCGGAGTCATGCATTGACTGCGAGGCGTGCGCCGCTGAGTGTCCTGTGGAAGCGATTTTCTACGAAGAAAACGTGCCGGAGGAATGGCGCGAGTTTGTGGCGCTGAATGCGGAGATGGCGCCGCGGTGTCCGGGGATCACGGAGAAGAGGGCGCCGATGGGGTGAGGGAGAGTGGTTCGGTTTTCCGTGTTCAGTTTTCAGTGAGTAGGATGTACGCTTCGGGCGCGAATGTGGTTGGGCAATTGTGCTATCGGCGCGACTTGTCATGAGCGGGAGACCTTCGGTCGAGGCGGTGGCTCGGTCGGGAGACCGAGTCACAACCTGTGCTGACCTGTGGAAACACCGACGACTGGGGCTTCGTGTGTCGTGCTCGGCGTGCAACTTGATGTCCGAGTGAGTTCGACCAGAGAATCTCATACGAGCGCCCCAGCCCCAGGCACACGTCGATCTTCAACAGTCCGAAATCTAAGTGGACCCGCAGAAAGAAATAAGCGGCGCACGATGCGAAAGCGGCCGTAACTCCGGGCGCTAACGCTTCCGGCTCGCTTCAGTCAATGCGCCGTCGCACTGAGGAATTGACCAAGCACTAACCGAAGCTGCCGGTGATGTAGCCTTGGGTTAGTTTGTTGGCGGGGTTTTTGAAGATGTGTTCCGTGTGGTCGACTTCCACCAGTTCGCCGATGTAGAGGAAGACCGTGTAGTCGGAGATGCGGGCCGCCTGCTGCATGTTGTGGGTGACGACGATGATCGTGACGTGCTCGCGGAGTTCGGCGACGAGTTCTTCGATCTTGGAGGTGGCGACCGGGTCGAGGGCCGACGTCGGTTCGTCGAGGAGCAGGATTTCCGGGTCGGTGGCGAGGGAGCGGGCGATGCAGAGGCGTTGTTGCTGGCCGCCGGAGAGTTTGTAGGCGGGCTGGTGGAGGCGGTCTTTCACTTCGTCCCAGAGGGCGGCGGAGCGGAGGGCTGTTTCGACCTTTTCGTTGATGTGCGAGCGACTCGCGCCGCGCAGTCGCAGCCCGAAGGCGACGTTTTCGTAGATCGATTTCGGAAAGGGATTCGGCTTCTGGAACACCATGCTGATCCGCATCCGCATTTCGATCGGATCGACGTCGGGAGCGACGATGTTGACGTTATCGGGGCGGAGGAGGATTTCGCCTTCGTAGCGATTGCCCGGGTAGAGATCGTGCATGCGGTTAAAGCAACGGAGCAACGTCGACTTGCCGCAGCCGGAGGGTCCGATGATGGCGGTGACGTGGCGTTCGTAGAACTGCAAGTTGATGTTCTTCAGCGCGCGGGCCGTGCCGTAATAAAAACTGAGATTCTTGACTTCGGCCTTGACCACCGGCGACGGGGCCGGCTGCGGCGGCGTAGCATTTTGCGCGGGGCGAAATTCGGGCGGACGCGAGCGGTGTTCACCGTGCATGGGAGGCGGATCGGCCAAAGTTTCGGGAGCGATGGACATGGCGGCGAGTCCTGTTACCACTTGATGCGTTTGCGCATCCGATAGCGCACGACGATCGCCACGGCATTCATACTGAGCGTGGCGGCGATCAACAGCAAGCCCGCGGCGGCGGCGTTGGCCTGGAAATCCTCGCCGGGGCGGGAGACCCAGTTGAACATCTGGATGGGGAGTACCGTGAATTGCTCGTTCAGCCAGCTCAAGCTCACCAGGTCGCCGGCGGAGTTGACCGGGAGGAAGGCGATGAAGTTGAGCGCGCCGATGGTGATCAGCGGAGCCGTTTCGCCGATGGCTCGCGAGAGTCCGATGATGATTCCCGTGGCGATGCCGCCGGTGGAGTACGGCAGCAGGTGGTGCCAGACGACCTGCCATTTCGAGGCGCCCATGCCGTAGGCGGCCTCGCGGATTTCCTGGGGGATGGAGCGGAGGGCTTCGCGCGTGGCGACGATGACGATCGGCAGAATGAGGCAGGCGAGCGTCAGGCCGGCGGTGAGGATGCTGCGCCCCAGGTGGAGCATGTAGACGAAGAGGCCGAGCGCCATGAGCCCGTAGATAATCGAGGGGACGCCGGCAAGGTTGGAGATATTGAGTTCGATGAGCGTGGTGAAGCGGTTTTTCTTGCCGTATTCCTCGAGGTAGACACCGGCCGCGATGCCGAGCGGGATGGCGACGCAGGCGGTCACCAACATGACGAGGAGCGAGCCGACCCAGGCGGAGAGGACGCCGGCGCGGGCGGCGAAGCGGGACGGGAAGGACGTGACGAAGGTCCAATCGATGCGTTCGAAGCCGTCGTGCAGCAGGTTGTAAAACAGCGCGGCGAGGGTCACGAGGCCGATGAGCGTGCAAATAGCGCCGGCGATGGTGAAGAGCCAGTCTTCGCGGCGGCGTTTGGCGACGATGCGGCGGAGTTGCGCGGCTTCCATTAGTAGGCCTCCCGGAATCGGCGGCGGAGGGCGTTGCCGGCGATGTTGAAGGCCAGGGTCATGAGGAAGAGCGTGAGGCCGGCGGCGAAGATCGATTTGTAGCCGATGCTGTCATGCGGGAGATCGCCGAGGCTGACTTGCACGATGAAGGCGGTGACCGTGGCGCCTTGCTCGGTGGGATTCCAGGTGAGGTTCGGCTGCTGGCCAGCGGCGATGGCGACGATCATCGTTTCGCCGACCGCGCGGGAGATGGCGAGGACGTACGAGGCGACGATGCCGGAGAAAGCGGCGGGAAAGACGACGCGGAAGGAGGTGATGACGCGGTTGGCGCCGAGGCCGTAGGCGCCTTCGCGGAGGATCATGGGGACGGCCCGCATGGCGTCTTCGGACAAGGAACTGACGTAGGGGATGATCATGATGCCCATGACCAGTCCTGCGCTGAGCATGTTGAACGTGGGGAGTTCGGGGAAGAACTTCTGCAGGAGCGGCGAGACGAAGAGCAGCGCGAAATAACCGAAGACGACCGTGGGGACGGCGCTAAGGAGTTCGAGAATGGGTTTAATGCACTCGCGGACTTTGTGGGGGGCGAATTCGCTCAGGTAGGCGGCGATGATGGTTCCGGCGGGCAGCGCGACGGCGAGCGCCACGGCCGTGGTGACCAGCGTGCCGGAAAGGAGCGACATGATGCCGTAGCGCGGCGGATCGAAGAGGGGCGTCCACATCGTGTCGGTGAGGAAGTCCCCCAACGACACGACCTGGAAGAAGCGGGCCGACTCAAAGAGCAAGATGCCGACAATCGCGGCGGTGATGAGCACCGACGAAGCGGCAGCGAGGAAGAGGAGGGATTCGATGATCCACTCGCGGCGCTTCCGCCACCGCATGAGCGACTTCGTGGGCCTGGTCACTGAAAATGCTCCGCGCCGCCGCCACGAACTCTGTTATTGGACCGCTTCGCGACTGAGAAGATCGTCGACCGTGACGCCGACTTCCGGGACGCCGCCGAAGACCGAGCCGGTGACGCCCTTTTCAAAGCGTTCCTTGGCCTTGGCGTAGGCGGAATCGGGGAGCGGCAGGTATTTGACTTCCTTCGCCAGCGAACCGCCGTTTTCCAGGAAGAACTCGACGAACGATTTGACTTCGGGCTTCGCGGCGGCTTTCTTGTTCACGTAGATGAAGAGAGGTCGCGAGAAGGGGGCGTACGTGCCGGCCAGGACGTTTTCCATGTTGGGGGCGACGGGATCCGGGGACTTGTTCTTGGACCAGGTCACCGGGACCGCCTTGAGCTTGTCCTTGTTGGGCTCGTAGTACGCGTACGGCAGATAGCCGAGGGCGTGCTTGTTGCCGGAGATGCCTTGCACGAGGGTGTTGTCGTCTTCGCTGGCGGTGTAGTCGCCCCGGCTTTGCTTGGCCTTGCCGTTCACGGCTTCGGTGAAGTAGTCGAACGTGCCGGAGTCGGCGCCGGCGCCGAAGAGGGCGAGCTTTTCGTTCGGCCACTTGGGATTGATTTGATTCCAGTGGGTGATCGTGCCGGCGGCGCTCGGTTCCCACATCTTCTTGAGGTCGTCGACGCTGATCGATTCGAGCCAGTCGTTGTCTTTATGGACGACGATGGTGAGGGCGTCGAAACAGATGGGGAGCTCGATAAACTCGATGCCGTTCTTTTTGGCCTCTTCCATTTCGTCTTTCAGAATGGGGCGCGAGGCGTTCGAGACGTCGGTCTCGCCGCGGCAGAATTTCTTGAAGCCGCCGCCGGTGCCGGAGATACCCACGGTGACGTGGACCTTGCCGTTCTGGGAAAGCTGGAATTCCTCGGCGACCGCTTCGCAGACCGGGAAGACGGTGCTGGAGCCGTCGATTTGGACGAGGGCGGCGTCGCCGCTGGTTTCCGCGCCGGAGGTTTCGCCCGCGGCGCCGCTGCCGCTGCCGGCGACCGGTGTTTTAGTACCGTTACTGCAGCCGGCGAGGATCGCCGTGCAGCAGACCAAGAGCATTCCCGCCCAGAAATGTCGCATGAATGGTTGCTTCCCAACGCGGTGTGAAGGCGCGATTTCCCCGTAGTTTTCGTAAGAATAGCGGTGGATTGTTTGAATACTGTTAGCAGGCTGCGAGGAATGCGTGATAGATTCCTAACATATTGCGGAATCAGGAATTGCGCGCCGTGCGACGGCGCCGAGGAAGTCGCATGGCGGCCCTACTTATTAAATGTGGCGAGCGCCCATTGGGTGAGGGCGTCTGGCCGGCGATGATCGGGAGGGTGGCCGCCTGGACAAAGCCGCCGAGTACGACCATGAGCTTAGGGTCGCGGAACCAGACGTAGAGCGCGAAGCCGACGAGAGGATAGATCACGCAAAACCGCCGGGTCCAGCGATCGCGGCTGGCAACATCCGTATACCGCACGAGCCCGGCGAGGCCGAGGAAGTCGGCGGAGAGACGGCTGTTCGAGGCCGAGGCGACGTAGAGGGTTTTGAAGAGGACCGCCCAGACGCCGATCAGGAAGAGGAGCTTGGTCCACTCGCCAAAGGTGGGGACGTACATCTGGGAGAGCGTTTCGATCATCTGCTCTTTTTCGGGACGCAGCCCTTGGCGGTAGAGGACCGTGGCGCCGAGGACGTAGAAGGCCACCGTCGCGGTCGTGAAGACGATCATGCTGACCCAGGCGTCGAGGTACATCACGCGAAGCCAGCCGCGGGCGCGATCGGCCCAGGCGGGGTCGTCGTTGTTGGGACCGGCGAAGCGGGCGTAACCTTTTTCGAGGCACCAATACGGATAGGCGTAGAGCTCGCTGGCGCCGACGCCGGTGATGCCGAAGGCGCCGAACGCGGAGGCGATCGCGGCGCCGCCGAGCGCAACGCCGCCGAACGAGAACGCTTGCTGGAGGTCTTCCATCCGCAGGGGATACCCTGCGCCGGGGAGCATGGCGACGCAAATCACCGTGACGAGCGTCACGCCGGCGACGAGGACCGTGGTGACGCGCTCGATGCGTCGGTAGCCGCCGCTGAGGAGGAGCAGAACCGCGCCGATGGCGGCCAGGGCAGCCCAGGGATATTCGGGACGCGCGCTGACGTGCGCGGCGAGCGCGGGGGCGACGTCGCGCAGGGAATTGGCGAGGCCGTTCGAGAATTGCGGGAACACCAGGTGCAAGGCCTGCCCGACGCCGCCGGCCATCGCGCCGAGTTGCGCGACGGTCACGAGGAGCATGAAGAACCACCACCAGACGAGCCAATGCGCGCCGAGCTTGAGGCCGGGGAGTTCGTTGAAGGCGGCCAGCGTTGGCTTGCCGGAGGAGATGGCGTAGCGGCCGAGCTCGATCTGCACGAAGACCTTGATGATGCAGCTAAAGAGGATGAGCCAGAGGAAGACGAAGCCGTACTGCGCGCCGAGCGACGTAGTGAGCAGCAGTTCGCCGGAGCCGATAATGCTGCCGGCGAGGATGATGCCGGGGCCGATCTTGCGCAGCGCGGCCCAGAGGCTCCGCGGAGGAGCCTGGATGGAGGATGCGTCGAGCGCGTAGGGATCGAACCGCGGCGATTCGCTCATGGTGGGCGCGAGAGCGAGGAACGGGCGATGAGCCTGGAATAGTTTTGCACCGTTTTAGCATGCCGGGGGGACGGGGGCTATCGTGGGGGGCGGGAGCAAGCGAGGAGAAGGCGGAAACGTCGAGCGACTGTGGCATCGTGACGGCTTGCGACAGCGATCAACGAAGCCCCCGAATTATCAACACGGTGCTCCGCGTATTTCGTGCCCCTGCCACAGGCACCCATCCTCAGGTTGAAACGACGCAAGTCGATTCCGTCGGCGTCGGAGACGCCTTCCACATGCGAAGGCTGAAGGGTGCGTAATGTGAATTCTCGCCTTGTGGCGTGGGTGGGGTTTCGCTATTTCTACGCGGCCTTGCGACTCTCCGGGGGGCGGGAATGCTTGCGCGCAGCGGAAAGTTGCCGTGAGTACGCAGGGAAATGGCGTTTGACGCGCGTTCGGCGCGGGCCAGGGAATGGCCTGCGCGGCGGCGTATCACTAACCCTTTGCGCATACGGAACGAGCCCGAATGATCGGCCTTCGCGTCCGCACCCACACGTGGCGTCTCGGCATCGGGATGTTGTCCGCGCTGGGCGCGCTCTGCGGCACCGTCGCGGCGCAGCCACCTGCAGGGCCGGCATTCGGACCTCCGCCGGTGGCTCGACCGAGCGTCCCGGCGACGGGACAGCTCCCGCCGCCCCAAGTCGCGCCGCCAACTCGTCCGCCGCAGCCGCCACCGGTGGCCGGAGCGGAAGCGGTCCCGGCCGGAAAGCCCGCGGCGCCGGCGGCGCCCAACGTGGCCGATGTGCGGCTGGACGGCATTCCTGCGCAACGGTTGGAAGCGGTGACTAAACATGTCGCGCAGCAGGTGCGCACGCGGCGCGGGCGGCCGTTCTTGCCGGAACAAGTGGAAGAAGACGTGCGGCGATTGATCGCCACGCGGCGCTATATCGACGTCGATACGTTCTTCCAGCCGACGGCCGACGGGCAGATCATCGTGATTTTCAAGCTCGTCGAACGGCCGACGATCGAGTACGTGCAGTACATCGGCAATACGATTCGCAGCAGCGTGCTGGCGAAGAAGTCGGGCTTGAAGGAAGGGATGGCCAAGGATCCCTACTCGGTCGACGAGGGGCGGCGGAAGATTGAAGAGTACTACCAGGAGAAGGGCTACAGCCGCGTCCGCGTCACGGTGATCGAAGGAACGCGCCCCGAGGATCGGGGTGTGAAGTTCCTGATCAACGAAGGCGGCAAGCAGAAGATCTGGCACACCAAGTTCGAAGGAAACACGATCGTCAGCGACGGGCGGTTGAAGACGCAGATTCAATCGAAGCCAGGCATCCTGTGGATCTTCAAGGGGAAGGCGAACGCCGACGAGATCAAGGAAGACGAGAATCGCCTCGCCGCTTACTACCGCAGCTTGGGCTGTTTCAACGCCCGAGTGGGCAGCATTCCCGACTATGACGAAGAGGGGAAATGGCTGACGTTGACGTTCGTGATCGACGAGGGTCCGCGCTATCGCGTGCGGAACGTGTCGATCGTGGGGAACACGAAGTTCGCCGAGAAGGATCTCGCGCAGGACTTTAAGCTCGTGCCCGGCGACTTCTTCGATCAGAAGAAAATGAACCGCGACGTGGCGGACCTGCAGGACAAGTATGGTTCGCAGGGCTATGTGTTCGCCGCGGTGGAAGCGACGCCGACCTTTAACGATGAGCAGCAGGGCATTCTCGACCTGGTGTATCGGCTGGACGAAGGGGAGCGTTATCGCGTCGGGCGCATCGATCCGATCATCAAGGGGGAGAATCCTCACACGCGGACGTCGACGGTGCTGAATCGCATGTCGATTCGCCCGGGGGACATCATGGATCTGCGCGAGTTGCGCAACAGCGAGCGCCGGTTGAAGTATTCCGGGTTGTTCGTCGTCGATCCGAGCCAGGGCGAGCCGCCCAAGGTGGTGTTCAAAGAGCCGGACGCTGACGACAGCATGGTGGCGGAGAAACCGAAGGACCCGGACAACTTCCGTGGTCAGAGCCCTGACGCGGAAGGGCCGCGGGGCGTGGTGTATCTGTTTTCGCCGTCGGTGCGACAGTTGCGCCAGCCGGCGCAGCCAGTGCAACCGCAGCGACAGGCGCCGCCGCCGCAACTGCGCGGTCCGAGCGATCGCCTGCCGCCGGTAAGCGGCAATGTCCGTGTGCGCGGTCAAAGCCCTGATGGCAGCGTGCCTTGGGGACAGCAGCCGAAGAAGCCGAGCGGGGCGCCGCTCGTGGCGCAGCGGCCGATCACGAACAACAACGCGCCGAGCTATCCGACGACGTGGCGCGGGACGAATCAACCGGTTTACGTTGCGCAGGGGACGACGGGCGGTGCGCCCTATGGCGCGCCGGCAGCGCCGCAGTATCAAGCGGCGCCGAATCCGTATCCGACGACGCAGGGCTATCAACCGCAGCCGACCGTGGCGCCTCCGCCAAGTAATTTTGCGGGGACGAACCCTTATGCTGCGCCGCCGGTGGCCGGGTATCCGGCGACGGGCGCGGCTGGTTTCGGCGCGCCGCCGGGAGGGGCGCCGGCGTTCGGCGCGCCCAATGGCGCTGAGGTGGTTCCGCCGGGCGGTGACAATGCGGCGATTTATCCGCAG
>CAZUBB010000018.1:0-1982 GCA_964618485.1 uncultured Pirellulales bacterium
AGATTTCTTGTCGCGGGATGACCAGCATCGCGCTGACGCGATTCGCACGCAGCCGATTTACATCATGAAAGACACTTACATGTCGAACGAAGCGAGTCCGTTTGATGTTCCGGAGGATGCTGTGGATTTCGACGAGCCGGAATCTGCAGAGGTGCTTGACGCAGAAGCGGATGTAAAGAAGCAGCAGTTTCTTTATTGAGTTCTGCGTCGTCTCCTCACCGAAAATCCCGCGACTGCGAGCTGATCTTCAACCGCTTCGAAAGGTCCTCCAGCCGCGTGACCACCACGTGGATCACGATCCCTTCGCGTTGCAGCTTCCCATGGGCCACGAGCGCCGCGGCGGTGCGGGCGGCCTGGTAGAAGCGGTCCCAGGTGTTCTGATGCACCACCAGGTTGGCCACGCCGGTCTCGTCTTCTAACGTCACGAACGTAATCCCCTTCGCGGTGCTCGGCCGCTGCCGCACCAGCACCAATCCGGCGACGATCACCGGCCCATCCGCCGGCAACGTCGCCAACTGCTCCGCCCGCGCAATGCCAAGCCGATCCAACTCCTCGCGCACAAACGAAATCGGATGCGCTCGCAACGTCAGCCCGGTCGTGGCGTAATCCTGCGCCACCTCGGCCGCGGGCGAAAGCTCCGGCAACGGCACAAGCGTATCTTCTTCCGGCGATAACCCAGCCAGCAGCGGCAACTCGCGGGCCTTGGGGTCTTGCCCGAGCGATTCCCACAACGCCTGCCGGCGATTGATGCCCAGCGACCCGAGCGCATCGGCCTCGGAGAGCGAAGTCATCGCCTTGCGCGGCAAGTGAGCGCGGCGGGCGAGGTCTTCGGTGGAACGGAACGGGCCGCGCCGGCGAGCACGAACGATCGCCTCGGCATGGGCCGCGGCGAGTCCGGAGACGAGTCGCAAACCGAGGCGGATAGCGATCGCATCTTCCAGCGTGCAGTCCCAATCGCTGTGGTTGATGTCGATCGGTCGCACTTCCACGCCGTGCTCTTTGGCGTTGCGCACCAGTTGCGCGGGGGCGTAGAAGCCCATCGGTTGGCTGTTGATGACCGCGGCGGCGAAAGCGGCGGGATAATGGCACTTCAGCCACGCGGAGACGTACACCAGGAGCGCGAAGCTCGCCGCGTGCGATTCCGGGAAGCCGTACTCGCCGAAGCCGCGAATCTGGTGGAACACGCGCTCGGCGAACTCCAGGCTGAGGCCGTTGGCGACCATGCCTTTCAGCAGCTTCTCCTGGAACTCGCTGATAAGGCCAGGCCGGCGCCAGGCGGCCATCGCGCGGCGGAGTTGATCGGCCTCGCCGGGAGTGAAACCGGCGGCGACGACCGCGAGCCGCATCGCCTGTTCCTGAAAGAGCGGCACGCCGAGGGTTTTTTCCAGCACCTCGCGAATGGCGTCGTTCGGATAACTGACCTTCTCTTCGCCCGCGCGGCGCCGCAGATAGGGATGGACCATGTTGCCTTGAATGGGGCCGGGGCGGACGATCGCCACTTCGATCACCAGGTCGTAATAGCAGCGCGGCCGCAGACGCGGCAGCATGCTCATCTGCGCGCGGCTTTCGATTTGAAACACGCCCATCGTGTCGGCCTGACAGATCATGTCGTAGACACGTTGATCTCCTTCCGGCACGGCGGCCAGCGTGAGGTCGCGGCCATGATGCTGCCGGACGAGGTCGAAGCACTTGCGAATCGCGGTCAGCATGCCGAGCGCCAGGCAATCGACCTTGAGAATACCAAGCTCGTCGAGATCGTCTTTGTTCCACTCGATGACAGTCCGCCCTTTCATGGCGGCGTTTTCGATGGGGACCATTTCGCACAGCGGCGTGTGCGTGATGACCATCCCGCCGACGTGTTGCGATAAGTGGCGCGGGAAGCCGATCAAATTCTGCACGATGGCGACGAGTTGCCGGCCTGCGACGCTGCCGGGATCGATTCCGACGTCGCGAAGGAGCCGCCCGAGGTCCTCGCGCCGCGC
>CAZUBB010000018.1:1992-3120 GCA_964618485.1 uncultured Pirellulales bacterium
TTCCTACGTCGCGGCAGCGCTCGGCGAGGCGCGGCTCGTGGTGGTAACCTTCCAGGCGCTTGGCGAGGCGATCGACCAGGTCGAGCGACAGCCCGAGCGCCTTGCCGACGTCGCGGACGGCGGAGCGGGCGCAGTAGCGGATTGCCTCGGCGGTCATGCCGGCGCGGTCGCGGCCGTATTTTTCGTAAACATATTGGAGCACCTCCTCGCGGCGCTCGTGTTCGAAATCGACGTCGATATCGGGGGCCTCGTTCCGTTCGCGGCTGATGAACCGCTCGAAGAGAACGTCCAGGCGGCCGGGATCGACCGACGTGACGCCGAGGCAATAACAGACGGCGGAGTTAGCGGCCGACCCGCGCCCCTGGCAGAGGATCTCGCGCGAACGCGCGAAGCGGACCAGGTCCCACACGGTGAGAAAATAAGCCTCGTAGTGCAATTCCTCGATGAGCGCCAGTTCATGCTCCAGCAACTGCCGGATTCTTTCCGGCACGCCGCCGGGATAACGTTCCTGTGCGCCGGTCCAGGTAAGCCGGCGTAGATAGGCGATCGGCGTCTCGCCTGTCGGCGCGAGCTCTTCGGGATATTCGTAGCGCAATTCGTCGAGCGAAAAGTTGCAGCGCGCGGCGGCTTCCAGCGTGCGTTCGAGTGCGCCGGGGAGCGCGGCAAACATCGTGCACAGTTCGTCGAGCGGTTTGAGATGACGCTCGGCGTTGACGAACAGACGGCGTCCGGCTTCGGCGACGGTGCAGCCCCAGCGGATGGCGTGCAGCACATCGCCGAGGGCTTGCCGCTCTGGCACGTGATAATGCACGTCGCCGGCGGCGGCGATCGGCAGCAGCGCGTCGCGCGCCAGTTGCGCCATCGCCGCCAGGCGCGCGCGATCGTCCGGCCCGCGATGCAACTCCGCAAGGGCGTAGGCGCGATCGCCGAAGAGCTCGCGATAGCTATCGAGCGCGCCGGGGCGCAGCAGCGCGGATGAGGCGCCTTGCCAAGGGGCCTCGTCGGCGTCGAGCGCTTTGAGCTTCGACTTGGGGAGCGTGAAGCTCGTATGCTGCACCAGCGGGATGCAGGCCAGGAGGCCTTCGTGGTGCGCGGCGATGTCGGCGAAGAGGAGATGGCATTCGCCTT
>CAZUBB010000018.1:3130-8829 GCA_964618485.1 uncultured Pirellulales bacterium
GCAGAGGCGCCCGTAGGCAGCGCGATCGGTGGCGAGCAACACGACCGGGGGGGCATCGACGGGGGCGATCTCCGCGCCGACTAAGAGCTTCAGGCCGGCCTCCTTCGCGGCGGTGTGGGCGCGGACGACGCCGGCGAGCGAATGGCGATCGGTAATCGCCAGCGAGGCATACCCCAGCGCGACGGCCTGGTCGGCAAACTCGTCGGGATGCGACGCGCCGGTGAGGAAGGAGAAATTCGTTTTGCAGTGGAGTTCGGCGTAGGTCATCGGCGGAGCATCGAGATGCATTCCGTAGCTGTAGGAGGCGACTCCGTCGCCGATGCGTTGGGCGATGATGGGCGCTTCCGGGTTTCTGCGAGCAAGAAACGTCCACTCCATCGGCGACGCAGTCGCCTCCTACAGTGGGCTGGGCGGTGAAGTGTACTAGTGTACATTAGTTCGTCAAGCCTGGAAAATCCACGGGTTCGCGGCGGCTGCTGTGCGGCGACGCCCGACGGCGCGCGGTGGAATCGCACAGATTGAGTATCTGCGCGCCGGAGGGTAGCCTGATAGTCGTGCCTGGCGCTGCAGTGAATTTCCTTCGCTGTGCGCCGTGCACACCCGCCTGAATTCCCCACCTTGACTACGGCTAGCTCGTCGCGGGTTGGTTTGTCATCCTGACCGGAACGCATTGTGCTCGTGCGGTCTCCCGGCATGATGACGAACGTGTTCGATCGAACGGCCTATCTTCTGTCGCTGGAAAAGAAACCATGACTGCGCCTCGTTCGATGATGCTCCGCGTATGTTTCGGCGTCGCGATCAGTGCGTTCGCGCAAGTGGGTCGCGCGGCGCCGGTGGATTTCAATCGCGACGTGAAGCCGATCCTGTCGGAAAATTGCTTCGTGTGCCATGGTCCGGACGAAGGGAGCCGCAAGGCGAACCTGCGTTTGGATCGCGCGGCGGCGGCAATGTCGGAGACCGAGAGCGGGGCGCAGGCGATCGTGCCGGGCGATCCGAACGCCAGCGAAGTGATCGCGCGTATTGAATCGACCGATGAAGCGACGCAGATGCCGCCGGTCGATAGCCGTAAGTCGCTGACGGAGGAGCAGAAACGCATTCTCCGCGCGTGGGTCGAGCAAGGCGCCGACTACGCAGAGCATTGGTCGTTCGTGAAGCCGCGGCGCGGTGCGCCGCCTGAGGTGAACGATGCGTCGTGGCCGCGCAATGAGCTGGATCGCTATGTGTTGGCGCGCCTCGATGCCGAGGGGCTGACGCCTTCGCCCGAAGCGGATCGGAGGACCTTGCTGCGCAGGCTTTCCTTGGATCTGACTGGCCTGCCGCCGACGCCGGAGGAGATGGAAGCGTTCTTACAGGACGCGAGCCCTGAGGCCTATGAACGCGCGGTCGATCGGCTGTTGGCGTCGCCGCGGTACGGCGAGCGGATGGCGATGTGGTGGCTCGACGGGGCGCGGTACGCCGACAGCAACGGGTTTCAATCCGACTGGGAGCGTTACCAATGGCGTTGGCGCGACTGGGTGATCGACGCTTTCAACCGCAACCAACCGTTTGATGAATTCACGATCGACCAGTTGGCCGGCGATCTGCGCCCCAACGCGACGTTGGAACAACGGATCGCAACGGGCTTCTGCCGCAATCACCGCATCAATACCGAAGGGGGCACGATCGCGCAGGAATGGCACGTAGAGAACGTGATCGACCGCGTCGACGCGATGAGCAACGTTTGGCTCGGGCTGACGATGGGGTGCTGTCGCTGCCACGACCACAAGTACGATCCGTTTACCCAGAAGGATTTTTATCAATTGTTCGCCATGTTCAATAACGTGCCGGAGAACGGCACCGGCGATGGCGAGCGGCCGATCAATCATCGTCCGTTTATCGCGGCGCCACGCCCTGACGAGTCGGCGCGGCTGGCGGCGCTCGAGGCGGACGTGGCCGCGGCGGAAGCGGCGCTCGCGGAACAGGAGAAGCAGTTACCGACCTTCGTCGCGGAATGGGAACGCTCGCTGGCCGGAGCGCCTCCCAAAACGACCTGGCGGCGATTCGTTCCCGATGCGTCGCTGGCGGCGAGCGGTGCGGAGTTGAGCAATCAGGACGACGGGTCGATCATCGTCCGCGGCGCCACGCCGGGGAATGATTCCTTTGTGCTCCGCGCTACCGTGGAACTGCCGCGCATCACTGGTTTACGTCTGGAAGCGCTGACTGCGGACGAGCTTCCCGGCAAGGGGCCCGGCCGTGCAGACAATGGCAACTTCGTGTTGTCGGACGTGCGCGTGACGATTGACGGCGCTCCGGTGCGACTGACTACCGCCCGCGCCGATTTCAGCCAGGAGACCTTTGCGGTCGAGCAGGCGATCGACTCCGACGCACAAAGCGGCTGGGCAATTCATCCTCAGGTCGGGAGCCCGCACACGGCGACGTTCGGATTGGAGAAGGCGCGGGAACTCAACGCCCGGGCGACCGTCGCCGTCACGCTCGAGTTTCAATCGCCGCATCGCGGGCATCAGTTGGGCAGGTTTCGATTATCGTTCACCGACGCCGACGACCCGCACGCGGCGCAGGATATTCCGGACGACGTGCTGGCGGCCGTCGCTTGTCCCGAGGATCAGCGCAGCGACGCACAGCGTCAGGCGATCACCGCGTTTGTACGTAGCCATCATGCGCCGGCGGTGCAGGCGGCCCAAGCGGCCTTGGAGGGCGCACGCCGCGTGCGCGATGAGTTCGCGGCCACGATTCCGACCGTGATGGTCATGGAAGAGCTGCCCGAGCCTCGGCCGGCGTACGTGCTGATCCGCGGGCAATATGATAAGCACGGCCCCGAGGTCAAGGCGGCGCTGCCGGCGGCGCTGCATCCCGCGCCAGCGGGCGCGCCGATGAATCGGCTCGGCTTGGCGCGGTGGATCGTCGACGAAAACAATCCGTTGACGTCGCGGGTGATCGCCAACCGGCTGTGGGAGAATTTGTTCGGCGTCGGAATTGTGAAGACGTCGGAGAATCTCGGCGCGCAGGGAGAGCAGCCCAGCAATCAGGCGCTGCTCGATTGGCTGGCGACGGAGTTGATTCGCTTGAAGTGGGATCTGAAGGCGTTCCAGAAGACGATCGTGATGAGCGCTACGTATCGGCAATCGTCGCACGTGACGCAGGAACTCGTGGAGCGCGATCCCGAGAATCGGCTGCTCGCGCGCGGGCCGCGTTTTCGCCTGCCGGCGGAGATGATTCGCGATAATGCGCTGTTCGCCGCAGGGCTGCTCAAGGAACACTTGGGAGGGCCGTCGGTCTATCCGTATCAGCCGGAGAATATCTGGAACGAAACGACGGAGTACGGCAACCTGCGGAACTACAAGCACGCTACGGATGACGGCCTCTATCGCCGCAGCCTGTACACGATCTGGAAGCGGACCGCGGCACCGCCGAACATGATGGTGTTCGACATGCCCAGCCGTGAGCTCTGCACGGTGCGGCGCGGCCGGACGAATACTCCGTTGCAAGCGTTGACGCTGTTGAATGACGTAACATACGTCGAAGCGTCGCGCGTGCTGGCGGAGCGGATGATTCGCGAAGGGGGGGCTGAAACTCCGGAGCGGATTGCGTTTGCTTTCCGCCACGTTTTGGGCAGGGACCCGAGCGCAGAAGAATGCGATGTACTTGCCGCGGGGCTGAACGCGCGGCTGGAGAGGTTTCGCAACCAGCCGGAACAAGCAGAGAAGGTCATTTCTCACGGCGACGCCCCGCGCTCGTCGGAGGTGGCGATTCCTGAGCTGGCGGCGTACACGTTGACTGCCAGCGTGATTCTGAATCTCGACGAAACTGTGACCAAGGAATAACCTCTCACCAGCGAGAGCGCCCTCATGTTTTCGCCACGTCAAGGCCAGTCGTTGTCCGCCTGGCAAGATCGGTTGAATCGCCGCACGTTTCTCTCCCGCTCGGCCTGCGGGCTGGGGATGGCGGCGCTCGGCGCGATCGAAGCGCACCGCGCTACGGCCGCTACGTCCACGCCCACGCAGGGGCTCGGCTCGCTGCCGCACTTCGCGCCGAAGGCCAAGCGCGTGATCTACTTGTTCCAGTCCGGCGCGCCGTCGCAGATGGAGCTGTATGACCACAAGCCGACGCTCGAGGGCTTGCGCGGGCAGAATCTGCCGGACTCGATTCGCATGGGACAGCGCCTCACCGGCATGACGTCCGGCCAGGCGACGTTTCCCGTCGCGCCGTCGAAGTTCAAGTTCCGGCAGCATGGCGAGAGCGGGATGTGGTTGAGCGAGTTGCTGCCGCATCTGGGAACAGTCGCGGATGATCTGGCCGTGATTCGCTCGATGTACACCGAGGCGATCAACCACGATCCGGCGATTACGTTTTTCCAAACGGGCATGCAGATCGCCGGCCGGCCGAGCATCGGCGCGTGGCTGTCGTACGGTCTGGGGACCGACAACGAGGATCTGCCGGCGTACGTGGTGCTCACTTCCAAAGGAACCGGCCGGCGGGACGATCAGCCGCTGTACGATCGGCTGTGGGCTCCGGATTCTTGCCCACGCGCTATCAGGGCGTGAAGTTTCGCAACTCGGGCGATCCGGTTTCGTACCTATCCGATCCGTCCGGCATCGACCGCGCCGCGCGGCGCGCGATGTTGGATGAGCTCCCCGCACTCAATCGCATCAAGCTCGACGCGGTCGGCGACCCGGAGATCGCTACGCGGATCGCGCAGTATGAACTGGCGTTTCGCATGCAGGCCTCGGTGCCGGAACTGGCGGATATTTCGCAGGAGCCGCAACACATTCTGGACGCCTATGGTCCGGAAGTTTCCAAGCCGGGCACGTATGCGTTCAATTGCCTGTTGGCCCGCCGGATGGCGGAGCGCGGCGTGCGGTTCATTCAGCTCTTTCACATGGGCTGGGATCAGCATTTCAATCTGCCGAAGGCGATCACGGGGCAATGCTACGACACCGACCAGCCGTCGGCGGCGCTGATCAACGATCTGCGCCAGCGCGGCCTGTTAGAAGACACGCTGATCGTTTGGGGCGGCGAGTTCGGACGGACGGTGTATTCCCAAGGCAATCTTACTCCGGAGGATTACGGGCGCGATCATCACCCGCGCTGCTTCAGCATCTGGCTGGCGGGGGCCGGAATCAAAGGAGGCACGACCTACGGCGAGACCGACGATTATTGCTACAACATCGTCGACAAGCCGGTCCACGTGCGCGATTTGCACGCCACGATTCTGCACCTGCTGGGGATCGATCACGAGCGCTTCACCTATAAATTCCAAGGCCTCGACGCGCGGCTGACCGGCGTGGAGCCATCGCAAGTGGTGCGCGACGTGCTGAGCTAGGCGCATAAGCTGTGCTTACTTCGGGCGCTCACGCTTCCGGCTCACTTCATTTGTGACTCGGCGGCACTTAGAATCACGTGCCGGCCCTGTCACGACTGCCTGCGCGCCGCAGGAGTTGCCGGCTCACAAGTGCGGCAAGGCTTTGGTGTGCGTAGGTCGATCCATTCTGTCACGAGAGGCGCGGTTGTATGAATGCATTGCGTGCTTGCTTGCTGCAACTGATCGTCGCCGGAATGATCCCGTGCGGCACATGCTTTGCTGCGACAGCAGAGCCAGCGCCAGGCGGAGCGGCTGGGTCGGTAACCCGCCGCGTCGAATTCGAAGCCACGTTTTCGAATCGCGATCTGACTTGGCTGGGCGATCCCGCGTCACCGACCTC
>CAZUBB010000018.1:8839-13031 GCA_964618485.1 uncultured Pirellulales bacterium
TGTGATTGCGACTGCGCGTCCGATTGCAACCGATTGCTGCGTCGTCGCCAGCCTCACGAGCGCTGGTCCCACCCAGCGTCGCTATTTCCGCGAGGCGCGCATTGTCGACGACGGACGATCGAGGCAGGTGTTGGCCTTCACGGCGAAGCGCGAGAAACGGATTGGCGTGATCGACGAGCACGGCAAGTTCGCGCCGAATGAATTCTATCTCGGCAGTCATGACCAGCTCCCAAGTTGGCCGCGCGACGCCGCGCAATTGCTTTATGATCCTGCCGAGAAGGCGCTGTACTGCGAAGTCGACGTGCCTGGTCCCGTGGTCACGGAGTCGCTCGATTTTTTGCCGCTGCAGTTGCTCGACAACCAGGGACGTCGCGCGGAGGGAGGATTCTCCATTGTATACCGGCCATCTGCTGGCGACGGCAAGGCGAATGTCGGAAGCGTGGCGCTCGTGCTTCAGAACGGGGACGCGCAGATCGACGTTGCCCAGGCGTCGATGCCGAGAGTGATTTCGCGGGGCGACCTGCAACTCAGTTCGTTCGACAACGCACAGGGCGCCTATGCCCACGACGCCGATTACCGGACCGAGGCAGGCCAACATGCGCCGAGCGTGACGATCACGTTGCGGGGAGCGTTTTCGCCATCCATCAACTCCGATGGAAAGGAACTGGTTTATGACGGACGACTATCGCCAGCGGAGAAGGTGTCGTCCGCGCAGATTGTGATCGACGGCGATTTCGACGATTGGCGCAATGTCACCGGCGTGGATGACGTGCGGGGGGATCTGGTTTCGTATCTCGATTACGTGCCCGACGTCGATCTGCTGGAGTGCAAAGTCGCGCATGACGAGGGGCATCTTTATTTGTACGCCCGCGTGGCAGGGCAGGTTGGCCGCACGCATGCCGACGGCGGCCGCAGCTATTTCTATGCGTACCTGGACGTGGATCGCAGCGCCGGCACCGGATTCATTCCGAGCCGCGACGACGAGTGTTACTATGGCGTCGATCTGGGGGACGACTGCGAAGTGCAATTCGAGTTCGTCGGCAATCGATTCCACAAATCGTTTTATGGGTTCTGCGGCCTCGGGGGCGATGGCAATGTGCTGAAGCAAGAGGTCGCGCTGGGGGCAAGTCAGTACGGCCGGTTCGACGCGCAGGGCGTCGAACGTGCCAATTACAAGTCGGAGTACGTTTATCGCGGCGGCGTCACGGAAATCACGGAGGATCTGAAGCCAGGCACGAGCGATTCGATTCACGTCGCGATTTCGCCCGACGGCCGCGAGGTGGAGGTGTCATCCACGTTCGACGGGTTCCTCAAAGACCGCGACGGCAAGCCGACGGTGAGCCTGGGCCAGGCAATTGATCTCGCCGTGGGCATGGAAAGCGATAGTAAAGTCTACCCGGGCAAAACTCGCTGGGGCGCCGATAGCACGCCCATTCTTCGCGGTTATGTACTGACGGCGCCGGCGGCGTCGAAATCGCACTAACCAGGCGAGCAACAGATGAGCGCCGCCTTCAGCGGGCAAGCGATGGTGACGGCTTCTCCGCGCCGGTATTGGTTCAGCAGCGTATTCGATCGTTGGGCCAGCATGCGGCGTACTTCTCGGCGTTTGCCCTTCTCGCGAGGAATCTTCATCGAATCATACGCGGTCGTTTGGTGTCGGAGCCAGGCGATGACCGCGGCTTCGGCGCGTTGTTCGATGGGGATACGCCTCGTCCTCGCCACGGTGCCGCTTCCCACTGGCGTGGCATGCTCGGAGACCGCGCGGGCGAGTTGGTCGGCGAGCGCCGCGTAGCGAGAATGAAACGCCAGGAACGCCGTCACAGCGCCGGTGAAGTCTTCGACGTATTCGTTTTGCGCGCGTTCGCGACGCCGGGCGTCACCTTCCTTGCGCTTGGCAAAGCTCTCGGTAGACCGCTCAGCCTGGAGCTCGGCGCGAATCCGCTCGATGGTCGCCGCTGGCGCCCAGATGCCTTTTGAAAAACGCTTTCGGCCTTTCATCTCTTGCACGACCCAGTGGTCGCCGGCGGTTTTGACGCGGCGCGTGAGGGCGGCGTCGCCGGGCGGGAGGAGAATCCAGCCGGTCGGCACGTTGCGCACGCTGCCATCGGCCGCGCGAACGGTGTTGGGAGTTGGGCCGGGAGCAAAAGTGTTGGCCATCATGCCGGGCAGGAAATCTCGCGGTGTCCTTATATTATTCGTCTCCGCCGCTTCCTACGTGCAGTCCCACCGGTTGCGGCCGTCCCAGTTGAGCACTAGCCAAAGGTGGGGGGACGACGATCCGCAGGCGAAAAGGGAACACTGAAAATGGAATGCACGATGTAGCCGTTTTTACTAGCGCATTCCACATAGGTTCCTTGTAAAATCTGAACAGTCTCGGCCGCTAGTCCAGGCTTTCGGGAGCCGGCAACGGGCGTCGCGCGAGCGCGTTCGGCATTTCATGCATAGGGAGCGGTCGATGCAGCGGCGCGGACAAGTCGGTCGGCGGAAGCGCTATGGTTCCTTGCATTTGGAGTCGCTGGAAGAGCGGCGGATCCTGGCCGTGGGGCCGATCATTACGGAGTTCATGGCCGATAACGCCAATGGACTGGTCGATTCCGACGGCGAGAATTCCGATTGGGTCGAGATCTTCAATCCGACCGCTGCGCCGGTGAATCTGGCAGGATACCATCTTACGGACGACGCGGGCGCCCCCGATCTCTGGACGTTTCCGGCGGTTCAACTCAATCCTGGCGCATTTCTGGTCGTCTTCGCTTCGGGAAAGGATCGCGTCGATCCCGCGGCGGAGTTGCATACGAATTTTCGCCTGTCGCTGGATGGCGAATATCTCGCGCTCGTCGCTCCCGATGGCACGACGGTGCAAACGGATTTCGCGCCCGCTTACCCGCCGCAGCAGGAGGATGTCTCGTACGGCGTCCAGCAAGGCGTCGAACTCGTGTCGCTGCTGACAACGAGCGCGCCGGGCTTTGCGCTCATCCCCGACGCCGTGAGCGGACCTGCCCTGGGAACGACCTGGACGACGTTGGACTTCGACGATGCCGGCTGGCAACCGGGACCGACCGCCTGGGGCTACGACACGCAACCGACGTACGTTCCTTATATCAACTCCGACTTGCTGCCGATGCAACATGTCAACGGCTCGGCCTATATGCGGGTCCGGTTTCAGGTCGACGATGCCGAAGCGGTCAGCGGACTGTTGCTGAGGATGCGCTACGACGACGGGTTTGTCGCCTACGTCAACGGCCAGGAGGTCGCCAGTACGAACGCACCGGAAGCGGCGCAATGGAACGACACGGCTGTGAACTTGCATGCGGACGACCTGGCCGTGCAGTTTGAAACCTTCGACATTTCCGCGTTCCGTAGCGCACTGGTCTCGGGAGAGAACGTACTGGCGATTCATGGTCTGAACTTTGGCATTAGCAGCAGCGATTTCTTGATGGGGCCGGAGATTGACGCCACACTGGCGGGCGAGGTGCAAGATGAGCTCGGCTACTTTAAGATTCCGACGCCGCACGCCGCTAACGACACACCGCCTACCGCCGGTTTCGTCGCCGACACGAAATTCAGCGTCGATCGCGGATTCTTCGACGCCCCGTTCGATGTGGCGATCACGTCCGAAACGCCCGACGCAGTGATTCGCTACACCACGGATGGTACGGTTCCCACGGCCACGACCGGAACGGTATACACGGGCCCGATTCACGTCGCCGCCACGACCGTGCTGCGCGCCATGGCGTTCAAAGACGATTTCGAGCCCAGCAATGTCGATGCGCAAACGTATCTCTTCCTGGACGACGTGATCCGCCAATCGCCGACGGGACAGCCGCCCGAAGGTTGGCCGGCCCGCTGGGGCGCCAATCAGGTCAACTATGGGATGAACCAGTCGGTCGTCAACGCCAATATTAATACGATCAAAGACGACCTGAAGTCGATCTCGTCGCTGTCGATCGTAATGAATCTCGACGACTTGTTCGGCACGCAGGGCATCTATTCGAATCCCAGCGGGCAAGGGGACAACTGGGAACGGGAGACGTCGGTCGAATTGATCAATCCGGATGGCAGCGATGGGTTTCAAGTCAACGCCGGCATTCGCATTCGCGGCGGGTTTAGCCGTTCGACCTCGAATCCGAAGCATTCGTTCCGGCTCTTCTTCCGCGGCGAGTATGGCGACGCGAAGTTGAACTATCCGCTCTTC
>CAZUBB010000018.1:13041-36574 GCA_964618485.1 uncultured Pirellulales bacterium
CCGGCCCTCCGCCTCCCATTGCTCGACCGAATTGTTGTCGGCGACGAAGGAGCGGACGAGTTCGACAATATCGACTTGCGCACGGATCAGAACTACTCCTGGTCGTTCCAGGGCGACTCCCGGCAAACCAGCGTGCGGGAGGTTTTTTCGCGCGACACGCAGCGCGATATGGGGCAACCCTATACGCGCAGCCGGTACTATCACCTGTATATCAACGGCCAGTACTGGGGACTGTACCAGACCCAGGAACGGGCCGAGGCCGCCTACGGCGAGACTTACTTTGGCGGCGACAAAGAAAACTATGACGTCGTCAAGGCCGAAGCGGGGCCCTACGACACGCGCGCAACCGATGGCAATCTCGACGCGTTCCGTCGCTTCTGGGAAGGCGCCAACGCCGTCGCGGCCGCTACGACGGAGGAGCAGCGCACCGCGTTGTACCAGCGGCTCATGGGAAATAATCCCGACGGCACGCGCAATCCCAGCTACGAGGTGCTGCTCGACGCGGATAACCTGATCGATTACATGCTGGTGATCGTCTACGGCGGGAATCTCGATGCGCCGATCTCGAACTTCCTTGGCAACACGCGTGTGAACAATTGGTTCGGCATGCGCGATCGCACCGGCGGCAGCGGCGGCTGGAAGTTCTTTGCACACGACAACGAACATACTCTGTTCAATGTGAACGAAAACCGCATGGGACCGTACACCGCGGGAAGTTCCTTCACGTATGCCAACCCGCAATGGATCTGGCAGCAGCTCTGGGCCTCGGCCGAGTTCCGCTTGCAGGTGGCCGATCGCGTGCAGAAGCATTTTTTCAACGGCGGCGCGCTGACGCCTCAGGTCGCGACGGCGCGCTTCCAGTCGCGGGCCGCGGAGATTGACCGCGCGGTTGTCGGCGAATCGGCCCGCTGGGGCGATGCACAGCGTAGCCCGGCCTATACGCGCGACACCTGGCTGTCCGCTATCAACTCCGTGGTCACGCAGCATTTCCCCACGCGCAGCGATATCGTCCTCGGCCAGCTCGCCGCCAAGGGCCTCATTACTGCGATCTCCGCGCCGTCGCTGAATTCGTATGGCGGCGCGGTGGATCCGGGATTCCAATTAGGAATCTCCGCTGAAGGCACGGCCTACTACACGCTCGACGGCACGGACCCGCGACTTCCCGGCGGCGGCATCAACCCCACGGCGCAATTGGTTGAACCGGGCGAAGAACGGATTCTGTTCGACCGCAATGCCACGTCGCGGTACTTCGTGCCGACGACGACGAATGGCGGCAGCGAACTACAATCGACCTGGACGCTACCGAACTTCGACGACTCGAGTTGGACCGTCGGCACGGCGGGAATCGGCTTCGATCGCGGTTCGGGTTACGAGGACGTCTACGGTACGGACGTCGAAGGCGAATTTTTCAGTGTCAATGCGTCGATCTTCACGCGCACCGATTTCACGGTGGACGATCCGAACGAACTGATTGGACTGAACCTCCGCGTCAAGTACGACGACGGATACATGCTGTGGCTCAACGGCGAACGGATTGTACAACGCAATGCGCCGACGCAGCGATTCGGATATAATTCCGCGGCGGCGTCGGACCGCCCCGACTCGCAGGCGCTGCAATTCGAATTCGTCAGCCTCGCGAATTTCAAGCATCTGCTGGTTCCCGGACGCAACGTGCTGGCCGCGCAAGCCTTGAATCGCGCCTACAACGATGAAGATTTCCTGTTCGTTCCGGAGCTGTTCACCATCGAACAGTCGGAAGCGGCCTATGTGACCTTGAATGAGAGCACGACCGTGCGCACGAGGGCGTTGATCGGCAGCCAATGGAGCGCCGAGGTACGCGCCGATTTCGAGCTGCCGTCGCCGCTGCGCGTCACGGAGATCATGTACAACCCGGTGGCGGGCCCGGCCGGGAGCCCGTACGCCGCCAACGATTTCGAGTTTATCGAGTTGCAGAATATCGGCGAACGCCCGCTGCCGTTGAACGGATACCAGATCCGGGAAGGCATCGACTTCACCTTCGGCGATGTCACGCTCGCGCCGGGCGCGTATACTGTCGTCGTGAACAACCGCGACGCGTTCCAATCGCGCTATGGCGACGGCATCGCCGTCGCCGGCGAGTTTGACGGAAACCTGAGCAATTCTGGTGAACGATTGCAGTTGGTGTCGCCGGCGAATGTCATCGTGCAGGACTTCACGTTCTCAGACGGCTGGTACGCCACGACCGACGGCGCGGGCTTGTCGCTGACCATTCGCGACACTTCCTCGCCGCTGGAGAGTTGGAACGCCCAAGAGGCCTGGAAAGCGAGCAGCCGCGCCGGGGGAACGCCCGGTGCATCCGACGGGGCGCTCGTCACGGGAGACACGAACGGCGACGGCGTGGTGAATCTGGTCGATCTCAACAACGTCCGCAATCATTTCGGCCAGCAAGGCAATGTGCTGGGCGATACGGACGGCAACGGCATCGTCGACCTGGCCGATCTGAACAACGTGCGCAACAACTTTGGCGCTGGTCAACTCTTGATGGGGCCCATGGCGAGCGCGTCAACATCTACGTCGGCATCCACGAGCGCCTTGATGTCTCAGAAGGTCTCGCCCGCGGGGCTTGATGCATTGGCACATTTGATGGCCTTGGAGGCATCGAGCGAGTTGCCGTGGACGCGGCGCTTCAAGAGCGTAAAGCGCGGCTAAGCTCAGCGGTCATGGCCGGCGCCATCTGCGATTCATCCGAGGGAACGAGCGTTCGTTGAGCGCGCCGTCGATTCCAAAGACCAGGTCATCGACGCGATGGTCTCGCGGTAGATGGAGAGGCGAATCGTTCAACGCGTGAGCGATTTCGCGCTCGCGGCCAGCGTTGAGAGGGAGCACTTCGCGCTGCCGTACGAGCGCGCCAGGCAGCGTTGCTCCAAAGTTGTTTCTCACGGCGTTGAGGTCGTCCAGGTCGACGACTCCGTCGCCCGTGGCGTCGCCGGGGAACTCGGTCCCCACGTAGCCGAAGTAGTTGCGAACGTTATTCAAGTCCTCGAGATCGACATCGCCATCTTCGTCGGTATCTCCCTGGAGAACAGGGACATCGTCCCGGCCGGGTGAACCATCCACCACGAGGCTCGCGCGCCAACTGGTCGCTTCGTTCCAGGTGGCCGCGGGGAGCGCGGCGTCGACGATGACGAGCGAGAAACCATCGCCGTCCGTCGTGGGTTGCCAGCCGTCATCATAGGTGAAGTCGAGGATCGCGCCGCCGAAGCGATCGAGCAGCGTGACTCTTTCGCCGGCATTGTCGAGCCGCCCTGTGTAACTGCCGACGACGGGCAATGACGTTCCATACCGACTCTCGAACGCCGCCTGGTTGGCAACGAGCAACACGCTTTTTCCTGGCGGCAACGGTTGCGGCGGGCTCGCGGCGAAGGCAAACTCCACTCCGCGCGAAAACCGCGTGCCAGCCAGGTCGAGCGGAGCGTCGCCAATGTTGGTCAGCTCGAGATACTCAAAATCGTTGTCTACATACGGGCTGCCCAGTTGCGGGTCGCGCGGGTGGTACATGAGCTCCGTGACGCGCAGCTTCGACCCGCCGTCGACGACAAAGACCGCGCTCTCCAAGGCGCTCCAACCGCCCCGCGCGCTGCGCACGCGAGCGGAGACGCGCAGGCTTTCGTCGATCGTGATGGGCCCCGCGTAGGAGATCGCCGCCGGGTTGAGTCCTCCGCCGGGAAGGCGCGGATCGCTGCCGTCGAGCGTATAGAAAATGGGATCGCGAGCGCCGAGCGTCAGCGAGAAACCGAGTTCAACGTCGCCGCCATATTGGCTGAACACGGGCGCGTCGGTCATCGGATAGAGGCCGACGGCCCGCATCTGCTGCAACACGACCGCGGTGCGGCCCGGAAAGTACGTTTCGGTCAGCTCCTCGACGGCAGGCCGCCAGTGCTGTTCCTGCGTGTAGAGCGTGCGATCGCCTGCGGGAGCGACGTCGCGGCGATAGTCTCCCCAGCGTGCCGACTCCGCGATCAACGCGCCGTCCAGCTCGGCAACGATGTTCTGCCAACGCTCTGCCGAGGCTTCCGGCGTCAACGCGCCGTCGTGGAAGAATTGCGTCTGCACGCGATCGGCGAACCGCATGCGATAATCCGCGTTGGCACGGAGCGCGATATCGAGCACGCCCGGCGATTGCGTCCACCATTGGTTGTTATCGGAAACGGTCTTGTTGCGATTCACGTCGCCGTAGGGCATCGCCAGATCGTTGTCCCACGTGAGGAACTTGAAGCCGGTGCTGTCCGGCCCGCGCTGGCGCAAGACGTAATAGTTGCCGGGCCAATCGAGCGATGCGTGGTACTGTCCGTTGATGACGAAGTCGATGAAGTTATCGATGTCGATCAGGACTTCGTACGCGGGATTGCGCGTGCCGTCCGGATGGTTCCCCAGAAGGCGTTGATAAGCCGCATCGCTCGCCAGTCCGGCATTCGCGAGCCCAAGAAGCTCGTCCCACTTGGCGATCGTGCCGTCGGCCGCGCGGTCGGGGCAGCAGAACGTGACGACGTCGTACTCTTCCGGCAGGCCGCCCAAATGCTGCGAGGCGAAAACGTCGTCGGGACGCTCCGTGAGGTTGTAAACGCCCCAGTAGAGGCCGTTGAGATAAACGTGGACGAAACGCCCGCTCGTGGCGAGTTGCCCCATGTCGCGTTGGGCTTCCTTGGCCCATTGATCGCGCAAGTAGCTGGCGTCGGCGCGCACGCTGGCGCCGTTGTCGTGCAACCACGTATCGCGCGCGTTTCCACGGAGCGCGAGCGTGTTGAACGTCGTGACGTCGGTATCGTCGAACAACGGATAGTTGAGCGTGCCCGGGCCGTATTCCCCTTTGAAGACGAGCCGCAGCGAATGTTTCGGCGTCAACGAAGGACTGCGGGACGTGAAGCCCATCATGCGCAGGCCGCCATTGATCTGGAATCCTTCCGTGCCTTCCGGCAGCAAATACTCAATACTCGCCGCGCGCTCCCAGCCGCTGCCGCGCTGCGTAGGGTTGGCGTAAATGCCGTCGGCAGCACTGAACAGATCGTCGGCGTTCATCACGATCGACACGCTCGGCAACGTCTGCAGCGATTGCTTGATGATCGCGTTGGCTTCGTCGATCGAAAATGTCGGATCGCCGGCGATGAGCGGCAAATCGGCGGCCCGTTGCGACATCCCGTAATCGGCCGCCGCGCCGTTCCAGTTCGATGGATATCCCGCGGGCTGCGCTGGCTGCTCCAGGACGTCGTCGAGAAAGAAATAACTCTGCGTCATCGACGGCGCGTCGCGCCAGTCGCTACGGGTCGCCGTGGCGCGGAGCGTCGTGGTGCCCGTGATTTCGATCGACCCGGTGTAAGTCGCACCGTTCGTGGCCGAGGGCGTGCTGCCATCCGTGGTGTACCGAATCGTCGCGCCGGGCGTGGGCGTCGCAAGCGTCACGGGGAACGCGGCGTCGAAGAAACCGTGCTCCACGCTGAAGCTGACCTCTTCGACGAGTCCCGCAAACGCCGCGTCAAGGCTGTTCGGTCCGCCGGGCGTCGGTTGTTCCAGGTAGACATAGGTGGCGTTCGGCTGCCCGACGCCGACCAGCTCCGGCACGAGCAAGAATTGATCGTCGCCGGCGCTGACATTGAGCGCGTGAATTGCCAACACGTTCGTTCCCGCGCGCAGCGCGCCGAGGTGCGAAGTGAGATTGATTTCCTCAACGGCTAGCGAATCGTCAACGCCACGGGCCTCGGTCGCCGCGGAATTCCAGGTCCGCGCCTCCGGCGCATTGCGCGTGGCGACGAGCTCGCCGTTCAAATAGGCCGCGAAGCCGTCGTTGTATCGCAAGCGCAGCGCCAGGGAGGCGAACTGTGCGGGGTCGTCGATGGTGAACTCTTGCCGCGAGTAGAGACTCGCGTTGACGCCGAGCATCTCGTCGGCGACGTCGGTCGCGATCAACCCTTCATAGGCCGGCGCGCGAAACGCAAACGTGCCGGCGCTATAACGGTTCTCAGGCCCGCCGTCGGGAGTGTTCGGGAACTGCCCCGCATCGCCGTAGCGACCGCCGCCGAGGAACGTCAGCACGCCGTTGCCGTCGTTTTGCGTCTTCTGCGAGTAGTCGGGGCCGTTCAGGTTGCCATTCGGCTCGCCGGCGCCATAGCCATAAGCAACGATCGTGTAATCTCCCGGCGCCAGAATAAGCGGCGACGCCAATGATTTGAATCGATCGCCGTCGCGCAGTTCACCGGAACTGGCCGGTGTGAAGGTCAACTCCGCCAGCTTCGTGCCCGTGTTGCCCGTGCGTGTCCACATCTGTGCAACGATCGTGCGCGCAAGCCCGTCGGCGCCGCTATCGAAGACGCCGAGCTTGGTGACGGTAATCGTCGATTCAACGGCGAAATCGAGCCCCAGCGAGCCGCCGTAGTCCTGGCTGCCGACCGCGCCGGCCTGATTGGAATACGCGACCGCGGTCCCTTGCACATCGCCGACTTCGTAGCCAAGCCCCGTGGGACCGTGCGCCCAGGTGGAATCCTCGAAATCGGTCTCGCGCCACGTATCGCCCAATGCATCGTCCGCCGGCACGAGGTAGTGCGCGTCGGCGCCAACGTCGATGAGCGTCGTCACCTCCTGGCCGATTCCGTAAGAAATGTCGTCGACCTGGCGCGGATACTCGGGCACAAAGGCTTGCGCGACCGTGACGCCATCGGGTTTCACCAGAGCAAGGTATTCGCCTTCGCCTGCGAGTCGAAAGTTGGTGTGCAACTCCGACCCGGCGACGGCGCGATCCTTTTCGGATGCGAAGACCAGCAGGTAGCCGCCCGGTTCCAGGTCGACGGCGGGGAACCGCCAGCGATCCGCGTCGACAATCCCGCTATCGTTGCCGGCGAGAAACTCGCTAATGATTGGCTCGGCCGCGAGCAGGTCGCGGCGCTCCAGGCATTCGAGGCGCGCAACGAGATCGCGGCGCTTCGCGCTGGACCGGTACGCGATGAGACCGAATCCTTTCGGACGCCAACGCTGCCAGCTTTGCTTACTCATGGCGAGGGCCGATCGCGGATCGCACGTGAACCTGATTCGCAGTCTAAGCCGCGCGACGCCGCCACGCAAACATCGCTCCGATCACAACGAGCGCTAACGCACCCGCCGATGGTTCCGGCACTGCGGAGCCGGCCGTGGCGCCGAAGTTGTTGCGAACCGCGTTCAGGTCGTCCAGGTCCACCGTGCCGTCGAAGGGGAACGTATCCCCCGGCAACGGCGCGGGACCGGCCGCGCCGAAGTTATTGCGCACGGCATTCAGGTCGTCGAGGTCAACGTCGCCGTCGTTATCGGTGTCTCCCACCTGGCCGAGGTCGGGAAGCCCGTACTCGACCACGCCGACGACGCGGCGACCGTCGGAGAGCGCGAACTCTAGTGTGAGGTCGGGCGTGCCGGTTGTCGAGAAGAGATTACCGAGCGAGAACGACGCGCCGCTGGCCAGCGTGCTGGCCCCCGTGGGATTGAGCTCGGTCAATCGCGTGGCAGTCGGATTGGCTTCTTCCCAAGCGCCGACGTTTTGGTCCTCCAGGCTGTCCCAGCCGCTGACGTTGAGCGATCCCGACGCCGACGCGATCGTGTAAACATCCATGTTGACCGTGAACTGCGATTGGTTTTGCAACACGCTGTTCCCGGTCGCGGGATCGACAACGAGCACCAGATTGTTCTGTGGCCCGGTGTATTCGACGATGCCTTGGTACTTCTCGCCGGTCGGCGAGCCGTACTCAAACGTGATGTCCTCCGCGCCGACCTGCCCGATCTCCGTCGGCGCGAACACGTACGGGCTGCCGAGCGACAAGCTCTGATTCAAGCCGAGATTCGACGCGCCGGTCGGGTTCAACTCGCTGATCCGCGTGTTGGTCGGATTGGCTTCTTCCCAGGCGCCGTTGTTGGCGTCTTCCAGGCTGGTCCAGCCGCCGTTGGCCGGATTGAGGAATCCGCTCGCCGAGCCGATGGTGTAGCTATCGAGCGAGATCGTGCCGCCGAGCGCGTTGGTCATCGAGACGGCGCCGGTGCCGCGATTCACGCTGAGCACTAACCGTGCCTCGGGAACGACGTCGACCTTGCCGTCGGCGTACTCAGCCCCGAGGACCATGCCGCGCGGCAATGCGCCGGTCGAGGTGATCACCGGAAACTCGCCGCTGACGCTTTCGGCGTCGACGAGCGTCCAGCGGTTCCCGAGCGCCGGCGTCACGCCTTGGAACGTAACGCTCAGATTCGTTTGCGTCCCGCCGGGAACGATTGTGACGCTTCCATTGGGCACCTTGATGGCGCTGTGCGCCGCGCCGGTGATGACCGCTTCAAAGTCGCGCGAGATCTGCAAGTTGCCGCCGACGGTGAAGTTGACATTCGGCCCGACGATGCGTGCGTGCCGGAAGAGCGTCGCGTCGCCTGAGACGTTGATCGTCGACGCTCCCGAGGCCCGCAGCGAACTGCTCGTGGGATTTCCCGTTCCCGAGACGTTCAGCGACGCCGCGTTAAGTGTTCCACCTTGCAGGTCGAGAATACCGCGACCCGTTCCCCCGTCGCCGACGCGCACTTCGCCTAACATGGCGCCTTGATTGTCCTGCACGGTGAGCGAACCGCCCGCGCGCAGCTCCAGCGTACCGGCCTGAGGGCCGGCGCCAGCCTGGCCAATAATCAAGCCGTCGATGTCAAATCCCGCCGGCTCATTCAAGAATGCCGTGCCGCCGTTCGAGATCGTCGCCACTTCCGTGGGGAAGCCATCGCCGGGGACGACTGGGCCGATTTCCGAGGTCCAGCTTCCGGCGACGTTCCAACTCGCTGGACCGGGCACGTTGAAGCTCACCGTTGCGTTTTGGGCACTGGCCAGCGCCGCATAGAGCGCGACGATGCAGGCCGCGCCTGCCATTGATTTCATATTTGAGTTCATGAGTTGCTCCTTGGATTGGCTGGATTGACCTGGTCGGAACTACTTGCTCGCCCGAGCGCGCCGCGCGCTCCACCAGGCCAAGGCGCCAATCCCCAAGAGCAAACCTGCCGACGGTTCCGGCACGTTATTCGGCCCGCCGCCACCGAAGGCGTTCTTCCAGATGCGGAAGTCGTCGATGTCCACCAACCCGCTGAAGTCGAGATCGGCGTCGCCGCCGACCGTATAGAAACTGTCGCGAATGATCCCGAAATCTTCGATGTTGACCACGCGATCGCCGTTGACGTCCCCAACGACGCGGTCAGGATCATCGGTGTATTGAAACGTGCCGGCGCTATAGCGATTTACCGGACCGCCGTCCGGAACGTCCGGGAAGGACGCGGAATCGCCCGTGCCATAGCGCGCGGAGCCGACGAACGTCAGCAAGCCGTTGCCGCTATTGGTGGCCTTTTGGTCCGACGTGGGGCCGTTCGCGCTGCCGTTGAGCTCTTCGTTTCCGTAGCCGAAGCCAGTGATCGTGTACGCACCTGGTACAAGTTCCAGCGGTTCATCGAGCTCCTTGAATCGATTTCCCCCGAGGGCCGTGCCATCAAGTCCAGAAAAGACGTCCGTGAGCACGATCTGATCGCCCGTGTCGTCGCCGGGGATGTCCGGCGTGCCGCCGTCGTTGCGGCGCCAGAGGTTTACGGTGATAGGCAGATTGAAGCCGTCTTGCCCGGAGTCAAACGCGCCGAGTTGCGTGACAAAGACGGTCTCGTTGACGATGAAGTCGAGCCCCAATTGGCCGCCGAAGTTCTGTGAGCCAACGGTCCCTGCATCGACGTGATAGGCGACGATGTCGGCGCTCGCGGCATGCGGCGCCGCGAACACGACGAAGGACAACAGGAGGACGAACGAGGCGGCAAGTCGTACGGCGCGGGTCATCATGCTTGCTCCCAGGGGGAAGGATAGAATCATCGCAGCGTGGAAATGCGGATCATCGGCGAGCGCGGTTCGCAGCCGGCACGCATTTCGAGCGCCGCGGACCATGTCGCGAATGACACTCCGAATCTTCGCCTTGCGAGCGAAGCGGAACGATCAGGTGAGACCTGGCAGAACGCGCACCGATCCGCCAGATGCCGAGAATCTACACGTTTCCTATGGATAGTCAAGAAAAATCCGAAAAGTCATACGGACGCGATGCGAATCATGCGTTCGCGGCGCGCCGAAGGCGAGACTGATCGCACATTCAGAACTGGCGTCGCATTACCGCGGCGACTAATTCATCGTCCCAGCTTCGACAGCGCATCCTGCAGCGGCGCGCTCGATACCTGAATCAAGCCGTCGAAAGGTTGGTCGAGGTCGACGATCAAGAGCATGGCGCCGGCTACGGACGCGGCGCAAATGAACAGCGACGCCAGCGCGAGCTTATTGCGCGGGGCGAAGAGGCCGAAGCTGGCGAACAGCACCGCCAGCCAGCAGGCGACGACGACGAGGAACACCATCGGCAATGACCCGTCTGACGGTTGAATGGCGCGCCAGCGGTCGCGCGTCAGCTCGGTGCTCAGTTGCAGAGCCTGATCTCTTAGGGAGCGTTGATCGTCGTCCGCGGGCTTGAGTTCCCGCAATGACTGGTGCAGCCCGAAGCCTTCGACGGTGATCTTTGCATCGTCCAACGTTCCCTTGGGCGCTTCCGTTGCGGGCCAGAGCGTGTCGATCGTTTGCGCGACGGTGTGCTTGAGGTGCTCGCGGGCCGGTTGCGAGCCCTCGCCAAACTGGGCCAGCGTGCGGTCCATCAGCACGATGTTCAGCGCCATCTGCTTGAAGTTCTCGGACTCATCGTCGAACGACGACTTCGCGCCGCTGACGAGCAAGCCCAATACCAAGGCGGCCATCGTGGCGATCAGGCCGGTCGCCAATCGAATGATTTCCTTGGTTTCCGCTTCCAGGTGGTGCTTCGGGATGATTCGCGCGAGATACATGCCCAGGAGCGCGGCGCCAAAGGCAGAGAAAAACACAACCGCGGCAACCGAGAGTGAATTCATTTCGAGCGTCTGGAGTGTATCGAGGCGAGTAAGTGAGGGGGCTGGACGAAGCTGGGATTTTAACGAGTGGAAAGTAGCCTTGGAATGCGGTTATGTCGGAGAGGGTTCCACCCACTTGTGCGTCGAATAGTGTCGCGGGATTGCGCCGGTGGTAGAATCGTTGGGCATGAAACCGCGATTCTCGATTCTCGCGATGCTGGGAGTGACAGCGTACTTCGGAATCGCGGCCACGGGCGTCGTGTACCCAGACTCGCGATGGGTGGATCTCAACCTGTTTCTGTGGATTGTCTTTGTCGTCTGGCTTGGCTTGGAAGCAACTTCACTTCCAAGCAAGCGAGGCATATTTGCAATTGGGGCGCTGGCCGGAATTCTTGCCTACGTTGGCCAGACTGCGATGGGGTTTGAAATTCAGCAGCCAATAGTTCAATTCCTGTGGAAAGTGACAATCGACTTCAAGGTTCGCAACCATATTCCGCTTGCGGGCAAAGGGTTTCTGTTTACGAAGTACTGGTGCAATGCCCAATTGTCGTTATTGACGGGCCTCCTCGGCGGAGCGCTCGCCCTCTGGCGATTCCGCGTGTTGGAGCGTCGGTCAAAGCCATCGGAGGTTTCATGAATCTGCGCTTCTCCATGCTCACCTTGTTGGCGGCGATGGCGTACATTGCGCTCGTGTTCGCCGGTCTGAAAGAGCCGCTGGGTTGGTGGCGGTCTGCGGCCACGCTTGCCTGGCTGCTCGTGCTGGCGTATCTCATCGCGATGGCGATGGACGCGCGCCACCGGCCGTCGGCGATCTTCGGTCGCACGGCCGTGGGCTGCATTTTGGCGTATGGCCTGCTGACGTGGTTGCCAATTCCGCTGTCGGCCGGCATGGAGTCGCCCAACTACATGCAGTTCAAGAGAGCGCCGGAAAGGGTTGACGCACTACCGCATCATTGGTTGGCGCACTGGTGGGCCAACGAATCGGCGGCGAATCCGTCCCGGCTCACCGTGCCGCTGCAAACTCAGTACACCTATCAAGTGCAAGCCGTTTCGGTATGGCAGCTTCCACAGACGAAAGCGGTCGAGTTGATCGCTGCACTGAATTGCTCACTCGCTTTCGGACTCATCGGCGGCGGTCTCGCTCTCTGGCGATATCGCGCACAAGAGCGACGGGAGAAGAAGTGCGACTAGGCTGAAGCTTTGAGTGAAGTAGTCGGCTTCATCGTGAATCCGATCGCTACTCGGGGCGATATCGCTTCCTACATGCTCATCGATGCACAATGCCTTCCACATGATTTCCTAAGAACGTGCCTCGACTTACTAAGCGCGCGAGGTAATAATCGACCCCAGCGCGACTCCATTGGCAGAGCATGACATTCCATGCGCGCCCCTTTCGAGGGATGTGCACTGGGTAACACGGGGGGAAGTCTTTTGCCTTGGCATTTTGCATTTTCGCGTTTCAACGTTTCGAAGTCGCGGCGAAGTCAGAGATCACGGAAGGTTGGGAAGGGTGAAGCGCTGGAAGCACGGCACTTGCTGGCCGCGCAGCCGCTGATCACCGAGTTCCTGGCGGCGAACGATCAGTCGTTGCTCGACGGCGACGGCAACTCGTCCGACTGGATCGAGATCTACAACGCTGGCGACGTGGCGCTCGACCTGCTCGATTGGCATCTTACGGACGACGCCACGAATCTCGACAAGTGGACGTTCCCCAGCGTGGAGTTAGCGCCCGGCGCCTATCTGGGCGTGTTCGCATCGGGCCAGACGACGGAGACGCATATCGACGGCGCCGGAAACCTGCACACCGATTTCGCGCTCTCTGCAGGTGGAGAATTCCTCGCTCTCGTCGCGCCGGACGCCTTCACGGTGGCTTCGACTTTCGCGCCGAAGTTCCCCCCACAATTGAGTGATCATTCCTTCGGCCGCGCGATGTCAGGCGGGGAGATCGTGTCGGGCGCCGTGGGCTATTTCCTGACGCCGACGCCCGGCGCAGAAAATCCCCCCACGCTCGACAATGTCGGTCCGATCGTCACCGACGTGGCGCACGCTCCGCTGCAGCCCTTGACCGGCGAAACCCTCACGGTGACCGCCCAGGTCGAGCAGACCGGCGCCCCGCTGCAAGCGGTGAACCTCTCTTACCGCGTTATGTACGGCGTGGAGAGCAGCGTTCCGATGAACGACTCCGGGGCCAATGGCGATGCCACGGCGGGAGATGGCGTCTTCACGGGAGTGATTCCCGTGACCGCGACTGCGGGGCAGATGCTCCGCTATTACGTTTCCGCGGGGGACGACGCGGCCAAGGTGAACCGCTTCCCACAGGGGAACGACACCACGGGGACCGATCAATCGCCGCAGTATTACGGCACGATGATCGCCGACAGCCGCTTCACGACGCAATTGCCGGTGTTTAATTGGTTTGCGCAGAATCCGTCGGCGGCCGACACGCGCTCGGGCGCGCGCGGCTCGGTGTTCTACGCCGGGGAGTTTTACGACAACATTTTCATCCGCCAACGCGGCGGCGCCACGAACGGCTCGTCGCAGAAGTTCAATTTCAACGACGATCAGCCGTTTTTCGTGAACGAGGAAGTCGGCCGCGTGTTGGAAATCAACATGAACGGCGCCGGCTCCGACGCGAGCTATATCCGCCAACCACTTGCGTTTGAAACGCACGCGCTGTTCGGCGTGCCTTCGAATGCGTCGTTCCTGATGCGGATGCAGATGAACGCCGGCTTCGACCGCGTCGGCGTGTTCGTCGAACAAACCGATGAGAACTTCCTGATTCGCAACGGTCTCGATCCCGAAGGCGCGCTCTACAAGATGGTGCAACGCGCCAACCTGGGGCCGGTGTTCAGCGATACGGTGACCGGAATCGAGAAAAAAACGCGGCTCGACGAGGACATGTCTGATATCGAAGCGCTCGTCGAGGGACTTTACGGCCGCGGCACCGCCGAGGAATATCGGGCGTTCATCTACGACAATTTCAACGTCCCGGAGTTGATGAATTACCTGGCGGCGCGGGCGATTACAATGGACGCGGACGACGTTCGCAAGAACTTCTACATGTACCGCGATACGAACAACACCGGCGAATGGTCGATCCTTCCCTGGGATAAAGACTGGACGTTCGGCATCGAAGGGGACGGCGGCACGCACCTGCGTCACCCGTACTTCGGCGATCAGGAGCACGCCAAGCAGAACGCCAATCAATGGAACGTGCTCTACGACATCGTGTTCGAGACGCCGGACCTGGCGCAAATGTATTTGCGACGCCTTCGCACGCTGGTCGATCAATACCTGCAAACGACCCGCACGCCTGAGGAAGAAAAGTACTTTGAGAATCGCGTCAATGCGATCTTCGCCGCGGCCGCGACCGATCTCGGCGCCGGGCCCGCGTCGGCGCTCAACGGTATCCGAACGTTCCTCAATTCGCGCCGCAACGATCTGCTGAGCACGTACAACGTGGCCAGCCCGCGGGGAGGACCGAACGCCATTGTGCCGCACGAGCAAGTCGCCTATCCGGCCCTGGAATTCGGCGCGATCAACACGGATGGCAGCGAAGATCTCGGAGAGATCGTCTTCAACCCGCTTTCAGGCGACCAGAACGACGAATACCTCGCCATCCACAATCCCACGGCCGATGCAGCCGACATCTCCGGCTGGAAGCTCACGGGCGGCTTGGAGTACACCTTCGCCAAGGGCGTGGTGATTCCCGCCGGCGGCGTGCTGTACGTTTCGCCGGACGTGGTCGCATTCCGGTCGCGCGAAACCGGTCCTGGCGGCGGGCAAGGCCTGTTCGTCCAAGGTCTCGGCGGCCAGCACATCTCGAACGCCGGCGCCACGATTACGTTGCGCGCCGCGGACGATGTGGAAATCGACACGGTTACGACGCCGGTGGCGCTATCGCCGCTGCAGGAGTCGCTGCGCGTCGTCGAGTTGATGTACCACCCGAGCGATTCGACGCCGCAAGAGGTCGCCGCCGGCTATGGCGACGCTGCGGTGTTTGAGTATGTCGAGTTCATGAACATCGGCGACGAACCGATCGACCTGCAGGGCGCCGAGTTCACGCAGGGGATCGACGCCGCGATCACCGCGCCAAGCACGATGCTCGCGCCGGGCGAGCGCGCGTTGATCGTCGCGAACCCGACCGCCTTCGGCATGCGCTACGATGCGGCGGGCGTGAGAATCGTCGGCACGTTCAGCGGAAAGCTGGACAACGCCGGTGAACAATTGAAGCTGGTCGACGGCGCCGGCGAAACGATTCTCGATTTCGTTTACGATGATTCGTGGTATCCCTCGACCGACGGCGACGGCTTCTCGTTAGAGATTGTCGACGCCGAAGCAGCGACAGAAGCCTGGTCGACTGCCGCGCAATGGCGCGCGAGTCAAGAACCAGGCGGCACGCCGGGCGAAGGCGATGAAACGTCGCTCCCAGGCGATGCCAATGGCGATGGCCGCGTCGACCTGGAAGACTTGAACGCCGTGCGCAACAACTTTGGTGCCATCGGCGAAGGAGTTCTCGGCGACACCAACGGCGATGGCCGCGTGGACCTCGAAGACTTGAACGCCGTGCGCAACAACTTCGGCGCGACAAGTGCGAGTCCGATGCAATTCCAATCGGCGATCGACGCATTGTTTGCAATTAACGCTGCGCCGGAACGAACAACGCTGAAGTCGCGCGCGAAATGGTCCGCCGTTGCGCGTTAGTCGCCGTGAGTGAAGAGCACTGTGGAACGCATTAATGGCGGATTGTCGCAGAAAAATCGTGAGAATTCTATGATTTTCCTGGTTGACGCGCGATCAATCCGGAATAGACTGCAACAGCGCCCACAGAGAAGAGAAGAATTGGCACTCATGATCTTACTTCTTCTGAATGGGGAGTCCGCGTGATGAAGCTTCGTCTGCCCGTGCTTGCTGTGGCGGCATGGATTGCTTCGGTTGCCGTGTCTTCGGCCGCCGATTTCTATCCGATCGATTCGATCACCTCGTCGACTTCCGCGGATGACCTGTTCGCGGCTGCGAACCTGATTAGCGGGCCCGGCGCCGGGTTTGACGCCGCTGAACCGCACAACCAGATCATTACGGCCGGTGAGACCTCGCTGTGGGTGACCGCGGCGTACGGCTTTCCGCGCGATTACATCGAAATGGACGGCACTCCCGTGCTGACTCTCGACCTGGGCGCCGATGTGGACTTGGGCTCGATCAGCACGTGGGGCTACTCGGACGGTAACGCCAACGGCGTGAAGGAGTTCAAGCTCCGTTTCGCCACGAGCGCCGAGGGCACCGCTGGTTTCGGTACGTCGATCGCTTACAACCCGACGTTCACGATGGATTATCCCACGGCGCCGATGCAAGTGAATGCGTTTTCGGAAACCGTGACGGCGCGCTACGTCGAGTTCACGGCGACCGACAATTTCTTCCTCGCGCCAGGTGACGGTTCGACCGGCGGGCTTCCCGGCGGTGATCGCGTCGGCTTGGGCGAAATCGCCTTCCCGGTGCCGGTTCCAGAACCGAGTTCGCTGGCGTTGCTGTCCGTCGTCGCTGTGGGCGGATTGGTCGTCCTGCGTCGTCGTGCAAAGTAGTTAGTCACTCTACGTTCCTCGCGGCGCCAGGGCAGGCGACGCCGCGAGATGTTAACCAGTTTTGATCGCCAGGCGACCCGACGCGTGTCAGGTCGCTTTGGCGTTCACCTTCCGCAGGACCAGACCGCGTTGCTTTGTTCGTCGAAGTCTGGCTTTCTTGCAGCCGCCCGTTCGATGCGCCCCTTGGCCGCCTGGGATGGCCCAGCCGGTTCCCGCCCTTTTCTACCCGCCTTTGCAGAATGGAGAGACTCATGAGAATGAGGCTGTTTGTTGCCCTTGCGCTGGCTGTCAGCGCCACGTTGTCCCTCGCGCAGTCGTCTCGCGCGCTGGATTTCTTCCCCATCACGTCGATCACATCGTCGACCGCGGTGGATGACTTGTTCCCGGTGATCAATCTGATCAGTGGGCCTGGCGTCGGGTTTGACGCCGCGGCGCCGCATAATCAAATCATCACGTCGGGCGAGGCCTCGCTGTGGGTCACCGCGGCCTACGGTTTCCCGCGCGATTACATCGAGATGGACGGCACGCCCGTGCTGACCATCGACCTGGGTCAAGATCGTCCCCTCAATGCCATTTCCACCTGGGGGTACTCGGACGGCAATTCCAACGGCGTCAGCGAATTCGCTTTGCGGTTCGCCACGAGCGCAGAAGGCATCGGCGGCTTCGGCACGTCGATCACCTACAATCCGACGTTCAACATGCAGGTGCCGACGGCGCCGATCCAGAACAACATCTTCTCGGAGACCGTCACGGCGCGGTACATCGAATTCACCGCGACCGACAATTGGTTCACGCCTCCCGGCGACGGCTCGACGGGCGGCCTGCCCGGCGGCGACCGCGTCGGCCTCGGGGAAATCGCTTTTCCCAGCAATCTGAGCACTCTGATCGGCGACGTCAATCTCGATGGCGTCGTTGATCTCGCGGATTACACGATCATTCGCGACAACTTCTACACCGGCACGACGTCGGAAGACGGTGACTTGAACCTCGACGGCGCAGTGACGGAAGTGGACTTCCGTATTTGGAAGGACGCCTTTGGCGGCGGCGCGCCGGCGTCGGTGCCCGAACCGGCGACCTGGGCTTTGGCGATCGTGGGCTTGGCGGGGGCGTACGTGTTGCGCCGCCGTTCCGCCTGAATCCCATTTCCCAACATCTGTCGCTCAAAGAGGTATCCAACCATGAAGAAAACTGTCCGATCCCTGCTTCCCGCGGCGATCGGCCTGATGCTAACGGCATCAGGCGCGCGGGCGCAGGTCGCAACCATCGAATTTAATGTTCCCGGCCCAGCCGACTGGAACGTGGCCTCGAACTGGTTTTCTATCGACGGGTCATTCGTTCCCGGCGATGGCTACCCGCAAGAGGTGGCCGGCATCTCCAACGGCGGCATCGCGGTGCTGACCAGCTCCACCGTGCCGCCGCTCAGCGGTCTCGTCCTTGGTGACTCCGCCATCGGTCCGAACGGCGGCACGCTGCGGATCAATACCGGCGGAGCGCTGGTGGTCACCGCCGAAGGGGGCGGCACGCTTCCGGGAGTCGTGCGCGTCGGTAGCGGCGCCCGCGGGACGCTGGAAATCAACGGCGGCACGTTGACTGCAGACGCCCTGTGGATGACTAGCGGCGCCAGTGAAGTTCGTCTCAGCGGCGCTGGCACCTTGGCAATCTCGGGCGATGCCGGGTTGGCTCGCAAGCTGGTCGTCAGCGGGCCCGACGTCAATTTCAGCGTGGGGGGCTCGCTCACCCTGGCGCAGGAATTTCGCTCGGTGATCACCGGGACGAATCACAGCATCATCGACGTGCCGAACAACACCGCGTACGTAATTCAGAATTCCACGGCCGTCCTTGAATTCTCGGGCTACACTCCGGAATGGGGCGATAGCTGGAAACTCGTGGAGTCGGTCGACACGTTTGGCGAATTCGCCACGGTGACCTCGGCGGCGCCTTTGCCGCGCGGATTGGCGCTCGAAGCGAGCTACGACGGCGGCATCACCGTCGGCTTGGACAACCGCCTCATCCTCAAGGTCGATCGCGTCAGTGGCGCGGCCAGCATTGAGAACGTGGTCGGCACGCCGGTGACCATTGGCAGCTATTCCATTGGCTCCGCCGGCGGGTATCTTTCCCCGGCGGCCGCCAACTGGACGAGCCTCGACGACGCCAATGTCGCGGGTTGGGAGGAAGCCAATCCGACCACATCGCGGCTCAGCGAATTGAATCCGACGAGTTCCACGGCGTTCGCGGTCGGCCAATCCCGAAGTCTCGGTTCGCCGTACAGTTGCGAGCCGACGGCGTTCGGCCAACTGGATACGGATGGTCTGACCTTCACGTACTCCGAGGCCGACGGCACGATTCAGACCGGCATCGTCGAAATGACCGGCGACGTCAACAACATCGTGTTGTACGTCGATCCGGCCACCGGCGCGGCCGCGCTCGATAACCAATCGCCGTTTGGAATCAACCTGGATTTCTACTCCATTGCTTCCGCGGCGGGCTCGTTGAACCCGGCCGGTTGGGACAGCCTTTCGGACCAGGCCATCGGCAGTTGGGACGAGGCGACGCCGACCGCCACGCGTTTGAGTGAGTTGAGCCCGGTGGGTTCGACACTCTTCGCCAGCGGCAGCCTGACCGAGTTGGGCAACTTGTTCAACGTCGGCGGCGTGCGCGACTTGACCATCAAGTTCACCTCGCCGGACGGTACGTTGTACGACGGGATCGTCGAATACTTGGCGATTCCTGACGCCGGCGTAGTCGGCGACACGAACGGCGACGGCGACGTTAACCTGGACGACTTGAACAATGTCCGCAACAACTTCGGCGCGACCGGCCCCGTGGGCTCCACGCCGGGGGATGCCTTCCCGTTCGACGGCGTCGTCGACCTGGACGACCTGAACGGCGTGCGGAACAACTTCGGGTTCGTCTCCCCGTCGCCGGTGCCGGAACCTGGCACGTTCGCCTTGCTGGCGTTCGGCCTGGCCGGCGTCTGCGCTGTGCGTCGCTGGAAGAAGTAAAGGAAACGACTCGCGGCGCTCGGCGATAACGCCAGCGATGCATATCAATCCGTTCGCGGCCTCCGTGAGTTCCCTCACGGAGGCCGTTTTCGTTGGGGCGGAGCTCGATAGCGTTCCGATTGCGTCGTGTCACACGATTCGAGCGCCATTGAAGAGACCGCTAAGGCGTCCAGCCCGGCAGCGCTGCGGACTGTTTGATCCATTTCATCAACTGCTTCTCATCGAGCGCATCGCATTCGCGGATATCGAGCCAGCGGGCGTCCTTACTTTTCTCCGTGCCGCCGGGCGGGAGCGGTTCCAGTGAAGCGCCGTTGAAGAACGTCACTTTGACGAACTTCGCGAAGACGTGATACGACAGGAACCAGCCTCGGTCTTCGACGCCATAGAACGGCGAGTTCCATTTGACGGCCTTGCGCACCTTCGGAACACATCGCGTAATGAGCGCATCAAGTTGCTTCCCGACGGCTCGTTTCCATCCGGGCATCGCCTGGATGTATGCCTGCACCGGTGCGTCGCCGTCCGCCTTCGCAATCTGCGGGTTACCGCCGGAGAGCAGCACTACGGCTGCCGTTTTGCTTTTCGGAGACTTGATTGGCGAAGTTTCCTTTTCGCGCGTTCTCGGCTTCGTGGTTGACGCCGCATTGTGGGCAATAGCGGCCTTGATGAGCGCTTTGAACGCTTTCGCGTTAACTGACTCGCCTTCCTGGATGTCGATCGCGCGGCGCGTATTGCCATCCAGGCTGGAGTTAAAGAGGCCCGCGGGATCTGGAAGCTTTGCACCGTGCGCGAAAGTGAGCTTCACGACTTTCTTGTACGTCTCACCGGTGCAAAGATTCCCGTGAAGCGACCAGACCGGAGTGCCCATCCACTTCCACTCCTCGACGATCTCGCCGTCGACGTGCAGGATTAACTGTCGCATGCGGGCCAAGGTCGCTCCGCGCCAGTCGCCAAGCTCGCGAATCCGCTCGTCGATCAGAACCGAGGCGGCCCTTCCGGAGGCGCGGTCCGCCGCAGCGGGATTAGCGGCCTTTTTCGTGGGAGGTTGCTTACGCGAAGCGCCCTTGGACGTTTGTTTGCTCGCGACCATTCTTTATTCCTTGTCGTGCGTTTCTTCTTCCAGCCACGCTTTGAGCTCGGCAATTTCTTCGGGGCTCAGCCTGCCTTGCGGCGGCATATAGCCAAAGTCCACCAGCACCCGGATCGTGTGCGATTGCAATTGATAGAGCGGCGCGCGGATTCCGTCTTTCTCATGGCATTCCGTGCAGAAGTCCAGCGCTAGTTCCTGGCCGGTTTCCGGGCGCGGCGAATACGCGGGAAAATGGAAGCGCGATCGCGGTTGCTCGGCAATATGTTCGCTCAAGGCGGCCGCGAGTTGAGCGTCGAGCACCAAATCCTCTCGGGCCGGATGAATCGCCAGCGGTCCCGAGGAATGACACTTGAAACAGCTCGTGGCCTCGAATTGCACGCGATCGGGATGAATCTGCGAGAAATAATCGATCGGCGGGTCGACCGTCATGTCCTGAACGATTGAAAAGTAACCCCAGTCCTTGCCGGAGGCGGTGCGCTGCACCAGCAGGTAGACGCGCGCCGCCGCATTTTCAAACGCCGCGATGTGATTCAGCATCGGCTCGCGAATGACGTCTTCTTGCGTGCTGATCAGGCCGGCGTCCGATACGGGAATGGCTTCGCCGCGGTCAAACATCGCCTTCGCTTGCCGCATGTAATCTTTGACTTCGTCCTCGGTGAGTCCGTGCGCATCGGCCCGTGCGTGCGGCGGCAGCGTGACGACTGGGGAGGTCCACGGCTTGTTGATCTTCTCGGCGCCAATCGTCGAGATCTCGGCGAGGAACTTATCGCGCGTAAACCAGTCGAGGTCGAGCGGCGGTTCCAACAACAGCCCCGAGTCCGTAGAAACGGCCGGCGCAATCGGCTTCGCACCGCGAGACTTGCTGCCGGCTGTCGTCGCGGCAGGTTCGTCCGCAACCAGGCGGAACGCCATCGCACCCGGCAGAATGAACGGGAACAGCGCCAAGAACTTATGCTTCGACGTGCCGAACATCGGAGTGGTTTCGTGGTCGTGGGAATCGATTTGAAATCCGCGAAGGGAGAAGTCCCTCCGGGACCGATTGTAACACACTCGCGCGACGCGCAAGGTCAGCTCTCCCTCGCTAGCGCGTCGGGCTGGTATCGCGTCGGGCGTCCGCTGGGCGCTTATCCCCTACAATCTGACGCCGCCCTGCTTCCCAATACGGAACCCCGGTGATAAAAAGTTGCTTGGCCGTCAGGACTTCCCGCTGGATTTGTCATGGATGCCGCGCCGGGTGCGCGTCAGCGTGGACTATTCTTGAAAATCGTGGCGATCGCCCTGGGCTTCCGACCAACCGGGTGCGCCGTTTCGTCTGGAGTTGACGGCGTCGTTGGAATGCATAGTTTCGCCGCCCGCAATCTGAACTGGAAGGATGCTATGATGCCTGGCTCACCGCGCCGGCCCCGGAGGATGTTTCCCGGGCGGCTGCTCGTGGTGCTGCTGCCGCTGGCCTTGGGTTGTGCGAAGGAGAAGCCGCCGGTGGAAGAGCCGGTGCGGCCCGTCCGGACACTGGTGGTCGCCGCCGGGGCCGAGACGCAGGTACGAACCTTTCCCGGCCGCGTCGACGCCTCGCGTCGCGTCGAGCTTGCGTTCCAGGTCCCCGGGCTGATTGTCAGCTTGCCGGTCAAGGAAGGGCAGCAAGTCGCCAAAGGTGACGTGATCGCGCAGCTCCGGCAAGAGGATTTTCAGAATCCGCTTGATGCCGCCCGATCGCAACTCGATCAGGCCCGCGCCCAGTTGCGTTCGCTGCGGTCCGGCGAACGGCCAGAAGAGCGCCTCCGCCGCGAGACCGCCGTGCGCTCCGCCGAGGCCCGGCTTGCGAACGCCCGCATCGAGCACGATCGCAACGTGCGCCTGTTGCCGCGCAAAGCCGTTTCGCAGGCTGACTACGATTTGTCCGAAACCAACTACAACGTCGCTCAGCAAGACTACAAGGCGGCGGTTCAACTTCTGGAGATGGCCTCGATCGCTCGCGAGGAGGATGTCGAAGCGCAAGAGGCTGTGGTTCGCGGACTTGAAGCGCAAGTCGTCACTGCGGAGTTAAGGCTGGAAGACTCCACGCTCCGCGCCCCGTACAACGGCGTCATCGCCCGGCGACTCGTCGAACAAAATCAGAACGTTCAGGCCAAGCAGCCGATCGTCCGCTTCCAGGACGTGGACGAAGTTGAGATTGTGCTCGATGTTCCCGAAGCCGTGATGGCCGCCGACCTGCGGACCGCGGAGATCGTCTCCATGACGGCCGAGTTCAGCGGCGCGCCGGGACTGCGGTTCCCCGTGGAAATTCGCGAGATGGCGCAGGCGGCCGATCCCACGACGCAGACCTTTCAAGTCCGCGTGACGATGCAAGCGCCCACGGCAATTCAAGTATTGCCCGGCATGTCGGCGACGGTGACCGCGGTGTACCGCCGCGCTTCCATTCTTGGCACGCCGATCATGGTGCCGGTGTCGTCCGTGTGGCGCACGCCCCAGGGAGCACAAGTCGTGTGGCTCGTGGCGCTTCAGAAAGGTTCATCCGAAGGCAAAGTCACCGGCCGCGAAGTCAAGCTCGGCCAGGCGCTCGGAGGCGATGTGGAGATTGTCGAAGGTCTCCAGCCGGGCGATCGCATCGCCGCCGTGGGGGCGACCTTCCTGCGTGAAGGAATGCGAGTCCGCGATCTCGGCGACGCGCTGGGAGGCGGCGCCGAATGAACCCTGGCGTTCTGTCCGTTAAGTACAACCGCATCGTGTTCGTCGCCATGGCGATGATCCTGGTCGGCGGCGCGGTCGCGTACAACAACATCGGCCGGCTCGAAGACCCCGAGTTCACGATCAAGCAGGCGCTGATCGTTACGCCCTATCCCGGCGCGAGCGCCGAGGAAGTGGCGCAAGAAGTGACCAACCCGATCGAACGCGCCTGCCAGCAGCTCGGACAGCTTGACTTCGTCGAATCGGAATCGACGCGCGGCCGCTCGGTGGTC